>NZ_ACJN02000002.1:300000-600000 GCF_000174435.1 Desulfonatronospira thiodismutans ASO3-1
ATACCTGGAAAAATCCACGATACCTGTGAGACCATCCTCAAAAGTCACCTCAATTTTATACCCACCTTTATAAATGGCAGAGACAACATCTTTTATCATGACCTTTACCTCACTATTTTAACGGCTCAATTTTTCTTGGTGCCTGGTTATTTCTCGCTAATTCCCAGTTTTGAATTAATTCATCCCTGTGCTGTGAAGCCCATTCGATCACAAGACCCAACGCCCGGGGTGCCAGGTGCCCTTCGAGTATACGCAACGTCTCAATTTCTATGGCCACTTTTTCGCTACCATACTCCCCCCTCTCAGCCAACAAACGCCACCGCCCGGACAGGCGAACCGTCGGCCTCGACAAAATGCAGCGGAAAACAGGCTATGGAGAATCCTGCCCGGGGCAACTGGTCCAGATTGGCCAGGTTTTCAATTATAATCATGTCCTTACCCAGGAGTATCCCGTGAATAAGAAAGGAAGTGTCTGCGGGGCCGTCCGCTGATATGGTATCAAAGCCGACACCCTTGAGTCCGGACTCGCTCAAACGGTGCGCCGCCTCGGGGCTTAAAACCGGATATCCTTCAAAATAGCCTGCAGTGCCCCACAACCTGGACCAACCGGTTCTGAACAAAACAAAATCCGCTGTTTTAATCATGTCCTCGTAAGGCGTCAGGTCCTGGGCGGCGATTTCCATTTGCTCCGGGGTGGCGTCAATGCATATCCCCTGTCCGTAAAAAGCCGAAATGGGCATGCGGTCCAGAGTTTTTCCCCTGTCCAGGATATGGGCCGGGGCATCCATATGGGTACCGGTGTGTGACATAAGGGATAGCTTCGTCTCCGCAAAGCCGTCCTTGTCCAGGTCAAACGGGCGCTCGAGCACCGGGGCATCAGTACCCGGATACACCGGCATGCCGGGCTCGATACGATGGCTGAGATCAATTATTTCCATCTATTGCCTCAAGGACCCGGCCAGGTCCGCTCCAAGCCTCTGTGCCTGGGACACAACATTATCTTCCTGTTTTACTTTGCCCCGGTCAAAAATACCATAAACCGGCAGCTCCCCTGTGATCTCGTATCCCAGGGCTTCAAGAGGAGCTCGCATGCCAGTTACCGATTTCTGATTCTTAGATTCAATATCTGCGGATCTTCTTGACGTCTTTACAGTTTCTAAAACAGCAATCCGGGAAACAAAACGACTTGTTCCAGAGAACAGATAAGTCACGCCTTGCGCACCCAGATATATTTATCCTTCCAGACAGTAATATACAAAAGTACCAGGGCAGGGTGCGCCCTTGGGCCGCACTCAAGGTAAACTGTTTTGCCCTGTGAAACTTCAATATCAATTACCGGCGACCGGCACCAGTCAATCTTCAGTTGAACCTTATGCGCGCCTGGATCTACATCTATTGCCACCTCGGAGTCATTTCCAATTTCTGCAACTTCTTTCCCGTCAACAAGAATCCCGTAATTCCTGGCCCTGTCCACCCAGTGGGCCTTTATGCGCTTAACGGTTATCTGGGACATCGTCATACAACCCTCTGACAATTGAGTGCTCTTCAATTACTTGTGGAGGCATCCTTATGGGCAGGCTTGTGGCCCGGACTGGATACGGCATTGAACACAATGTCCAGGATATTCCTTCCATCCTGTCTTGTGTACTCAACCCGGTCCGCCATGTTTTTCACCAGGTGGATGCCCAGACCTCCCACCTCTCTATGCTGTACTGGCCTGCCTGTATCCGGATCAGGGCGTTTCAGCGGATCAAACGGAGCTCCGTGGTCCATGATCCTGATTTGAAAATCTCCGGAATCCTGCTCCCTGCATCCGGTCTGCACCTCCCCGCTGTCTGTTTCCGGGTAGGCGTAGTTTATAATATTCAACAGGACTTCTTCCAGGACCAGTTCGATCTTTTGCAGGACATCCCCGGGCATGCCCCGGACGCTGGCCTCTTTCAAGACAAACTCCTGAATGGGGTGCAGGCTTTCCCTGCGGGCGGGCATCTGCATCCAGCTGAATCCCCTGGAATCAGGCTGACTCAAGGGCCTGCTCCCGGGTATCATAGATGCTGAAAATGGATGCAAAGCCGGAGATTTCAAAAACCTCTTTGACCATCCCCCTGAGACAGCAGAATACAAGGCCGCCCCCATTGGACCGCACTGTCTTGCCCACCGACAGGATGCCTCTCAATCCGGCGCTGCTTACGTACTCCACTTCCTGCAGATCCACCACGATCCTGCTTTCATCCTTGACAAGCTCCAGACAGCTGGATTCAAACTCCTGGGCTGTGGTAGTATCCAGCCTGCCGCTGACACTGATAACCAGAACCTGATCAACTTTTTTGGAATTAATTTCCATTTTTCCCCCGCCCTGTAAAGATTAAACGGTTAAACACTGACCTGTCCGGTTCACCTGCAACACCACTTTGTGCTGCCGGCAGAAAAACATCTGTGCACAGGCAATACCGACATACAGACAGGCTTTCCGAGCTAAGGCATCAATGGAGCGGCATCAAGGCCCAGGTCCAGGTCATATCCGCTCATGAGGTTGGCATTGGCCACTGCCTGTCCCGATGCCCCGCGGCACAGGTTGTCGATACAGGAGACTATGATCAGCCTTCCTGTACGCTGGTCATGGACAAAACCCAGGTCGCAGAACATGGTCCCGCGCACCCACCTGGTCTCGGGCAGCACTCCCTCGGGCATTATGCGCACCCAGGGACTGTCTTTGTAGAATTCTCTGTACGCCTTGCGTATCTCCTCGGTTTGAATGCTGCTTCTCAGATCAACATAACATGTGCTGAGAATTCCCCTGTTCATGGGCACCAGGTGCGGACTGAAGGAAAGACGCATGTCCCGGCCCGAGGCCAGGGAAAGCTCCTGCTCCATTTCAGGGGTATGCCTGTGGCTGCCCAGGCTGTAGGCCCTGAAGCTGTCGGCCACTTCGCAAAAGAGTGTGCCTGTTTTGGCTACCCGGCCTGCTCCGCTGGTGCCGGACTTGCTGTCGGCTATAATGCCCTCTGCATGGAACAATTCTTTTTTAAGCCCCGGGTACAGGGCCAGGATAACAGAACTGGGATAGCAGCCGGGATTGGCCACCAGGTTCGCTGCAGCTATCTGTTCCCTGTATATCTCGGGCAATCCGTACACAGCTTCTTTAAGCCTCTCTTGCCGGCCATGCTCCAGGCCATACCACGTTGCATACTCCCCGGGGTCTCGCAGGCGAAAATCAGCGCTTAGATCCACCACCCTGGAGCCTTGATCCAGAAAGGCTGCGGCCATATCCATGGCAGCCCCGTGGGGAACAGCAAGAAATACAATTTCACAGTCCCTGGCCACTAGTTCCGGATCCGGAAAAGTAACAGCGATACTGCCTGACCTTGTCCCCTGCATGGCGGGAAAAAGCTCCTGCAATGCCCTGCCCGCCTCGGAACGCGAAGTCACCGCCCCGATCTCAAAGCCGGGGTGGACGTTTAAAATCCGGATAAGCTCCATGCCGGTATACCCGGTAACCCCTACCACAGCCACATTTTTTTTCTGCATATCAACTGTCTCCCCACCGCCCGAAACACGGTTTAATGTTTTGTTTTGCAAAGTTTAAAATAAGCATTATGTAAATGGCTCCAAGTGATGTCAATAAATGCCGGCCACAGGATATCGGGTCGCAATAAAATAAAAACTGCAATGTCGTGTTTGAGTGACAAAAACTCCATCCGGGGCTTTTCAGACATTGACTTGCCGGCAGGATTTACAATATATGGAAATTGATGCTGTTAATATTACGTCCTGCCAGGATAAAAATCATTCCCTGGCAAAATTTCAGTCCAGCATCACCCCTGTTCATTCCTCTACCCTGCAAGGAGGCAGATGTGAAATCCCTGTATCTTCTTTTTGCCCTTTTACTGGCCCTGGTGCTTTTTTTCGGCACTGCAGGCTGCGAAGATCCGACTGAAAATGAACCCCAGCCACAGGCAGAAGAACCGGCACCCGAAACTCCGGAAAGGGCTGACCCTGACCCGGAAACTATGCCTGCGCCAGAAATACCAGATCCGGTGAATAACAACTGAGATCAGTTAAAATCCTGATCACGCAGGGGCTCAAAGTCGGCCAGGTATTCGTACCTGCCGCTGTGCAGGCCTTCCAGCAGATCCTGGGGAGCGCTCTGAAAAGTCTTTGTGCCCGGGGCCGTCTGCAATAGATCCCTGTCCACGGTGGGTATGAGGTTGTAATGCTGCCACCTGGCCACGTAATACCTGACTATCCCGGGCAACTCGCTGTATACTGTTACCTCAGGGTCGGGCACCCCAAAACTGGACTTTTTCAGTTTGTCCACTGAGAGAATCTGGCTCTGGTAAAACTTGTCCATAAACATGACCTCCTGGGGCAGACGTCCGTCGTATCCCAGGGGCCGCAGCATACGCAGAAAGAGCTTCAGGCTGTAGCCGCCCAGGCTGGCCATAGAGTAAGGCACGTGCACTGCCCTGGGCTTTTTGACACCCAGGGCGTTTTTTACCGCCAGCATGAGCCGGCTTAATTCCACCGGCTCCGGGTCCACAAAGTGGTAGGTCTGGCCTGTAAACTCTTCCCGGTTCTGCAGTACATGGTGAACAAAGGGAGCAATCTTTTCCGTGTGCGTGTAAGAATGACGTACGCCCGGTCTGGTCAGTAAAAACATCATGGACTGGGTGGCTATGGAAAACAGCAGGCGCTGAAAACCCTGGATCTTGTGATCATGCTTGCCGTAAACCACGCCCAGACGGATTACTGTGCAGTCAAGTCCCCTGGTTTCGTGCAGATGTTTGAGGGTCATTTCCGCCATAAGCTTGGAACGGGGATAAAAAGGCATGGAAGTGGACAGGGGCAGGTACTCGTCCTCTGCGACATTTTCCCCCATGGGCTGCAAAGCGGCTGAACTGAAGTGGATAAAGGGAACCCTCAGGGCCATGGCCGCCCTGGCCAGATTGATGCTGCCCAGGTAATTTACTTCGTATGCCAGTTGCGGACCTCCATCCAGAGGAGGGATAGCGCAATTGACTATAAAATCCGGCCGGTATGTTTCCAGGTATGACTTTATATCTTCAGGTTCCCTAAGGCTCAGGCGCTTGCTGTTGGGGGCCAGGATCTCGTAGGCGTCACCGTGCTGTGACTTGAAGTAGTGCATCAAAGTCCCGCCTATAAGGCCCGAACCGCCCACTATCAGGCCCCGCCGCTTAATCCTGCCCAGCTTTTTGCCCGCTTCTATTAGTTTTTGAAAAAGGCTTACCATATCCAGGAAAGACTCTTTTTCCTCACTTACAACCTGCTGGTAAAACATGCAGTGCCGGCACTTGGTGATGGTCTGGGCAAAGACTCCCTGCACGTTGCCCCCGCAGCAGGTGCCTGCCACCACCCAGCAGGACCTTCCGGCGTTTCGGCCTCCATGCACACCGTCCAGGCGCTTTTCTCTGGCCGCCGGACAGATATGCTCCTGATCCAGCCCCTGATCCGGGCCTCTTCCGCACTGCATGACTTCCCAGCAGTTCTGCTTATCCCTGTCAGGAGCAGGGGATATGCCGGGATCTGTCTTGTCTCTGACTGTTTCCTTGCTCATAATTGATTCCTTGAGTTTTCATTACGTCTGAGGCAGATTCTTTAGCGCATTGTTTTGCCGCAGGCAATGCCCCGGGGTTGATATGGTCTCTTCAAATCATTTGCCAATCCCTGGTTGTTCAGGCATGATAGACTTGTGCAGCATGTTAACTTTTTTTCAATTAATCATTAACGGTTTCCCGGCCGTCTATTGTTTGTATCACATACGAGGTTTTTCACCCTGGGGAAGAGCATGAAAGAAAAGCCAATTCTTGTTACCGGCGCATCGGGATATATCGGCAGCAGGCTTATTCCCATGCTGCTGTACAAGGGCTACCGGGTCAGGGGCATGGTCCGCTCCAGGCCCAGGCTTGACTGCAAAACCTGGATAAACCATCCCGCCCTGGAGGTTGTGGAGGCAGACCTCATGGACCCTGCGTCACTGGCAGGAGCTCTTGCGGGGTGCAGCGCTGCTTACTACCTTGTTCACTCCATGAGCCCCACCGTACAGGACTTTGCAGCCGCAGACCGGGAGGCGGCTGCCAATATGGCCCGCATGGCCGAACAGGCAGGTCTGCAAAGAATTGTTTACCTCAGCGGACTGGGCGAAGACCAGCCCAGCCTGAGCAAACACCTGCGTTCCCGGGCTGAAGTAGGCAGAATTCTTAAAAAAAGCAGCGTGCCCACAACAATATTTCGTTCTGCTGTGATCCTGGGGTCCGGCAGTGCTTCTTTTGAACTCATCCGCTTTCTCACCGAAAGGCTCCCGGTAATGCTCACTCCCGGATGGGTCCGCACCAGATCCCAGCCCATTGCTGTAAGCAACGTGGTGGAGTACCTGGCCGGATGCCTGGAAAAGCCCCAGACCATGGGCGACACATTTGACATCGGCGGCCCGGACATCCTGAGCTACGAGGACCTGTTCCGGATATATGCCCAGGTAACCGGCCTGAACCGCAGGGTTATCATCAAGGTCCCTTTTCTCACTCCGGGACTTCTGGCCAGATGCGCCGAAAAAATAACTCCTGTACCCGCAACTCTGTCCCAGCCGCTCATTGAAGGCATGCGCAACACGGTTGTCTGCAAGGATCACCGCATACGGGAAATCATCCCCCAGAATCTGCTTACGGTACGCCAGGCTATGGTCAGGTCCATGCAGATTCTCTGCCGGGACCGCATTCAGGCCAGCTGGACCGGTGGAGAGCGCCCCAACCCTCCGGAATGGTACACCTGCGGAGATATTTATTTTGCCGCAGGCTCCAAGCTCAAGTCCTCATTCCGGGTGGTACTGAAAGGCGGATCCTATGATTTCTGGCCACTGGTGGAAAGCATTGGAGGTTTGCAGGGGTGGTACGGCACTGATGCCCTATGGAGAATCCGGGGTGTGCTGGACCGCCTGGCCGGGGGATATGGACTGCAGCATGGCCGTAGCCACCAGGAAAGACTCATCACCGGGGAACTGGTGGATTTCTGGAGAGTCCTGGAGGTAAAGCCCCCCAAAGTGCTGCTTTTACTTTCTGAGATGAAACACCCTGGGGAGGCCATGCTGGAGTTTTATCTGCGCGACATTCCCGGAGGCCGGTTGGAAGTGGTGCTGACCGTGCAGTTTCTGCCCCGTGGGCTCGGGGGTGTCCTGTACTGGCATATATCCCGCAGGGTCCACAACCTGGTCATCAGGTCCATGCTCATAAATATGGTCCGGCAGTCAGGCTGCACCCTGCTTGAAGGCCCTGATATCACAGCCGGATGATTTTTGATAACCTGATATTTTCCGGGCATTTTCATTAAAGCCTCAACTTTTTCCATTCAGGATACTTATGACCGACAAACCCATTCTCGTAACCGGTGCCACTGGCTACATCGGAGGCAGGCTGATTCCTGTCCTGCTGGAAAAGGGCTTTCGCGTACGCGCAGTAGCCAGATCCCCAGTCAAGCTGTCATGCAGGCCCTGGGCCCGTGATCCGGGAGTGGAGAACGCAGTGGCGGATATGCAGGACCGCTCCTCCCTCATGCGGGCAGCCCGGGGGGTGCAGTGCGGCCTTTTTCCTGGTACACTCCATGAAAGCAGCGGTTCCCCAACAGGAAAATCTGGATCTGCAGGCAGCCAGAAGCATGTCCTTGGCAGCCGGCAGGGAAGGTCTGGACAGAATCATCTATTTAAGCGATCTGGGCGATGACCATGCCCGGGCCTCAAGGCACCTGCAGTCACGGGCCAGAGTCGGTCGCATCCTGCAGGCAGGCAGGACGCCTGTCACCATTTTGCGCTCTTCGGTTATTCTGGGCTCCGGAAGTGCAGCCTTCGAGCTAATCCGACATCTGGTACAGCGCCTGCCCGTAATGTTCGCCCCCCGCTGGGTGGACACCCTCTCCCAGCCCATCGCCGTGCAGAACGTGCTGGAATATCTGGCGGGCTGCTTAGAGAAGCCCGAGACCACAGGCAGGACCTTTGACATTGGAGGTCCGGACGTGGTCACCTATGCTGACCTGTTCAGGATATACGCCAGGGAGGCTGGTTTGAGAAGGCGCATCATCATAAGGGTCCCCGGGCTCACCTCGAAATTTCTGGCCCGCTTTGCGCATTTTCTTACACCTGTTCCGGCCAGTCTCGCGGAAACACTTATCGAAAGCATGCGGGACAAAGCTGTATGCCGGGATCAGGAGATAAATAAAATTATTCCCCAGGAGCTTGCAAGCTGCAGCCAGGCCATGTCCCTGGCTCTGCACACAGTACACCAGGACCAGGTCCAGACCTGCTGGATGGACGCCGGACAGCTGCAGGCCCCGGAATGGATCATTCAGGAAGACCAGAACAGTGCCGGCTCCAGGATACTGGAGTACACCCAGACAGTCGAGCTTGAAGGAACAGCTGACAGGCTCTGGCCTCTCCTGGAGGAAATCGGGGGATCACGGGGCTGGTACGGAATGGATTTTTTGTGGCGTATCCGGGGGGATCTGGACCGTCTTGCGGGCGGGCCGGGACTTCGCCGGGGACGAAGGGATCAGTCCCGGCTGCTTGTGGGAGACGCTCTGGATTTCTGGAGGGTGCTGCGCTGTGAACCGCCCCACGTGCTTGTCCTGCTTTCTGAGATGAACCTCCCGGGAGAGGCCGTGCTGGAGTTCAGGCTCGTAAACACTGAACAGGACAGGGTGCGGCTTTTGCAGATCGCCAGGCTAAAGCCTTACGGCCTGCCGGGCCTGGTTTACTGGTATCTGACCTACCCCCTGCACGGACTGGTTTTCAGGAGCATGCTTTTGAACATGGCCAGACGGTCCGGCCGCAGGGTGCTTTCAGGACCGCATGCTGTGGACAGGGACAGGCTTATTTCCGGTTGAAAATTTTTTGCGGGAGTACCCGATTATTTTTGGCGACTAATCCGCATCCTTTATGCGGGAAAGTTCCTCTCTTACGTAGGGCAGGATATGCTCCACTATCCTGCGGGTTCCCTCTTCATTGGGATGCACGCCGTCGGGCAGGGTCAGCTCTGGATTATCGGGGATACCCGGAAGAAAGTCGGGAACAAAAGAGACCTGTCTGGCTGCAGAAATCTCACGGTATACAGTGTGAAACCCCTGGGCATACCCGGGATAAAAGCCCTGCAGGGACTCGAACCCTGCCAGAAGCACCCTGGCTCCAGAATCCAGGCAAACCTCCACGATCCTGTCCAGATTTTGCTGCACCTCGCTTAAGGGCAGTTCCATGAAAAAATCATTGGGGCCAAGCTCCACTATAACTAAGTCCGGGCCATGCCTTAAAAGGCCGCTTGACCGCCTTAAACCGTCCAGGGTGGTATCCCCGGATACCCCGCCGTTTATCACCTTCACCTGCCAGCCCTCCTGGACAAGGGCCTCTTGCAGAAGGTCGGCAAAAGACTTTCCCGGGCCCAGCCCGTAACCTGCTGTAAGACTGTCTCCCAGCGCCAGAATAGTAATCATGAATCCTCCTTGATGTGACTTGCACAGGCGCGCTGTTGCTGTCACAAAAGTTTGTCATTTTATGAGTACGGCACGGCCTACTCCCCTCCTTGGTTAAGGAGGGGCCGGGGGTGGTTCGTTCTAAATGACCACTTCTTTATCATTTTGTTCGCTGCCTCCATCCCGGACCGACCGGGCGAGACGCTTTTAATCTGTTATACATGTGGACCGGGGAAATCTTTGGGAGGCAGGCGTAGGCCGCGCTGGAGAATCCAGTCCCTGACCCCCTCTTTAAGGAGTTTATGATACCTCTCCAGGCCTCCCAGCCCCTGCAGGCCGAAAAAAAAGTTGATTTCCAGCAGCATAGGCACAGGCTCTCCCGGCCCGGCATGATCAAAGAGGACGTCTATGCCGGCAAGGTTGATGCCGCTGGCCGCACAAAGCTTTTGCACCAGAGATCGCCCCTTTTCTTGCAGTTCCGGGTCTGAATAAAAATCCACAAACCCGCCCTGGGCCAGGTTGTGCTGGACTTTGCCCGCCTGTGGCTGCACCCGCCAGTAACTGTACAGGTGCTCATGAATGACCACCACCCTCAGGGTCCTGTTCCCGGCATCCAGGGCTTTCTGGACCAGAAAGCTCTGGATGCCGCTTTTCTCCATGCCATTAAAGACACCTAGAACCTTTGCGGCCTCAGCCGGGTTGTCCACGCGGTAGACCAGACTGCCCTCCCCCCCTGCTGAATGTTTGATAATGACCGGATAGGTTATTGACTCCAGGTAGCCGGGCAGGCAGTCCCGGGTGTGTTCAAAAAGATCAGTGCCTGGATGGGGCAGGCCGTGTTCCCTGAAAAGCCGGATATCTCCTGGCTTGCCCGGATACCGGTAGCGGCTGCTGTAATCAGGAAAGACATTTGCGCAGCAGGATACTGCCTCCCGGTATAGTCCGGGCAACCTCCCCGGAGGCAGGATCACCGCCGACGCCCTGCGCATGAGAGCTGTGTCTTTCTCATCCAGTTCGCGTCCTGCATAAAGCCGGAACCTGTCCCCGTAAAAACAGGGATGATAGGAAAGGATCATATTGATCTACTACCTGCCCTGGCAGCTTTACACTCCAAATCTGGACTTGGCCTCTCTTCTTTTGGAGTGCAGGATGGGTTCTGTATAGCCGCTGGGCTGACTGCGCCCCTCAAACACCAGATCGCAGGCGGCCTGAAAGGCCGGACTGGAGTCAAAATCCCTGCTCATGGGCCTGTACATCAGGTCGTGTGCATTCTGACGGTCCACTACTGTGGCCATTTTCCTTAGCACCTCCAGTACCTCCTCCCGGGTGCACAGGCCATGATGCAGCCAGTTGGCCATGTGCTGACTGGATATGCGCAAGGTGGCCCGGTCTTCCATGAGCCCGGTGTCACTTATATCCGGTACCGTGGAGCAGCCTATGCCCTGCTCCACCCAGCGCACCACGTATCCCAGGATGCTCTGGGCGTTGGTCTCCAGTTCCTGGCGTATTTCTTCAGACGAAGGCATTTTGTCCTTTATAACCGGGACGTTCAGCAGGTCGTCCAGTTTTGCCCGGCGCTGGCCTTCAAGCTCAGCCTGACGGGCATCCACATTCACCTGGTGATAATGGGTGGCGTGCAGGGTGGCGGCAGTGGGAGAAGGCACCCAGGCACAATTGGCCCCGGCCATGGGATGGGATAGCTTGTCCATAACCATCTCGCGCATCTCCGCCGGTTTGGGCCACATGCCCTTGCCTATCTGAGCCCGGCCCCGAAACCCGCAGGCCAGGCCTGTATCCACGTTCCAGTCCTCATAAGCCAGCATCCAGGGTTCTTTTTTCATGTCCCCCTTGCGCACCATGGCCCCGGCCTCCATGCTGGTATGGATCTCGTCACCGGTGCGGTCCAGAAAACCGGTATTGATAAAAATAATCCTTTCTCTGGCAACCCGGATACATTCCTTGAGATTCAGGGTGGTCCGGCGCTCCTCGTCCATTACCCCCACCTTCAGGGTATTTCGGGGCAGGCCCAGGGCATCCTCCACCCTGGCAAAGAGCTCGCAGGTAAACTGCACCTCTTCCGGGCCGTGCATCTTGGGCTTGACTATGTACAGGCTGCCGCTGCGGCTGTTGCCAAAGCGCCCCTGGCCCTGCAGGTCGTGCATTCCGGCCAGAGCGGTAATCATGGTGTCCAGGATGCCCTCGAAAATTTCGCCCCCCTGGCCGTCCAGGACCGCATCAGTGGTCATGAGATGCCCTACTGTGCGCACCAGCATAAGGCTTCTGCCCGGCAGGCAGAAGCTCTGCCCGTCAGGTGAAACGTAGCTTCTGTCGGGATGCATTTCGCGTTTGATCAACTGGTCGTTTTTATAAAAGGCCGTTTCCAGCTCGCCCTTAAAAAGCCCCAGAAGATTGCTGTAAACCAGGGTCTTGTCCTCGGGATCCACTGCAGCCACTGAATCCTCGCAGTCCAGGATAGTGGTCACTGCAGACTCCAGAACCACATCCTTCACCCCGGCCGGGTGCCTTCCTCCCACAGGATCGTCCGGGTCTATAAGTATCTCTATATGCAGGCCGTTATTTTTCAGAAGAATGGACTCAAGCCTGTCCTCTCCGGCATAACCGGCAAACTGCTCCGCATTGGCAAGCCCGGAAGTGCTGTTGTCCTGCTGGCGGACCATGAGGGCTTTTCCCCGGGGGGAATCCTGCAGCTCAAAACCCACGGCCTGACTGTAGGATCCTTCCTCCAGGGGTGCTGCCCGGTCCAGGAACCCGGCAGCGGATTTGACTACCATTTCCCCTCGCACCGGGTTGTAGCCCTGCCCTCTTTGTGCCCCCTGCATATCCGGAATGACGTCAGTGCCGTACAGGGCATCGTACAGGCTTCCCCAGCGGGCGTTGCAGGCATTGACGGCGTAGCGGGCGTTATTGACCGGCACCACAAGCTGCGGTCCGGCAATGGATGCAATCTCAGGGTCCACCCCGGTGGTGGAAATGGTGAAGTCTTCCCCTTCAGGCAGAAGATATCCTATATCGTAGAGAAACTTTTTGTACTCCTGGCCGGGATGTTCCAGGTCGCGCCTTTGCAGGTGCCACTGGTCTATGGAGTCCTGCAGCTCCCGGCGCCTGTCCAGCAGGGCCTGGTTGCGCGGTCCCAGGTCCTGGACAATCTCCTGCAGGGCCTTCCAGAACTGCAGGGAACTGATGCCGGTCCCCGGAGTAATCACGTTTTCCACCAGTTCCGCCAGAGGCTCAGCCACCTGCAGTCCCGCCCATCTCACATATTCCATTCAGGACCTCCTTTTTTTACCGCAGCCGCGGTCTTTCCAGTAATGCGTATGCCCGCACAGTACCTGCCCGGGCAGGCCAATGTTATACTTGGGTGTGGATACTGTAAAGAAGCAAAAAATGAAGCAGCCGGGGGAGTCAGGGGTAGTTGAGCTGCATACCGCAGCCGGTTGCTCTCAGAGGCAGGTCCGCAGCCAGGGAGGTTCGGGAATAAAGGTCAGTGCAGTGGCAGGCGTGCAGGTCTGTCAGATTAAGTGTCTTGAGAAAGTCAATGGTCCCGGTCAGCTGCTCCTCATCCGGCGACTGCAGATGCAGCCCGCCTATTATATCCACCACCCGGTCCTCTCCGGTCACCTGACGGGCATGGTGCACGATATTGCATATCCCGGAGTGGGAGCAACCAGTGACTATCACCAGTCCTTCAGGGGAGATGTACGCCAGGGCGGTATCATCCGGGACATAATCCGGTCTGGAGTCGTCGGTTTTCCAGCCCAGTGCTTTGCGGGATTCAAAGGAGGTAGTGCGGGGGATTTCACCCAGCCAGACCAGGCCCGGGGTGATATAAACCGGGGTAGTAGAGAGTTTCAGGGGAAAATGCTGCTCGACCTTGTCCTTAGACAGCATACTGCCCTGGTCCACTCCCCGCTCGTCCATTACGCTTTCAAAGGTCCTGGGGTGGGCCAGCACCTGTGGCCTATTGTGCGGTCGGCCTTCCAGAGCCGCCCGGGCATACATGCGCACCAGCTCTGTCATGCCCCAGGTATGGTCCAGATGTCCGTGGGAAAAGGCTATTGTGTCCAACTGCAGCAGATCCAGTCCGGCTGTGCCTGCATTGCGCAAAAAGACATCGCTGAAGCCGCAGTCCAGAAGGATTGTTCGGCCCTGTACCTGAATAAAAAGGGACAGGGCCGGTTCAGCCAGAAAGTACCGGCTGATGAAGGTGTTGTTGTCTGCCAGAACTGTCAGCTGCATGGCTTTTGCCCGTGCCGGAGAGCTTGGCTGGTTTGTTATTATTACGGATTAAATGCTTTTTCTCTGCAGCTTCTGGGACTGAAGCCTTTCTATGGCCCGGATAAGACCGAAGTCCTTGGGCTCCACAAAAGTCGATGCGTCACCGCAGGAATCCGCCCTGCCGGTACGCCCTATGCGGTGGGTATAGCTTTCAGCGGTATCCGGCATGTCAAAGTTTACTACATGGCCGATTCCGGCCACGTCAATGCCCCTGGAGGCGATGTCCGTGGCCACCAGGATATTGAAGCTGCCTCTCTTGAAGTCTTTCATGACCCTTTGACGGTTGTTCTGGGACATATTCCCCTGCAGATCCCTGGCCCTGAATCCGGCCTGGCTCAGGCGCTTGGCGATCCTGGTGGCCATGTGCTTGGTCCTGGTGAAAACCAGTGTAGCCCCGTCCTGTTTCTCCCTTAGCAGTTCAATGAGCATTTCCGCCTTGGGCCTGCGCTTTACCGGATACAGGCACTGGCTGATGCTGTCTAAGGCCCTTTCATGATTAACCTGCACCCGGGCCGGATCATCAAGGATCTCATCGGCCAGAGTCCGGATATCTGCAGGCATGGTGGCTGAAAAAAGCATGTTCTGGCGCTTTGGGGGCAGCATCTTCATGATACTCCGGATATCGGGCATAAAACCCATATCCAGCATGCGGTCGCTTTCGTCCAGGATGAGGGTCTCAACCTGCGAAAGATTTACGGCCCGGTCTCTGGCCAGATCCAGAAGACGCCCGGGACAGGCGACCACGATTTCCACACCGGAGCGGATTTTCTGCACCTGCCCGGACCTGCTCACGCCGCCGTATACTGAGACGCACCTGAGTCCTGTTTTACGTCCCAGAGCAGTGAAAAATTCATGGGTCTGCTCTGCCAGCTCCCTGGTGGGCGAAAGCACCAGCACCCGGGGCTTGCCCCGTTTGCCCTGCAGTAATCTCTGCAAAGCAGGCACCACAAAAGCGGCGGTTTTCCCGGTGCCGGTCTGGGCCAGGCCCATGACATCCCTGCCCTGCAGGCCCACGGGAATGGCCTGCTCCTGGATTGCAGTGGGGTTCTTGTATCCGCAGGCCTTGATTCCGGCCTGAATCCTGTGGTCAAGTTCAAAATCTGTAAAATTCATCAAAATAGTCCTTGGGTATAAAAAAATTAAATTGAAGCACCGATGCACTCCCTCGGTACAGGGGCGTATGTATAACGGCTCAATATATTTGAATGCTGGGGTACCCGGCGGGGTTCGCTTGGGGAAGAATGCAGGCACTCGCGATTGAGGCAATAAGGAAAGATATACACAAGTTCCCGGGGATGCAAGCCTTTTTTTAAATGTCTGATTTGAAAAGTTCGAACAGATGCTTAGCAAACCTGTGTGGCTACTCTTATTCCGGCCATCGGATCAAAAAGACGAGCCAGCTGACATGGTACGTATTTTGAATAAATTTACCAGAGATCTTTAGAACAAACCGGTAAAGACCCAAAGGACAGCTGCATGATAATCAACCATTCTGATCACGGTTTAACTGCTCTGCAAGACAGGATCCGGGAGAACGCTGCCAGTCCTCCCCAAAGATCCAGAGAAAGCTTCTTTGATCTGGTCATGAACAAGAACCTGTCAACAGCTCCACCCTCCACGGTACCCGCCGTCTCCACTCCAGGTGCATCCGGCATACTGCAGGGCGGTGAACAGACCTCAAGCCGGGATGAAAACCTGCCGCCGGGCCCACGGGTGCAAAAGCCCGGCCCCGGGGCTTCCCAGGGCATGGAGGCATCCGGCACATCTTCCGGAGATGCATCAACTTCCGGGTCCCACACCATGCGCCAGAAAATTGACTTCGGGGCCACCCATCCGCATATGCAAAAGTCCCCAGGCCCACGCATTGAAACCGCCGACCCAGCCCAGGAGACAACGCGGCAGGTTATTGCCTCTGTTTCCCCGGCAATCATTAAGAACTCTGTGGTGAGCTCTGCACCAAAAAGTCCGGCCATGCCTGAATTCATAGACTCCATGCTGGCCAGGGAAAAGGCAGACCCCTTGAGCCGTGATGATGGCGCAGCCGGACATACGCCGCCTTCAACACAAAGGCCGGCTGTAAATAGTGCCGCTCTTGAGGCAGCCGGGGAGGAAAAGGTCCGGGTCTCCACCTTGACCCTGGAACAGGACCAGGGTTTTTCCTCCATTAAGCCCACGGTGACCCTGGCCGGGCTGGAAAGCAGCTCAAATCCCCATGACGCGGACATGAAAGTATCCCGCCTGGAACTCAAAAATGAACTGCCGACACAAAAGACAGAAGCAACTGTGAGCAGCCTGCAGCCTGAAGCAGGCCAACCTGGCCCAGAGCAAAGAAAGGCTGCTTCCAGAGCTTACCAGGAACACGCCGCCTTCAAATCCCCGGAAATAAATTCCAGAACCCGGGAAACAGAGTCAGAAGACCACCGCCCGGGACGTCTGGCAGCCAGGTTTGAATCAGCCAACAGGTCCGACGCCATCGGGTATGACAGGCGGGGCGGTACATGCTACGGCATTTATCAGCTCTCATCCAACATGGGCACCATGGGCGAATTCCTGGATTTTCTGGAAGACAGGGAGCCGGAACTGGCCTCCCGGCTCAGGCAGGCCGGACCCATGAATACCGAGGGGAGAACCGGAAGCATGCCTGAAGAGTGGCAAAGAATTGACAGAGAGAACCCGGAGCTGTTCTCTGAACTGCAGCATGAATTTATTCACCATAATTTTTACCTGCCAGCGGCCAGAGGCGTGGAGTCCCGCACCGGCCTGGATATGCAGCAGGCCTCACCGGCCTTAAGGGAAGTCCTGTGGAGCACCGCTGTGCAGCATGGTGTGCACGGGTCCATGAACATATTCCAGAAAGTAGCGGGGGAAATAGGATATGAAAACGTAGAAAGCCCCGACCGGGAGATGATCGAGGCTGTCTACGCGGAAAGAAGCAGGAGGTTTACCGGTTCCACCGAAGCAGTTCAGTCTGCGGTGCAAAGCAGGTTTCAGGAAGAGATGAAACAGGCCCTGGCCATGCTTCCAGGATCCATGGAAACACAGGCTTAGTGCTCCTATTCGTAAATATGATGACGTTTTATGCCCGGAGAAGTACCCATAAACTTCTATGTATGTTAATGTGAGTTTGAAAGCTTAACGAAAAAATACGTCACCGAACTTACGAATCAGAGTACTTAGGCTTAGACCGCCGGATGAAGAAAAAAGCCTGACACCTGCCGTCTGCGCCGTTGTATCTCCAGAGAAGAAAAGGCTTTGCTGTCCGGCAGGCTTATTCCAGGTCAATCTCCACTGGCATGCCCGGACCGCCCAGATAGTCAAATAAATCCGCGTCGGTGCTCATGACCATGGTTGTGCTGCTTGGCAGCATAACCCTCCGATATGTACTAAGAGACTTCTGAAAACGGAAGAACTCTTCGTCGGCCAGGTATCCCAGGTAAGTAGCCGGCCTTCCTTCAAACTCCAGGTGAAGATCTCCGGACCTGGACACATCCATTGTATACCCGTCTTCCAGATCTCCTTCCAGGGTGCCCCTTCTAAGTTGGTCTTCTATTTCCACCTGCGCCCGCACCCTCACCTCGTCCACTTTGGGAAAGGCAATGGTGATGCGCCCGGCTGCATCAGTGAGGCCCACGTCCCTGCCGTTGATGCTGACAAAGGCTCCGGCCACAGCATTTCCTTCCTGGTCGGTGACCATCAGCACATCCTCGGTGAACCCCTCGGCAAACGTCTCCGTGGCCAGGGCTTCACCTTCACCCAGGATTCTCTCCCTGTCTGCATCAGCCTGGGCCCTGACCTCCATGGCTATCTCCTCGCCCTCGGCCCGGTGCCTGGCTGCTATTCTCTCTCTTTCCGCCTCCATACGGGCAAAGACATTCTCCTCGACTTCCGAGGGGAAATCAACGCGCTTCATGCGCACATCATTGACCATGATCCCGAAATCTTCTATGCGCTCCCTGGCCCGCTCGCTGACCAGTGTCATGAGGGCTTCACGCTCCTCGGCAATGACATTGAGAATGGACTGGTTACTGACAACGTCTCTTAGTTCTGCAACAACCACGTTCTGGATCCGGCCCTGGGCCTCCCGGACATTGCGCACGGTCATATAGAAAAGAAGAGCGTCTTTTACATGCCAGCGGGTGACATGGTCGATTAAAAGCCTTTCCATATCCACGGTCAAAAACTCGTCAGCACCGACATCGCTGGTCTGTACCCTTTTGTCTATAAGGGTTGCCGACTGGATCAGGGGGATCTTGAAGTGAAGGCCCGGCTCTTTAATAGTGCGCTTGTGCTCACCAAACTGCAGAACCAGGGCATATTCCCTTTCGTCCACTGTAAATATGGACAGGGAGAAAACGATGATGCCCACTAACAGGGCCACCGGAAAAAAAGCCGCTATTTTCATGTATTCCTCCGAAACTTATCAACTTTGACAGCCATGGCTATCTTTCCGTCTCAATGGTTTCAAACCGCACACCTTTTCCGTCTGGAAAAAGCATCACTCTTTCTGCGGCATCCTTGTCCATAATAATCTTGTTCACGCCCGGAAGGATATCTCCGATGGTCTCCAGGTAGAGCCTCTGCCGTGTCACGCCTTTGGCTTTGCGGTATTCCACCAGGAGCTGGCCGAACCTCTTGACTTCTCCCTGGGCCTCCAGAATCCTTTGAGCCCTTGCACCCCTGGCCCTGGGTATAATATCTTCTCTGTATTCCTCTGCCCTGTGGATAAGCCTTTCCTTGTCCTCCATGGCCCGCACCACGTCATGAAAGGCCTGACGCACTTCCTGGGGGGCGTCGCCCCGTTCGGTCCTGACGTTTACCACACGAAGACCGGAATTGTAGTCGTCCAGCAGATCCTGCAGCAGATCCTGGGTATTGTTGGCTATCCGGCTGAGCCCCTCGGCCACAATGGCCCTGTCTATCTCCAGAGTGCCCACGGCACTTCGAAGAGCGCTTTCCGTGGTAGTCTTTATGACTTCCTCTGGATTTTCAATCTCGAAGAGGTATTCTTCAGGATTCTGCACCTGGTAGTGGACTATTATTTCGAAGTGGACAATGTTTTTGTCTTTGGTAAGCATCAATGCTTCATCCCGGTTGACGCGTTTTCTGCCTTCAACCCGGGTGAACCCTATCTCGAAGCTTCTGATCTGCTGAGTGTCCACCTTGGTGGCCTGGCCCACGGGCCTGGGCCAGTGCCAGTTGAGGCCGGCACCCATCTCGGTCACATGCACCACAGCCCCGAAACGCTGCACCACGCCCACCTGGCCCGGTTCCACCCGAAAAAAACCGGTCAGAAGCCAACCGACCATGATAATCACCAGTATAATCAAAATAAGCCTGCTGTCGCCCCATTTGTTCAAGGCTTCCTTGATCTTGGTAAAGTCTGGAGGTGTAGGTCCTCCGCCACCGGATCCCGGCTCCCAGCCGGACTTTCTCTGCCTGTTGCGCTGTTGCAGTTTTTCCCAGTCCCAGTTCATATTACCTTCTTTTACACCGGCATGCATAAACGATTTGCAGCCGGGCATCGGTTAAAGTCAAAAAACCCTGCAGCCGCCGAAGCCTGTCTGCCTGGACAGGCGAACAAAATGTCTGGCCTTGTTCATGGTTTTAAATACAGCATTATTTTTTGCTCTTCAACTGAATTTATCAGGTTTTATTTTTTAGATGCACCCAACAAAAACCCGGGCTGAAAAAACTCAACAGGTGAGATGAAACCCGGCTGCAACGTTTTCCCCACTGGAAAAACGCCGGTTGAACTCTTCCAATGCCTTGTCCGTGCCTGCTTCCACCAGTTCTATGCCCTTTTGCTGCAAAAGGGCTCTTAGTTCCGGAGTGCTCTGCATCACCCCGGGACGCCCCTTGCCCAGGATCAGGATGTCCGGAGCCGCCTCCAGAATATCCCGGACATCATCGGTCTCTACACTGTGCCCGGATTTGCGCCACCACCGGGGCACAACCCCGCCTTTGATAATTTTTAAATCCTGAGTATAATCCTTTCCCTGGATTCGCATTTTGCCGAAAGAATACGCTTCAATCATAAAAAAATCCTCCAAACGCATTAATAAGGAGATACATGCAACATCCCACCCATACTGAGACAGGCACCATCAGGGTCAGTCAGGTGGACAGAAGCCGCAGGATCAAACTTACCTCTCTTCTGGACTGGATGCAAGACTCGGCTTACACCCACAGCAACCTCCTGGAGATTTTTTCCACGGACAGGCTTCTTGCCCGCAACATGAGCTGGGTGCTCATGCGCAAGCTCATCCGTATCGAAAGTTTCCCCTGTCTGGGACAAACGGTCCGCCTGACCACCTTTCCATCAGCACTGAACCGCTACTTCGCTTTCAGGGACTTTAAACTCCAGGACGAGAAAGGCACCCCCCTGGTCCTGGCTACCACATCCTGGGCGGTATTCGATCTGGAAAAAAGAAGGATAATCAGGACCCCGGCAGAATTTATCCGGGATTTCTCAGCTCCAGGGCCGCCCTGTCTCGAATTTTCGCAGGCCAGAATCAGCCCTCTGGAGCATCCTGAATATTCAGAGGAAATCTTCTTAAGAGAAAACGACCTGGACCTGAACGCCCACGTCAATCACTCCTTGCTGGGGGAATGGTCTCTGTCCTGCCTCCCAGATGAATTGAAACAGGGCCGATTGTTAAAGGAACTGGACATAGTCTACCGTAGCGAGTGCACCCTGGAGCAGGGCTCAGTAATTTCCCTGGGTGCTGCATTTAACAGCCTGGGCAACAGTGAAGACGGGACTTTTTATCTGCATTCCCTCAAGACCGCCGACCATTCCAGAGAATTTTCCAGAGCAATATCCTGCTGGCAATGTTCCATTTGATTCCTTTACTCTTGAGTCTTATTTTCTAAAAGACTTGTCAAAAACGATAAATCCGGGTAGGAAGTCGAACAATTTGACTGCATAAGACTTGATAAATTAGGATTAATAATACAACTTTTTGTTTTTTCAGGGCTGCAATGCCTGTTTGCAGCGGGATCAAATCTCTCAACACTTACCAGTATCAGCATTTCAGGGAGGAACTTGATGACATACGATGTGGGCCTGGATGTGGGCTCTGTAAGCATAAACTGCTGCGTGGTGGATTCCCATGGGGAGATAGCATTCGAAGCCCCTTACAAACGTCACTTCGGTCTGATCCTGGAAGAAACCAGGAAGACTCTGAGCGATATATACAATCGCTTTGACCCGGCACAGATAGACTCCGTTTCCTTTACCGGCAGCCAGGGTCAAATCGTCAGTCAGTTGCTGGATGCCCCCTTCGAGGTGGAAACCATTGCCCAGGTCCTGGGCACCACCCGGGTATTGCCCGGTGTACGTTCTTTAATAGCCATAGGCGGACAGGATGCCGCCCTTTTCCAGCTGGAATACGACCAGGACAACAACTGGTATCTGGAGGCCTTCAACCTCAACTCTCCCTGCGCCTCGGGCACGGGATCATTTATAGACCAGCAGGCTGAACGCCTGGCCTACGCCATGTACGGGGGTGATTTTGAAATGGACCAGAACCAGTTGCAAAAGGTCCTGCGCGACTTTATTGCCCTGGGGCTGCAAAGCACCTACCCGGCACCTGTTGCCTGCCGTTGCACCGTCTTTACCAAATCGGACATGATCCATTTGCAGAATAAGGGCGAATCCCTGAGCAACATCATTGCCGGACTGCACCACGGCACTGCCGCCAACTACCTGAGCACCATTGTTTCCAACCGCGAACTGCACGAACCCGTTGCCTTCATAGGCGGCATGGCCGAAAATGAGCTTCTGGTCCAGGCCTTTAGAAAACACTTTCCCCAGCTCCAGGTTCCAGAACATCACACAGCCCTGGGTGCCCTGGGCACTGCACTGCAGTCGCAGAAGCAGGGACGTAAAAACACGGTTAAGCCGGAAAGCCTGGACGAAAGCATGGCCACTTCCGCTTACAGCTTTCCCAGGGCCGAGACCCTGGAGCTCAACCTGTCCCATTTTGATCCGGACAACAGCCTAAAGCCCGTCAAGTCTCCAGCCAGAGGAACAATCAAGGCCTTTCTGGGTATAGATATCGGCTCCACTTCAACCAAATACAGCCTGGTGGACGAACAGGGCAGGATCATCCACAAGAGATACGTAGCCACCAAAGGCAAACCCATCGAAGTTGCCCAGGAACTGTTGCAGCACCTGGATCAGGAAGTCGGGGATAAAATCGACCTGCAGGCTGTAGGCACCACTGGATCCGGAAGAAACGTGGTGGGTGATTTTCTGGACGCTGACCTGATTATCGATGAAATCACCGCTCATGCCAGGGGCGCGGTGAAAGTGGACAGCGGCATAGACACCATATTTGAAATAGGCGGCCAGGATTCCAAATATATATCCATCCAGGATTCCCATCCCGTGGACTTTGTCATGAACAAGATCTGCGCCGCCGGCACTGGAAGCTTTCTGCACGAACTGGCCAACAAGATGAACATAAATATCGTGGGCCAGTTCCAGGATATAGCCCTGTCTGCTCCGGCCCCGGTGAACCTGGCCGAAAGGTGCACGGTTTTCATGGAATCTGACCTGGTGGGATATTCTCAGAAAGGGGCCAAAAGAGACGACCTCATCGCCGGGCTTTGTTTCGCCATTGTGCGCAACTATCTGCACCGGGTGGTGGAAAGCAGGCACATCGGCAACAAGATAATGTTTCTGGGAGGCCCTTCTCTGAACAAGGGCATAGTCGCCGCTTTTGAGCAAGTTTTGCAAAAGCCTGTGATTGTTCCCAAAAACAGGGAGGTCATGGGCGCTTACGGTACAGCCCTGGCTGTGCAGGAAAAGTTCAATTCCGGGGAAATCAAAGTCAAAGAGCGCGACCTCAAGGACCTGGCCGCCATCGAGGTCAATTTCAAGGAATCCATATGCCGGGCGGACAAGAACTGCCACAACGAATGCAAGCTCAAAATCTACAACTTCGGCGGACGCAAGAGTATCTGGGGCGGTGACTGCGGGCGTTACGAGGCCTCCACCGTTCAGGGGCGGACCAAGGACAATTTTTTCCTGCTGCGCGGCGAACTTTTCAACCAGCACCTGCCCCAGGATGCCCTGGTGGACTGGAAGAGCATGGAAAAGCCCCGGCCAGGGCAGCCGATTGTGGGCATCCCTATGGCCCTGCACTCCCTGGAATGGGGCATACTCTGGGCCAATATTTTCTCGGAACTGGGCCTGAACGTCCTGTTCAGCCCGGCTACCAACCATGACATTGCTTCCACAGGGGTGGAATCCATGACCGCCGAGACCTGTTTTCCGGTAAAGGTCTTTCACGGCCATGTTAACCACCTGCAGCGCAGCCCGGCGGACTACCTTTTTCTGCCCAACCCCATTAATGTGCCTACCCCGGATGAAGACGGGGAAAGAGGGGTGCTCTGCCCCATGGTGGAAAGCTCCCAGTACATGGCTACTGCTGCCCTGCAGCTGGATGAAAGCAGGCTTATCCGTCCCACACTTTTCCTCAAGGAGGGAATTGAAAGCATAGCCCAGAACCTTTACAAGGCCTTGCCCCCCGGGCTTAAATTCCGGGAAAAGGAAGTGCAGAGGGCAGTGTCCCTGGCCTGGGTCAGGCAGATGGAGTTCAAGAAGACCATGCAGCAGAAAGGCCGGGAGATCATCTCCGGCCTGGATCAGACAAGCCCGGTTTGGGTGGTTACAGGAAGGCCCTACAACCTCTACGACGAAAGGCTCAACCTGCGCCTGGGACGTCAGCTGGCCAAGCTGGACATAACCGCCCTGCCCATGGATTTTGTGGACTTTGAGCAGGTGAACCTTAAAGACTTTCCGAGAATGTACTGGGGCCTGGGAGGCCGCATACTGCGCACGGCCAAGCTCATCGCCCAGAAGCCCAACTGGTTCGGGGTACACCTGACCAATTTCTCCTGCGGACCGGACTCCTTTTTAGAACATTTTTTCGGTCACATCCTGCAACAAAAGCCGCCACTGGTCCTGGAACTCGATGAACACAGCGCCGTGGCCGGCGTGCTCACCCGCATCGAGGCCTATAAAAACGTAGTCCAGAACATCCTCAAGGAGAACCTGGTCAAAAAAGAAAAAAGAACCTCTCTGGATCAGGCTGTCGGGCAGTAGACCAGGCATACAAAACCTCAACCCCTTTTAACACTATGCAAGAACAACAATTCTTTGAAGAAAGATTGACCAAAAGTGTCGGCCAGTTTGACATCACGGGCAAGACCCTGCTCATGCCGGACATGTCTCCCTTCGGTTCCAGGCTTCTGACTTCCTGCTTCAGGGCCTACGGCATCCCGGCTCAGGTCATGCCCACCTACGACGGCCTGGAACTGGGCAAGGAATACACTTCGGGCAAGGAATGCTTCCCCTGCCAGGTAACACTGGGAGACATCCTTTACTACCTCAAGCAGGAAAAAGAACGCCTGGGGGCAGAATTTTCTCCCGGGGACTACGTCTACTTCATGCCCGAGGCGGATGGCCCTTGCCGCTTCGGCATGTACAACAAGATGCACAGGCTGGTCCTGGACAAGTTCCCCGAGTTCGAAGATGTAAATATTACCTATCTGTCTTCTACGGATACATATTCCTCGTCCATGATTATGCCCGAGGAAAAATCCAAGCTTTTTCGCCGCCTGGCCTACGTGGCCACCATCATCTCCGATGTCCTGGACCGGGTGGTCTGGCGGGTCAGGCCCTATGAAAAGGTCCCCGGCGAGACAGATGCCTTCATGGAAGGAGCACTGCAGGAGATGCGGGACAAGATCGAATCCATCGGGGAAAGCCGGGACTTCAACGCCCTGTACACTCTGCTGGAGGACATAGTTAAACGCGCCAGCAAGCTCATGGATCCGGACAAGCCCAGACGTCCCCTGATTGGAATCATCGGGGAAATCTATCTGCGCACCCATCCTCAGTCCAACCAGCACCTCATCAAGGAGATTGAAACCCATGGAGGAGAAGTTGTGGACGCCTCTCTGGGGGAATGGTTCAATTTCGTGGCCTATTCCAACCTGCGCGATACCCGGCGGCAATGGACCCAGTCCTGGAAAAAGGGAGACATCCAGGGCATGTTCAATGCTTCGCGCAAGTGGCTGGACTACCAGATCGAGATCAAGTACCAGCTCTGGCGTCAGGACCAGACATTTTCCCGGGCACGCAAGCACCTGGATATCCACGAGGATCATCGCATCGCCAGCCTGGAAAGCCGTCTGGATAACGACCGTCTGTTCAACTTCGACATCGGCACCGAAGCGGCCATAAGCATCGGCGGGGCCCTGGAATATGTGCATGAAAACTATGACGGGGTGGTCAATGTATTCCCCTTTACCTGCATGCCCAGCACCATCTGTTCGGCCATTTTAAAGCCCATTTTGCTGGAAAAAAAGGTCCCCTACCTGGACGCCTCATATGACGGCTCCATCCAGCCCAACCGGGAACTGGCCATAAGGACCTTCATGTACCAGGCCCAGCAGAGACAAAGCCGCCGCAACCAGGCGGAAAAATGACAGGAAGAAGGATTATGGATCACCCGAGGTGCTTCGCTTGTAGGCCATGGCCAGAAGCAGGGCGAACAGGGCCGCCCCTATACCTATGACCACGTTTAGAAAGGCCGGTGCAGTCAGGCTTAGCCGCATCAGCAGGGTGGATACGGCAAAACCGGAATTGCGGAAAATATCATTGAATCCGGGGAAAAAGCGGTTGACCACCAGCACCAGCAGGACATCGCTGAAGACCAGGATGGTGTATATCTCGGCAAAGAAAGGTATTCCCTCCCCGTGCATCCACATAAAACTCAGATGATATATGCCCAGGATGGTGAAAATTAAAAGCAGGATCATGGATACCAGCTTCTTTACCGATATGAACCTGTACACCCTTTCCCCCCGGGAACCCTTGCCGCTTCGTTTCACATACTGCCGGTAATAAAAGTGCAGAAGCACAAATATAATCACCGCTCCCAGGGCATTGGCCCCGATGCGCAGCACCGCGTCCAGCTGGCCCACAAGCACAATGGGCTCTGTGAAATAACTCAGCTCCTTGAAGGCATTTCTAAGAAAAATAAGGCAGAGGATCTCCAGCTGTTTTCCCACGGCCCGGGATACAGAGCATGGAAGAATAAAAATTAGTGAAATGAGCTCATTTACCAGCAAAAGGGTAAAGGCCAGCTTGACTGAATAGAAGGGATTGGTGGGAAGCCTTTCTCCAAGGTTGTCCGGGAGCATCCCGAAGCGGTTCAGCTCGGTCAGGGTCAGGGTAACCAGGAATGTCCCGATGAGCACGGTGGTGATTGTCTGCCGGGTCCGATCATGCTCCCATACGTAGTGCAGGGCATCGTAAAGGTCGTTTATGACCTCGTAAACCTTATGCATGAAGTGTACCCGGTCAACTTACCCGACTGCCTGGCTCAGTGCCTTCAGTGGTGGTCAGAAGGACCATGTCTTGTCCATGGCGCACTGCCAGAACCATGCCGTGGGAGGTTACCCCTCTGATCTTCTTGGGTGCCAGATTGGCCAGCACCACCACCTGACGCCCCTGCATGTCCCCGGGCTCGAAGTGCTGGGCCAGTCCTGCCACTATAAGACGAGGCTTTTTTTCACCGATATCCACTTCGAGCTTAAGCAGCTTGTCCGCTCCCTGAACCTTGTCCGCCTGCAGCACCCTGCCGGTGACCATATTAAGCTTTAGAAAATCCTCAAAGCTGACCTGACTAGTTTGCGGCGACTCTGCAGCTTTTGCCCCGTCTTTTTTCTCTTTGCCTGTCTCCTGCTTAAGCTCGAGCTCCCGGCGGGGAAACAAATTGGATTTCTTGGCCACCCGGACTCCAGGCTTAAGGCCTGACCAGTGTCCGGCCTCCTGCTCCAGATCCACTTTGTGCAGGTCAAAACCGGTGCCCAACTGACTGAGCAACTCTTCCGAACTGGACGGCATCACCGGCCACAGGTGCAGGGCTATTTTGCGCAGTCCTTCCAGCAGGACGTACATGACATTTTGCAGCCGCTCAGTCTGTCCCTCTTTGTAAAGTACCCAGGGGGCGCTTGCATCCACGTATTTGTTCAGCCTGCCGATGAAAGCCCAGAGTACACTGAGACCCTTGGAAAACTGAAAATCCCCGAACAGGCGTACGTATTCATCCAGAGCGGTCAGCCCGGCATCCACCACCTCCTGGTCCTCCTGGGACAGCCCGGACTTTTCCGGCACAAGCCCCTGGAAATACTTATTGGTCATGGCCAGGGTGCGGCTGCACAGATTGCCCAGATCATTGGCCAGGTCCGAATTGAGCCTGTTCACCAGGGCCTCTTCGGAAAAGCTGGCATCCAGGCCGAACTGCATCTCCCGCAGGAGAAAATAGCGAAAGGGTGCCAGGCCGTATTTGTCCACCATGTCCATGGGCTGGACCACGTTGCCCAGGCTCTTGGACATCTTGGCCTCCTGCACCGTCCAGTACCCGTGCACCCGCAGCCCCTGGTACAGGTCCACCCCGGCGGACATGAGCATGGTGGGCCAGAAAACGGCGTGGGGCTTTAAAATATCCTTGGCCACCAGATGGTACGCTCCGGGCCAGTATCTTTTAAAGGCCTCCCCGTGGGGCCAGCCCAGGGCCGAGATATAGTTTATCAAGGCATCGAACCAGACATAGGTCACAAAATTGCTGTCAAAGGGCAGCTCTATACCCCAGGTCAGCCTGGATTTGGGTCTGGATATGCACAGGTCTGTCAGTTCGTCCCCCAGCATGCCCAGAACTTCGTTTCTATACCTTTCCGGCTGGATGAATTCCGGGTGGTTCAGGATATGTTCACGCAGGGCGGGCAGGTACCTGGTCATGCGGAAAAAATAATTTTCTTCCTTGAGGTATCTGGGCTTTTCCAGGTGATCCGGGCAGAGTCCGTCCTGGAGTTCTTTTTCCATGTAGAAGCACTCGCAACCAAAGCAGTAATGCCCCCCGTACTCCCCGAAATAAATGTCCCCATTCTCGTAGACGGTATTAAGAAAGCGCTGCACGCATTTTACATGTTCCGGGTCAGTGGTGCGGATAAAGGCGGAGTTTTCCACTTCCAGCCAGGGCCAGGCCTCTTTAAACAGGGCGCTTATTCTGTCAGCATACTCTTTCGGGGCCAGGCCGTTTTTTTCAGCTGCTTCCACTATCTTGTCCCCGTGCTCGTCCGTGCCTGTCAGAAAAAAGGTGTCTTTCTGCCGCAGACGGTGCAGGCGGTTTATGCTGTCGGCCACGATTGTGGTATAGGCATGGCCCAGGTGCGGCCTGGCATTTACGTAGTATATGGGAGTGGAAACAAAAAAGCTTTCCAATTTACACGCCTCCTGCATGCTTGCTTCATTCACAGACTTGATACGGACAATTCCCGCAGAATGGTTTTAAGAAGGTACGAACCTACTTGTTTTCCTTCTTTTTGTCCGGCTTTTGCAGCATCTGTTGCCAGTCCTGCAAGGGGACCTCCTTTTCCGTGCCTTCCTCGTCCAGGACAGTAAGGCTTTCCCGAAAAAGATTGGCCCGGATGACCCGGAGGTAGCCTTCCCGACACTTATATCTCTTGCCCATTTTGGGCAGCTTCTTCTGGAACTGGGCGTAGTGGGGCTGTTCAAAATTAAGACAGCACAACAGCCTGCCACAAACCCCGGATATTTTGGCCGGATTTAAAAAGAGATTTTGATCCTTGGCCATCTTGATGGTCACCGGGGCAAACTGACGCATGAACCGCCGGCAGCAGCATACCTGGCCGCAATTGCCCAGGGCACCCACCATCTGGGTCTCATGTCTGACCCCGATCTGACGCAACTCTATTCTGGTACGGTAAACCTTGACCAGTTCCTTGACCAGGTCTCTGAAATCCACCCGGCCGGGGGCGGTAAAGTAAAAGATTATCTTGCTGCGGTCAAAAAAGACTTCCACATCCACCAGCTTCATGTCCAGTTCGCGCTCTGCCAGGCATTTTTTGCAGTAGGCAAAGGCCTCCCGGCCAAGCTCTTTGTTTTCCTCCTGGACCTTGAAGTCTTCTTCATTGGCCAGCCTGAATATGGGCTTTAGGTCCTCAAGGGCAAAGCCTTCCGGCAGGGTGTCCCTGACCTGGACCACGATGGCCAGTCCCAGTCCCTCCTGGGTCTTGACAATGACCCCGTCTCCGGGTTTGACCACAAAGGGAGAGGCCTGAAAGTAGTAAATCTGGCCCTGGTCCCTGAATTTGACGCCCGCAATCTGCGACATGAGTATTATCCTTTGATCCTTTTCAGGATTTCCCTGGCCGAGCGCCTGCCAGCACCCATGGCCTCCACCACAGTGGCAGCTCCGGTTACGATGTCTCCCCCGGCAAAGACCATGTTCATGCTGGTTTCCCCGGTTTCGGGGTCAGCCCGGACATAGCCGCGTTCATTCAGCTCCAGTTCAGGGGTGGTCTGGGTCAGGACCATGTTGGCCCCGGTTCCCACGGCCATAATGGCCAGGTCAGTGTCCAGGGAAAAAGTGTCGCCTTCTATGGGTACGGGCTGCCTGCGCCCGGAGTCGTCGGGGCTGCCCAGTTCCATGCGCTGCAGGACCATTTTGTTTAGCACCCCCTGGTCATCGCCGTGAAAGGAAAGAGGAGACGAAAGAATCTCCAGTTCGATGCCCTCTTCCAGGGCGTGCTCCAGTTCTTCCTGCCTGGCCGGCATCTCCCCCTTGGTGCGCCGGTATACCACCCGCACCCTTTCCGCACCCAGCCTTAGAGCGGTCCTGGCCGAATCCATGGCCACGTTGCCCCCTCCGATGACCACCACGTTTCTGCCCGGGGGAACAGGGGTGTCGTATTCCGGGAACCTGTAACCGAACATGAGATTGACCCGTGTCAGGTATTCGTTGGCGGAGTAAACCCCGATGAGGCTTTCTCCTGGCAGATTCATGAATCTGGGCAGTCCTGCCCCCACTCCCAGAAACACCGCCTTGTATCCCTGCTGGAAAAGCTCGGGCAGGGTCATGCTCTTTCCGCCCACGTAGTTGCACAAAAAATCCACCTGCAGGTTTTTCAGGGAATCTATTTCCCTTTGCACCACGGACTTGGGCAGCCTGAATTCCGGTATGCCGTAAAGTAGCACCCCGCCCGGTGAATGCAGGGCCTCATATACGCTTACCTTGACTCCGTTGGCGGCCAGGTATCCGGCCAGGGTCAGACTGCTGGGCCCGGAACCAATGGCTGCAACTTTCAGGCTCTCATCAATGGGAACACAGGAATCAGCGCCGGTCTCTTCCTCGCACGAGGTATGGGCATAGTAGTTGTCCGCCACGAATCTCTCCAGACGGCCTATGGCTATGGGCTGTCCAGTGGGCCTGAGCTTGCAGGTCTTTTCGCACTGGTTCTCCTGGGGGCAGACCCGGCCGCAGATGGCCGGCAGGCTGTTGGTTTCCTTGATTCTGGCAAAGGCCCCTGCCAGATCTTTGTCGGCCACCATGCGGATAAAGCCTTTACAGTCCACGTCCACGGGACAGCCTTTGATGCAGGTGGGCTTTTTGCACTGCAGGCAGCGCTTTGCCTCGGAAACGGCCTGTTCCAGGGTGTAGCCCAAGGCCACCTCGGAAAACATCCTGCCCCTTTCCACAGCGTCCAGCATGGGCATGGAAACCCTGGGACTGATCTTGGTCTTGGTCTTGGCTTTTTTCTGCATAATCACAACAGCTCTTTTTTCTCGAACAGTTCCATGGATTCTTTTTCCTGGGACTTGAAGGCCTGCAGTCGCATCATGAGTTCATCGAAATCCACCTGGGAAGCTTCGAATTCCGGGCCTTCCACGCAGGCAAAGCGTATCTCCCCGCCCACGTTCACCCGGCAGGAGCCGCACATGCCGATTCCATCAACCATAATGGAATTAAGACTCACCAGGGTCCTTATGCCGTAAGGCTGGGCTACCCTGGCCACTGAGCGCATCATGGGCACCGGCCCCACACCGATGACCTCTTTTACATCCGGGTCCCGGTCCAGGTACTCTTCTAACACCTCGGTGACCACGCCCTTGTGACCCACGCTGCCGTCATCGGTGGACACCAGGACCTCGTGGGAGATCTTTTCCAGCTCCGGTTTGAAAAGTAAAAGATCCTTGCTCCTGGCTCCAATAACTGAGACAACCTTGTTTCCCGCCTGAAAATTGCCCTTGGCTATATGGTGCAGGGCGGCGATTCCGGTTCCGCCACCCACACAGGCCACTGTACCCTGTTTTTTAATGCTGGTGGGCCGGCCCAGTGGGCCGCACAGATCCAGGATCACATCCCCCTCTTTCATGGTATCCAGAAGGGCCGTGGTCTTGCCCATTATCAGATATACGATGACAATATGTCCTTTTTCCGGGTCTGCATCGGCAATGGTCAGGGGAATACGTTCTCCTTTCATGCTCAGCCGCAGCACCACGAAATTGCCCGGCCTGGCCTTGGAGGCAATCACCGGTGCTTTTATGGTCATCTCTGTAACTCTTTTGGGGATCAAAACTCTCTTCTGGATTATTTTTCCCATAAAATCCGTCCGTTTTTTCAGGCAAAAAAAATCTTGCCTGAAACAGATAAATAGTTATAAAATAATTGATATATGAAATCAGGGGTATTTAACCCTGCCCCTGCATAATTTTTTGAGCAGGCTTAATGACTCAAATAACATCTGCTGCCGGTCCTCCGGCCTCTTTCTACTCCCTGGTAGACAAAAAGACCTGTCCTGCGGAAAAAACCGAGGGTATGACCAGGGTAAAAAGTACCCAGAAGTCCATGGGCTTCAAGTGGAAAAACATTTCCCTTGAATACACAAGTGAAAAAATTGAACTGCCAAAGCCCCCCCAAGGACTTGCCCCGGAGCAGAAGTTTGTACACGCCATGCATGAAGCAGGAGACGTACACAGGCTATCCTCAAACGATCCCCAGGCCTTCAACCCCGGCACTTCGGATCCGGGTACCGCTTCCAGGGCCTACCAGAAGCAGAAAAACATGGATCTTGCTCCGCCCCGGCCGCCCATGCTGCAGGCCTATGCCTGATGCTCATTCCACCCTGTACGCCGATGCAACTGCATTCTTCTTTTGCCCATTACCACAGCAAGAGCAGAGATTAACTTCCTGCCCTCTGATCTCTGATTCCTGACCACAGTTACATCATGCGCTCAGCCAGTATTTCCTCCAGGCGCTCTATGGCCCTGTCCAGGCCCTGGGCATCGGAGCCTCCGGCCTGGGCCAGATCCGGACGTCCGCCACCTCCGCCCTTGATCTCCTTGGCCACTTCCTTGATCAGCTCCGGGGCGGTAAAGTTCTCGTGCAGGTCTTTACTCACGTACAGAAGAAGCGTGGGCTTGCCCTTGTTCCTGGTGCCCAGCATGGCCACACCGGTATCCAGCTTGGACCGGATATCATCCATAAGGCTCCTGAGTCCTTCCACGTCGCCCACATCCACCTTGCGGGCAACAAGCGGCACCCGGCCCACCATCTTCTTTTCCGAGGCGATATCCCTGCCCTGCTCAGCTGAAATCTTCTGGGACAGGGCCTTGTTTTCCCTGGCCAGCTCGCGCATCTGCTCCTGTAGGGCCTGGACCTTGTCCACAAGCTGATCCGGGGCGACCTTCAGGGTCTCCTGCAGGGAAGTGACGCTTTTGCGCATGCCCCTCCAGTAGTTCAGGGCATCCCAGCCGGTAAGGGCTTCAATCCTGCGCATCCCCGAACCCACTGCTGACTCGCTCACCAGGCAGAAAGTCCCGGCCTGGGCCGTGGAATCCAGGTGCGTGCCCCCGCAGAGCTCCATGGATATATTGCCCACCGAAACCACCCGGACCTTGTCCGTGTATTTTTCGCCGAACAGGGCTATGGCCCCCTCCTGCACCGCCTGGGAATAGTCCATTACCCTTACCTGCACCTGGTAATCGGATAAAATGGCGGCATTGACCTCTTCTTCGATGCGCTCCATCTCTTCCGCAGTCAGGGCCTGGATATGGGTAAAGTCGAACCTGAGCCTTTTTTCATCCACCAGGGATCCGGCCTGGTGCACGTGCTCACCCAGAACCCGGCGCAGGGCCAGGTGCAGCAGATGCGTAGCGGTATGATTCCTGGCCGTGGCCACCCGGCGTCCTTCGTCAACAGTCAGATCCACCACATCGCCTTTGTGCACCTCTCCCCGGCTTACCTCCACCTCATGGGCCACAACACCTGCGGCCTGGTCCTGAGTGTCCCGGACCATGGCCTGACCCCGGGCGGCTTGAATGCGCCCCCGGTCTCCCACCTGACCGCCGGATTCGGCATAAAAAGGTGTCCTGGAGGCCACCAGCCAGCCCTTTTCCCCCTGGCTTAGAGCCTCCCTGCTGCGGCCTTCCTGGTCCACCAGAAGCACTATCTCTCCTTGATCCTGGAGACGGTCGTAGCCCACGAAACTGGTTTGCGGCAACTCCCCCTCCAGACTGCTCAAGACCTCTCCCAGCCCGGCGTCCCCGGATCCTTTCCAGGCGGCCCTGGCCCGCTGTCGCTGATCCTGCATGCACTCCTGGAAACCGGCTTCGTCCACGCTGAATCCGCGTTTCTCAGCGATATCGTTTACTATATCCAGGGGAAATCCATAAGTATCGTAAAGCTTAAAGGCCGTTTCCCCGGGCACGGTGTTCACCTGCAGGGATTCCAGCTTCTTTAGTTCTTCTTCCAGGAGAACCAGGCCTTTCTCCAGGGTCTCGGAAAACCTTTCCTCCTCCTGCCGGATGACCCGGACCATGAAATCCCGGCCTTTTTCCAGCTCCGGGTAGGCCATGGACATATCCTGGACCACCACCTGCACTGTCTGGTGCAGGAAAGGTTCAGCCAGCCCCAGGTGCCTGCCGAAGCGAAACGCCCTGCGGATAAGCCGGCGCAGGATGTAGCCGCGTCCCTCGTTGGAGGGCAGGATCCCGTCGGCGATCATGAAGGCCGAGGACCGGGCGTGATCGGCGATTACGGCCAGGGCCACGTCGTCATCCCGGTCCCGGCCGTATTCCTTGCCGGACTTGCGGGCTGTATCCGTTATGAGGCTTTTTAAAAGATCGGTGTCGTAATTGGAATATACCCCCTGACAGACCGCGCTGATGCGCTCCAGGCCCATGCCCGTGTCTATGCTGGGCCGGGGCAGTGGATTTAAGTTGCCTTCCTGGTCCCGGTCGTACTGCATGAACACCAGGTTCCAGATCTCCAGGTAGCGGTCGCAGTCGCAGACTCCGATGGCGCAGTCAGGTCCGCAGGACATGCCTTCTCCCTGGTCATAGAGCACCTCCGAACACGGCCCGCAGGGACCTGTATCCCCCATGGACCAGAAGTTGTCCTTTTCCCCCAGACGGTAAATCCTGTCCGGGGAAACCCCGGCCACTTCCTGCCACAGACCGTGGGCGTCGTCATCGTCTGCAAATATGGTAATAAAAAGCTTGTCCCTCTCCAGTCCCAGCTCCCGGGTCAGAAAAGTCCAGGCCAGATCTATGGCTCTCTCCTTGAAATAGTCACCAAAGGAAAAGTTGCCCAGCATCTCGAAAAAGGTGTGATGCCTCCTGGTTCGTCCCACGTTTTCCAGGTCGTTGTGCTTGCCCCCCACCCTGAGGCATTTCTGAGAGGTTACAGCCCGGGTATAGTCCCTTTTCTCCTGGCCCAGAAAAACCTTTTTGAACTGCACCATGCCGGCATTGGTAAAAAGCAGGCTGGGATCGTCCGCTGGTATAAGCGAAGAACTGGGAACCACAGTATGATGGTTGTCCTGAAAAAACTTAAGAAATTTTTCCCTGATCTCTGCTGCACTTAGCACCAGTCAACTCCTGTCCTGGGAATCGCTCTGTCCCTGCTGGGCTTCCTCTTCCGGCTGCACAACGCCCAGTTGGGTCAAAAGCTGGTTTTCAATATTCTTGCGGATCTCATCATTATCCTGCAGAAAAGACCGCACGTTCTCCCGGCCCTGGCCAAGCCTCTCGGAGCCGAAGGCGAACCAGGCCCCGCTTTTGTCCACCACCCCGTGCTCCACTCCCATGTCCAGAAGCTCCCCTGCCCTGGAGATGCCCTGGCCGTAGAGTATATCAAACTGGGTCTCCCGGAAGGGCGGGGCCACCTTGTTCTTGACGGTTTTCACCTTGACCCGGTTACCCACCACTTCATCCTTGTCCTTCAAGGTCTGGATCTTGCGGATGTCCAGGCGCACCGAGGCGTAAAACTTGAGGGCATTGCCCCCGCTGGTGGTTTCGGGACTGCCGTACCCCATGGAACCGATTTTCATGCGGATCTGGTTGATGAAAACAAGAGAGGTTTTGGAGCGGTGAATCGTCCCGGTGAGCTTGCGCATGGCGTGGGACATGAGCCTGGCCTGCCCGCCCACCTGGCTTTCGCCCATACTGCCCTCCAGCTCGGCCTGGGGAATAAGAGCGGCCACAGAGTCAACAACAATCACGTCCAGCCCCCCGGAGCGCACCAGCAGGTCGGCGATCTCCAGGGCCTGTTCCCCGTAGTCCGGCTGGGAAACCAGCAGTTCCTCGGTCTTTACCCCGAGGCGTTTGGCATAGTTTACATCCAGGGCGTGCTCGGCGTCAATAAATGCCGCTGCCCCTCCCTTTTTCTGGGCCTCGGCAATTACATGCAGGGCCAGGGTGGTCTTGCCCGAAGATTCAGGCCCGTAGATTTCCGAAACCCGGCCCCGGGGAATGCCTCCTATACCCAGAGCCAGATCCAGCCCTATGGAGCCGGTGGGAATGGACGGGATGGCCTGATGCGCCTCGTCAGAGAGACGCATGACCGAGCCCTGTCCATACTTGCGCTCTATGGTGGTAATGGCTGTCTGCAGGGCCTCCTTGCGCACATCTTCGGCAGATTGGGTTTTCTTGGCCATATATGCTCCTGATTTAATTTTCTTTAGAAACCGGATTTTTTCAATACACGTATCAGGTGATAAAATCAAACCCTGGACTTTAATGCTTTCCTCTGCCGGTAATGGTGGCGTAGGCGCTGTGATTGTGGATGGATTCAAAGCTTTCCACCTCCACTTCATACCAGATGATCCGGGGATGTCTGCTCAGGCTGAAAGCCACACACCGCACCACGTCCTCCACAAAAGTCGGATTGGCAAAGGCCTCATCAGTTACATACTTTTCATCCTCTCGCTTGAGCAGGGGATAAACCGGTGAAGATCCGGCACTCATGCCTGTGTCGATGAGTTCTTCCAGCCAAAGGAGCCCCTTGTAGCCGCACTTGATCTTCACGTAGGCCCTCTGGCTGTGGGCCCCCTGCTTGCTGATGGCCAGGGAACAGGGGCAGACCGTCATTACCGGCACCTCCACTCCCTGGGTCATCCTGATCTCCCCCATGGAAAACTCTCCGGCCAGAAAGGATTTATAATCCATCAAAAATTCATGCCCGCTTACCGGGGTCCTGCGGGAATAAAAATAGGGAAAATCAAAGCGTAGAAGGGCCTTCTGGGCTTCCAGTCGATGAATGATCTCCGCCAGGAGCTCCTTGATGCTCTCATAGGTCAGAACCTTGGACCAGTGGCTCAGGGATTCCAGGAAACGACTCATATGAGTGCCCTTGAACTCTCCGGGCAGATCCACGCAAAGGTCCACATCCGCCACTGTGTGCTGCTGCCCGTGCAGGCGGTCCTGGACAAGCAGGGGCAGCTTTAGGTTCTTGACGCCAACCCTGTCTATAGGCAGGGGGAACTCCGGCATACCGCTCTGAACATCCTGCATTAGAGCAAATCCTTACCTGTAGTGGCCATGTTGAGGTTGCCGTGCTTGACTCCCTTGGTGGAGGAGAGCTTCTGAGCCGTTTGCCGGATATCCCGGCCCGGCCCCCGCAGAATCAGCACCTCCAGGCAGTTGTCATGATCCAGGTGCACGTGCAGCGAGGTTATCACCAGGTCCAGGGCATCGTGCTGGATCCGGGTCAGTTTCTGGACAAGATCGCTCTGGTGATGGTCATAGACCAGGGAAAGAACGCCCACATTCTCCTGGGACTCCTCCTCCCACTGCTGCTGCACCAGGGCATTTCGGATGAGGTCCCGGATGGCCTCGGACCTGGTCTGGTAGCTTTTATCCGAGCACAGCTGATCAAACCTGGACAAAAGATCCAGGTCCAGGGATACTCCGAAACGTATGGTTTCTCCCATTTTCTGCTCCCTTGCTTATAACGTCTTGAAACTATTATTGATCAATCTTTGCGCACCGCTGATATCCAGGGGCCGGGGGCTTCGCAAACTGGGCGTAAACTGTCTGAACGACGCGTGGTCACGCCTGTGGCGTGATTAATCAAAACCGTAAAACACCGAACGTGATTTAGAGCAGTTTTTACAAATTACACTGGCTTAAAAACTCGTGTATAGGTTTTGATCTACGATTCTTAGGAGTGAGTTTTTACGTCCTGTTTGCGAAGTCCCCGGGCCTTGGTGAATAGTTACCTATTTATAAACTATTTTCTGATATCAATCTGAATTTCTTGCTCATTTTTGTTTTTCTCATGCTGCTGCCTTACCGCCGCACAAGCTCTAAAAGCCTCACCCCGGCCTTTTGACCGAACCAGCTTACCCTTCGCTCTTCAATCTCTTTTGCTTTGAAACCCTGGCTTAAAAGCCTGGCCCAGGTATCTGCGGACACATTTCTGTTCTGGTCCGCTATCCAGATGCGGCCCCCCGGAGCGAGACAGTTCCGGAAAAACCCCGCCAGGGGCAGGGCGAAGCCGGTCTCGTACAAGACGTCAGCAGCCCAGATAAACTCGAACAGGTTTTTCTTAAGCCCGCCTCGCTTCCAGTCAATGCCCGCCCAGAGTACTTCCGGGGTGTTGTTGGCCTTTGCGCTTTGCCTGGCAAAAACCAGGGCATCGGGCTCCATATCCACGGCCACCACTCTGGCTCCCAGCCTTGAGGCCAGTATTGACGTGGCTCCCAGGCCGCACCCCGCTTCCAGGCAGAGTCTTCCCCGGATAAGTTCCCGGTTGCGGTCCAGGTGTTCGGCCAGAAGTACGCTGGAGGGCCATACCTCGGCCCAGTAGGGGATTCTTTCCTGGTCCATGTCCCTGGACGGCTCTTCCAGGCCGGACCACAGGGTTTCCAGGTCGGCCTGCCTTTTTAGTTTCAGCCTGTGCCCGGCCAGCTTCAGGTTCAGCACCTGGGATAAATCCTGCATACTTATCTGAGCCTTCCCCTCACCGCCAGGAAGCTGCTCAGAATGCCCACCAGGGTCAGGACCCCCGGAATAGCCAGGGCAGAAGGCAGGGGCAGAAATTCGATCCTGATCCAAAGCGGTGGAAAATAAAGCACATCTTCCAGGGTCAGATGCAGGAGCTTGAGCAACCCCAGAGAAATAACCCCTCCCAGAAAACCCTGCAATGCCCCGCTCACCAGCAGGGGAAACTGAATATACCTGCCGCTGGCTCCTACCAGGGCCAGAATGTCCACTTCCTCCCTGCGCTGCATCTGGTTCAGCTTCAGGGTGTTGGCCACCACCAGCCCGGTAATGAGCAGCATAAGCCCTATAAGGGGCCAGAATATGCCGGAACTGACCCGCACCCAGGTCCTGGCCAGGTCCAGTTGAACCGGGTTGTAGCTGACCCTCTCCACCCCGGGCAGGTCCATAAGCCTGCTGCGCATCTTTTGAGCCCGGTCCCGGCTGTTTTCCCCTTCCAGGGAAAATTTCACCAGGGCTGTTGCCGGCAGAGGGTTTTCCCGGGACAGGTAGCTGACATCCATGTCCCCGGAAATGGATTCAGCCAGGGACTTCAGCGCCTCGTCCGGGGTAAAGGTGTTGATTCCGCCTATATCCCAGGACTTTATCTCCTCCCACTGCTCCTGAACTTCCTGCTGGGGATGACCTGAATCCCAGTAGACCTGAAACTGTATATCCTCCTGCGTACTCTGGGCCGTCAGATGCACGTTGTAGAGGGCCAGCAGAAAAATCCCGGCCATAAACGAGGTAAAGGCGACAGTACTCAAAGTGAAGAACTGCGCCCACCTGTTTCGGCCCAGATTGGCCAGCCCCTGCATAAAAAGCCTGGCTAAAACGCGCATGTCTAATCCTCCGCGGACTCCCAGTTGCAGCCGGCTTCAGCACCTTCGCGCAGACAGAGTATCTTGGCCCCGGGCAGGGAGTTGATGAGTTCCTCGTTGTGGGTGGCCAGAACCACGGTAGTGCCATGCAGGTGGAACTGCCTGAAGACCTCCACAAGCTGCATGGACAGTTTTTTGTCCAGGTTTCCCGTGGGCTCGTCCGCCAGAAGGACCTTGGGGTTTATGACCACGGCCCTGGCCACCGCCACCCGCTGCTGCTCTCCACCTGATATTTCCCTGCACTGGCACCAGGACTTGTTGTCCAGGCGCAGGCTCCTGAGCACCGCGCGCACCCTTTTGTGCACCTGACCCGGCACCATGCCCCGGACCTGCAGGGGCAGGGCCACGTTGTCCCAGACAGTTTCGTCGGGCAGGATCTTGAAGTCCTGAAAGACGATGGCCACCTGCCTCCTCAGCTGGTAAAGCCTTTTTTCCGGCAGGGACTTAAGGTCAAACCCGGCTATGGAAGCTATGCCCCTTTGCACCGGCAGACTGCCGTGCAGTATGCGCATCAGCGTTGTCTTGCCCGCCCCCGAAGGCCCGGTTAGAAACAGAAAATCGCCCTTGTCCAGGGAGAAGCTGATGTTCTTCAGGGCCCAGTAGCGGCCGAAGGAGTGGGACAGATGTTTTACCTGTATCATTACCCGCACTTGGTATAGCCGCATGCCTGGCATACAAAGCAGCCTTCCTGAAAAAGAAGCTCTGCAGCGCATTCCGGGCAACTGGGCTTGTTAAGTCCGTTTATGTCCGATTTAAAACTGTGGCCCTGCAGGTACCGGTTCTCCAAAACCCAGCCCACCGCGTCCGGGATGGACAGCAAAAGCCCCTTCTTCTGAAAAACCGGGTGCTCTCCCCCTATCCCCTTGATCTGCTTGACCACATCCTTTACATCTATACCCGAGCGCAGAGCCAGGGAAACCAGCCGGCCGATGGCCTCGGCCTTGGCCGTAATGGAACGCCCTGAGCGCCCTATGGTGGCAAAGACCTCAAAAGGCTTGCCATCCACCTCGTTGACCGTCAGATAAAGCTCGCCCAGGCCTGTCTTGACCTTCTGGGTGAACCCGTACACCACCTCCGGCCTTTCCCTTATGCTTTTCTTGCCCGAGGCCCGGTCCTGTCTGGCCTTTTCCCCGTCCTGGGTGCTCAGAACCTGCTCCGCCCGGCATCCGTCACGGTAGACCGTCACCCCTTTGCAGCCCATTTCGTAAGCCATCCAGTAAATCTGCCATACATCTTCCTGGGTGGCATCAAAAGGCAGGTTGACCGTCTTGGATACAGCATTGTCCGTATACTTCTGAAAAGCAGCCTGCATTTTCAGGTGGTACTGGGCGGGCACGTCCATGGCGGTTACAAAAACATCTCTTAGGTCCTGGTCCAGATGCTCCATCTGCTTGATGCTGCCCTTTTTGGCCACATCCTCCATAAGCTTGTCGCTGTAGCTCCTGGTATTTTTCAGGGCCTCTTCCAGGTGCGGATTAACTTCCAGGAGACGTTCCCCGTCCAGCACCTGGCGGGTGAAGCTAAGGGCGAAAATGGGCTCGATGCCCGAGGAACATCCGGCAATGATGGACAGGGTGCCTGTGGGTGCTATGGTGGTAGTGGTGGCATTGCGGTATGGTCCCAGGTTCTGCCTGGCGTAAATGGAATGTTCGTATTCGGGAAAAGGCCCCCTTTCCTGGGCCAGTATCCTGGAGGCGGACCTGGATTCGCGCTGCACGAACTCCATTATTTTCTCACCCAGCTGCAGCCCCCGGTGACTGTCGTAAGCCACCCTGAGCTGAAACAAAAGATCTGCAAATCCCATTACTCCCAGGCCGATCTTCCTTGTCTTGTGCACCATCTCTGTAATGCGCTCCAGCGGATACCTGGACAGGTCTATTACATTGTCCAGAAAACGCACGCTCAAGTGCACGGCTTCTCGCAGTCCCTCCCAGTCGATGCCGCCCTCGGCCGTGGGGGAGTAGAACCTGTCCAGGTTTATGGAGCCCAGGTTGCAGGCTTCGTAAGGAAGAAGGGGCTGTTCCCCGCAGGGATTGGTGCTTTCCATTTCCCCCAGTCCCGGCGTGGGATTGTCTTTGTTGATGCGGTCCAGAAAAATTATTCCGGGATCGCCTGACTCCCAGGCCTTGTGCACCAGCAGGGAAAAGACCTCCCTGGCATTGAGCCTTTCTGTTTCCTGGTTGTTCTGCGGTGCTGTCAGGGAATAATCGCTTCCGGACTCCACGGACTGCATGAATTTTTCGGTCAGGGCCACTGAGAGGTTGAAGTTGTTCAGCTCTCCGTCGCGCTCCTTGGCCCGGATAAAATCCATGATATCCGGATGATCCACCCGCAGAATACCCATGTTGGCCCCGCGCCGGGTCCCGCCCTGCTTGACCTGCTCCGTGGCTGTATTAAAAATCTTTAAAAAGGACAAAGGCCCCGAGGCGATTCCCCCAGTGGAACCCACCCGGCTGTCCTTGGGCCGCAGTCGGGAAAAGGAAAATCCGGTTCCGCCCCCGGACTTGTGGATCAGGGCGGCGTTCTTGATGCTGTCGAAAATCTCGTCCATGGAATCGCCCACCGGCAGGACAAAGCAGGCCGCCAGCTGTCCCAGATCGGTCCCGGCATTCATAAGGGTGGGGGAATTGGGTAAAAACTTGCCTTCCACCAGTAATTGATAGAAACTGCGGCCCAGGTCCAGGCTGTTGTAAGACGATTCCTGGTATTTATCCTCCTCACCGGCCACGCTGGCGGCTACTCGCCAGAACATGGTTTTGAAATCCTCCAGGGGCTGTCCGTCATCGCCCTTGCGCAGGTACCTCTTGGACAGTACGGTCTTGGCGTTGGGGGTCAGCACCGGTTCAGGCAAATCCTGGGGCATGGGCATTATCTTCATGAATCCACTCGCATGGTTTGTTTTTTAAGGTTAATTACAAAGGCAGGGTAAATGAACATCAACACCTACACAAGCCACAAATGGTTAAATCTGCTGCATTCCGTGCTCATCCTGACCGGCATGGCGGTTATCCTGTGCCTGCTGGGCTGGCTTATAGCCGGCAGGCCTGGGATTGTCTGGGCCTTTATCATCGGGACCGCCGTGGTCATAATCACTTCGCGCATCTCACCGCAGGCAGTACTGAAAATGCACAATGCACGCCTGCTTGACTACAGTCACGCTCCCAGGCTGCACACCATGACCCGGGAACTGTCCTCCAGGGCCGGACTGTCTTTTCAGCCGGCGCTTTTTTATATTCCCAGCCCGGTGGTGAATGCCTTTTCCGTAGGCCAGAAGAAAAATGCAGCCATAGCCCTCACAGACGGCATGCTCAGAAGCCTCAGCTACAGGGAAATCCTGGGAGTTATGGCCCATGAGATCAGCCATGTCCGCAACAACGATATATGGATCATGAACCTGGCTGAAGCCGCCAACAGGGTCACGGGGCTGCTTTCTCTCACGGGGCAGTTTCTGCTTCTTTTGAACCTTCCCCTGATCCTTACGCAGGATTATCACATATCCTGGTGGATAATCTTCCTGCTCATCTTTGCCCCCACCCTGAGCACCATCATGCAGCTTTCCCTGTCCAGAACCAGGGAATTCGATGCGGACATGGACGCGGCCATGCTTACCAATGATCCCATGGGCCTGGCCCGGGCACTGGCCAAGCTTGAGTACACCACCCGGTCCTGGCTGGACCGGTTTATGCGGCCCGGACAAAAGTATGGCCTGCCCTCCTTTCTTTTGACCCATCCCCGCACCGAGGACCGCATCCAGCGCTTGATCAGCCTGGCCGGAGATATTAATGAACAGCCGTGGCAGACGCCGGACCATTCGTATATGGACCTGAAAGCAGCCCGCCTTCCGGCGGGGGCCGGGCCCTTGAGACGTCTGCTTGGGAACTGGTTTTAAAAGATCACTTCATCAAAGGTGGATTTATGCTCAAATTTTTTGGTACAGCCCTGGGTGTAGCCGCGGTTATTTACCTGATATTTCTGGGATACGCCTATATATTTCAGTCCCGCATGGTCTATGTCCCCCACCAGGAACTGGTGGCAAGCCCGGGGGATATCGGCCTTGACTATCAGGAAGTCTACCTGGACACCCCGGACGATGTCCTTGTTCACGGCTGGTTTGTCCCGGCAAAAGAAGAAAAGGGGGTGGTGCTCTTTTGTCATGGCAATGCCGGGAACATTTCCCACCGTTTGACCACCCTGGATTTTCTGCATTCCCTGGACATGTCCGTTTTTATCTTCGACTACCGGGGCTTCGGTAAAAGCAGCGGCTCTCCGGACGAAGAAGGCACCTACACTGATGTCCAGACCGCCTGGAATCATCTTACGCGGGAAAAAGGCTACGACCCGGGTGAAATCTTTATCATGGGCCGCTCCCTGGGAGGTGCTGTGGCAGCGGAACTGGCTGTACACCAGAAGCCCGCCGGAGTAATCCTGGAATCCACCTTTCAGAGTATCCCGGAACTGGGCCGGGATCTCATGCCTTTTCTCCCGGTAAAACTTCTGGCCAGGTACAGCTACGACACCCGCTCCAAGCTGCAGGACTTTTCCGCCCCGGTGCTGGTCATCCACAGCCCCCAGGACGAGATCGTTCCCTACAGGCACGGCCGGGCCCTGTACTCCGAGGCTCTGGAACCCAGGTATTTTCTGGAAATCCAGGGGGACCACAACTCAGGGTACAAAGAGAGCCGGGAGAGCTACCTGGACTGCCTGGAAAAATTTTTCCGCAGGTATAAAGGCCCTTGATCAGCCCTGAAATGAACCCCGGCTAAACCTTGATGGCCAGGGGGACCACTATGGGATCACGTCCCAGGATCTTGCGGAAAAACTTGCGCAGGGTGGAACGGATCTTTTCTTCCAGCTTCCTGCTTTCTCCCGGAGGAACATTTTCAAAGACATCCAGGAGCAGGCACTTGGCGTCTTCCAGGATATGGTCGTACTGCTGTTCAAAAATAAAGCCCCTGGAGAGGATTCTGGGGCCCATGACCAGTTCCCCGGTGCTTTCGCTTATGACCATGACCACGATCACCAGGCCTTCACCCCCCAGGATATGCCTTTCCTTGAGTACGGTATGCCCCACATCGCCCACTCCCTTGCCGTCCACAAGGGTGGAATCCGAGGGAATTCTGTCTTCCAGGCGGATACTGTCCTGAAAAAAGGTCACCGGCTGGCCGTTTTCAACGATAAGGCTTCTTTCGGGAGCCACCCCGCATTCCCTGGCCAGAGCGGCATGCTTGAACAGGTGCCGGTACTCGCCGTGCACCGGTATAAAAAACCTGGGATTGACTGTTTTGAGCATGGTCTTGAGCTCTTCCTTGTGGGCATGCCCCGAGGCGTGAATGGCCCGTACCTTTTCGTAGAACACTTCCGCGCCCAGCCGGTAGAGATTGTTTATGACCCTGGCGATGGCCTTGGTATTGCCGGGAATTATCCTGGAAGACATGAGCACCGTGTCCCCGGGCTTGACCTTGAGTTGGCGGTGTTCCCCCAGGGCCAGCCGGGTCAGGGCGGAAAGGGGCTCTCCCTGGGACCCTGTAAGAAGCAGCACCGTTCGCGAGTCTTCCACTCCTGAGATTTCATCCAGGGTGCAGTATGTTCCTGAGCCGACCCGCATGAAGCCCTCTTCCATAGCCATTTCTATGTTGGAAGCCAGGCTTTTACCGCTCACAGCCACCTTGCGCCCATGCTCCATGGCCAGGTCGAATATCTCCTGCATCCTCTGAATATGACTGGAAAAAAGGGTAACCAGTATCCTGCCCCGGGCCTCGGCAAACACTTTGCCCAGGGAGTCCTTGATCTCCCTCTCGGTAAGGGCGTAACCCTCCCGTTCCACGTTGGTGGAATCGGAAAGCATCAGAAGCACACCCTCCCGGGAAAAACCGGCAAATGCCTCCAGGTCGGTAAAGTGTCCGTCAAGGGGCTCCGGGTCCAGCTTGAAATCCCCTGTATGCACAATCCTGCCCACCGGGGTCTCAATGCCGATGCCGAAGCCCTCAATAATTGAATGACAGACCTGAAAAAAATTGAAGGTCAGGTCATCGACCTGCAGGGGGGTCTTGTGGTCCATCACCTCCAGGCGGGTGTATTCCAGGAGGTTGAACTCCCTGAGCTTATTTTCCACCAGCTTCAGGGTAAAGCGCGAACCGTATACAGGGGCGTCCACATAGGGCAGAAGCCAGGGCAAAGCACCTATATGGTCCTCATGGCCGTGGGTGAGGATAATGGCTTTAAGTTTTTCCCTGTTTTTGAGTACATAATCGAAGCGGGGTATGACCACATCCACACCCAGCAGGAAATCATCCGGGAACATGAGCCCGCAATCAATGAGAACCATGGTCCCGGGCGTCTCCAGGACCATGCAGTTTTGTCCGATCTCACCCAGGCCTCCCAGGGGGGTCAGGGTAACATAATCATCCTTTTCAGACATTTACACTCCAAATAAACCAGATTTCATCATGGCCCTGCAGGCTTCCCGGGCCTTGGAATAACTTCAAATTAACAAAAAAATGTATCTTATTTATAAAAAAAAAACAAGTTCGTGACAACGTAAAAAAGCCCCCGGACTTTCTTTGCAGGCTGAAAGCCGGGCAGTGACCCTCCCTTCAGAGCAAAGAAAAACCGGGGGCTTTTGCAGATAAAAACTGTAACTCCGGGTTTACTGTATCTTCAGTTGCTGAACATCATATCTCCTTGATTTTTCTGCCTGCAACCATTTCCTGCCACGCCTCACAGCGTGGTCAGCGCGGCCCTCTGACTTCTGAGTCTCATGCTTCCTGGGCGCTGTTTTCGGCAATGACCTTTTCCGCTATGGGACCCGGGCATTCCTCGTAATGGGCAAACTCCATGGTGAATGTCCCCTGACCTCCGGTCATGGAGCGCAGATCCTGGGCGTACTGCAGCATCTCGGCCATGGGCACGTGGGCCCGCACCGAGGTTATGCCCTTGTCCGACTCCGAGCCCAGCACCCGGCCGCGTTTGCTGGACAAATCCCCGATGACGTCGCCCATATACTCGTCAGGTACAAACACAGTGGCCAGCATGATTGGTTCCAGAAGCACCGGGCTGCATTTCTCCACCGCCTTTTTAAAGGCCATGGACCCGGCGATCTTGAAGGCCATCTCCGATGAATCCACACTGTGATATGAACCGTCATACAGGGTGACCTTGAAGTCCACCACCGGGTAGCCTGCCAGCACTCCCCTGGCTGCGGCCTCCTGGATGCCCTTGTCCACCGCGGGGATATATGTCCTGGGGATAACCCCGCCCACTATGGCATCCACAAAGTCGTAGCCTTCCCCTCTCTGCAGGGGTTCAAGCCTGATCCAGCAGTCCCCGAACTGACCCCGGCCGCCGGTCTGCTTCTTGTAGCGGCCCTGGACCTCGGTCTTGCCCTTGATGGTCTCCCGGTAGGGAATCTTGGGGGTCTTGAGCACCACCGCGGCCTTGTAGCGCCGCCTGGCCTTTTCCACGGCCATTTCAATATGCAGCTGGCCCATGCCGGACAGAAGCATGTCCTTGGTTTCCTCGTTGCGGGTGAGCTGCAGGTTTATATCCTCATCCAGGAGCTTGTGCACCGCGGCGAACACCTTGTCCTCCTCCCCCTTTTCCTGGGCTGCCAGGGCGTAGGAAAGAATGCACGGCGACAGCTGGGGCTTTTTAAGCACAAAGGGGTCCTTTTCACTGCAAAGGGTATCCCCGGTGACAGTGCTCTTGAGTTTGGCTGCGGCCACTATACTGCCCGGTCCGGCCGCTTCCTTGAACTGTGTCTGCTTTTTGCCTTCCAGCAACAGAAGCTGGCCCAGCTTTTCCTTCTCGTCCCTGACGGGATTGGCCAGGATCATATCCGAGGATATGGTGCCGGAGAGCACCCGCATTACACTTAGATGTCCGGAAAAGGGGTCGGTTATGGTCTTGAAGACAAAGGCGGCCGGCTCTTCTTCAGGATGAGACCTTCTTTGTCTGCCGTCTTCACCCTCCCAGTCCGGGTGTTCCAGGGGAGAGGGAAGCAGGCTCTGAACCGCCTGCAAGAGCTTGGCCCCGCCCTTGTTTTCCAGGGCCGCCCCGGAACATACCGGTACCACTTCCCCGGAAAGCACACCCTTGCGCAGGCCGCTGTAAAGCTCCTGCATCTCCAGGCTGCCCTCTTCAAGGTATTTTTCCATGAGCTCTTCGTCGCTCTCGGCGATATTCTCCATGGCCAGCTCACGCATCTCGGCCACGGATTCCTGCATATCCTCCGGAATGTCCCCCGGGGTCAGCCTGCCTTCCTGATCAAAGTAGTACGCCTTTTCCTCCAGCACATCCACAAGCCCCTTAAAGTCTGCTTCCGCTCCAATGGGCATATACAGAACCACCGGCTTGATCCCCAGGAGATTGACCAAGCTGTCGTAAGCCATCCTGAAATCAGCTCTCTCCCGGTCCATCTTGTTCACCATGACCAGGGCGGGCAGCCCGGCATCCTGGACCTCGGTCCACAGTTTTTTGGTCAGGGGCTTTGCTCCGTCCACGGCATCCACCACAAAAACAACTCCATCCACTGCCTTTAAAAGATAGCTTATATCCCCGATGAAATTGTTGTCCCCCGGGGTATCCACCAGGAAGTGCCTGTTCTTTTCCCAGGTATAAACAAAAAATCCGGGCTGGATGCTGCCGCGCCTCTTGATTTCCTCGGGCTCGAAATCCAGGCTGGTGGTCCCGTCTTCAATACTGCCCAGCCTGCTGATGGCCTTGCTCTGATACAGGATCATTTCCGCAATGGAGGTCTTGCCTGTTCCTCCGTGACCCACCAGGGCATAGGTCCTTTGCTTTTCCAACTTATCCAGCATGCGTTAGCCCCCTTTGTGTGCTGTTGTCCGCCCCCGGTATCAGGCGGCGGCCATGTTTGCTTGATTATCCGCAAGACTTGTCCCGGGGTGTCCGCGGGACCGGTGCTGCCGGGCCCGGGTCCTTACTGGACATCTGCCTGCCCGGGAGTTAAATAGTTATCCGCCTCTGCATGGAAAATATTCTGTCCTATTGAAAGATGAATCAAAAGTTGTCAAGCTGCAAATTGCATGCTGCCGGGCAGAAGAACAGGGCAGATGACTACACTGCTTATACAGGTAAATAAAAAATGCTCACATACACCCCTTTGACACTGGACCCAGACCGGATCCTGGATGTTGATCCGTGCATCTTCTGGGCCGGGGAATGCACCAAGCCCCTTTTTGATTCCCTGCAGGGCCAGGGACAGCTTCAGCCGGTTCTGGTTCAGAAATCAAGCACCGGATATACTCTTGTAGCCGGTTACAGCAGGTTTCAGGGCCTGAAAAAGCTCGGCAAAAAGATTTACGCCCTGCAGACTGAAGATCCCGGGCCATGGGAAAAGGGGCTTATCTATTTATCCAGCAATCTGGGCCGTATCCCGGATACTCTGATGCTGGTCAGGGCCATGCGCTATTTTTCCCCTCTGGGAAAAGACCTGCAGCAAATCTACCTTCTCCTGGGCATATCCCGGGGATCCAGGCAGGAGCGCCAGCTTCAGGCCTGGACAAGGCTTCCACATGAGTGGGACGGGGCACTGCAGCACACCCCGCAGCTTTTGACCTGTGCCCCCGACCTGGCCAACATTAGCCACTCGGACCTGGATACCCTGTTGCCTTTTTTTCAGGACCTTTCCTGGTCTTTGAACAATGCCCGCAAGTTCCTGGACCTGTTGCGGCGGACTCAACAGCCTGAAAACCTTCCCATAGAAGAAGTTGTCACCAGGCTGGCCCTGGATAAAATCCTGGCCGGGGAACTAAGCCCCAAAGACAAAATCCGGTTAATCCTGGACAGCCTGGGCAGAGCTGCATACCCTGAATATTTCCGGCTTATGGACGAAGCCCGGCAAAATATAAACAGCCTTGTTGCCGGTACAGCCTGGAACTGCACCCATTCAGACAATTTTGAAAGCCCCGGCCTGGAACTCCGGGTGCGGGTGCACAACCGGGATGAACTGCAGGAGGTTTCCAGGCAGTTAAAAAGCATTGCATCCTCCACTCATCTGAGCCCCTGGCCGGTATACCCCCATGAATGACACCCGAGAACCCTGCCTGCCGGCACACCTGGAGCCGCCGCAGCATATACTGGTGGACCCGGAGGTCATTCACTCACCCATAACAGCCCGGGTTCTCTCGCGCCTGCCCGGTATCCCCTGGAGCGTCTGCCGGAATTATCAGGAAAAGCTGCAGAAGCATGGCCCGGGAGCGCGCATACTTTACCTCAAAAACTACAAAGGCCGCTTTATGCGTTTTTGCCCCGGCACCAGCAGGTATCACTGCTGCGGCTACCGCATCATCCACATCGGGGAAAACTGTCCCCTGAACTGCAGCTACTGTATCCTGCAGGCCTACTTCCAGGACAGAGTGCTCAAGGTATGGGCCAATCAGCAGGACCTGTTCCGGGAACTGGAGGAACACCTTGCAGATAAAAACAGGCTTTTCCGGGCGGGCACCGGTGAATTCACCGACTCCCTGGCCCTGGAAGCCATTACCGGCTATACCGGTGACCTGGCGGCCTTTCTGGGACAGTATCCCAATATCTGCCTGGAACTCAAATCCAAAATAGTGGATCTTGGCTGGATGTCCCGGGTCTCGGACCCGGCCCGGGTGCTGCCGGCCTGGTCCGTCAACACGCCGGAAATCATTGCTTTGCAGGAAAAAGGATCAGCCGGCCTGCAGGAGCGCATGCAGGCCGCCCGGGAATGTGTCCGCCAGGGCTTTCGCATCTGTCTGCATTTTGATCCAGTCATTCACTATCCGGGCTGGCAGAAAGGTTACGCCCTGGCCGTTGAGACCATTTTCGACTATGTAAATGCCCGGGACATCGCCTACATGAGCCTGGGCTCCTTTAGATTCATGCCGGAACTGGAAAAAATTCTCATGCATAACCACCCCGGTGCCGACTACATCTACAACGAGTTCATAACCGGCCTGGACGGCAAAAAAAGACTTCTTCTGCCGCTTAGACTAAAGCAGTTCAGGTTTCTGGCCCGGAAACTGAAAAATGCAGGCATGGGCACCAATATGTATTTCTGCATGGAGTCAGAACACGTCTGGCAGGATGTTCTGGGCTATACCCCCCGGGATCTGGGAGGTCTGGACAATCACCTGTTGCGACTTAGTTTTCAGGCTGATCAATTTAGCGCCCTGAAAGCTTGATTGACTACCGCAGGATACTGGGCTATAATATAATGTTTAACCTTATTACAAACATGGTATCACAGGCGAGAGTGGCGGAACTGGCAGACGCACTGGACTTAGGATCCAGCGGTTTTACCGTGGGGGTTCGAATCCCCCCTCTCGCACCAGACAAATTTTTTTATAGAATAACACACCCGGTCCGGGTTGCCCGCGCCTGAAATTTTAAAGATATCCCAAGGAGGTCAGTTCATTATGGAATACACCGTGGAAGACATTTCCCCAGTGAAAAAAAAGATCAACATACAGGTTCCCACCGAGGAAGTGCACGCCGCCCTTTCCGCGGCAACAGCTATGTACAGCAGGGACGTGGAACTCAAAGGCTTTCGCAAGGGCAAGGTGCCTGCATCGGTTGTAGAGGGCAGGTTCAAAAAGCAGATTTACAACGAAGCCACCACTGACCTTATAAACGTCCATATCAACCAGATCATGAGCGAAATGAAGTTCAACCCCCTGTCACGCATAGATGTGGACGCAGGGCTTCTGGAAAGGGAAAAGGATTTCAACTATTCCGTGAGCTTCGAGGTTGCCCCGGAGTTTGAGCTGCCTCCCTACAAGGGTATCACCATTGAGGAGGAAGAGGTCCTGGTCAATGCTGAGGAAGTGGACCAGGTCATCAACCGCATCCGCAACAACATGGCCGAACTTGTTGTAATAGATGAAGAGCGCCCGCCCAGGGACAACGAGGCCGTGGTCATAGACTTTGAGGCCTTTGACAACGGCAAGCCCATCGAAGGGGTCAAGGCGGACAACTTTCAGATGACCCTGGGGGAGGGCGGAGCCCTGCCCGAATTTGAAGAACTGATCAAGGAACTCAAGCCCGGCGAGACCGGGAGCCGAGAGATCCCTCTTCCCGATGATTTCTTAAACGAGGAACTGGCCGGCAGGCCGGTGCTTATGCAGGTCACCCTGCACAGCATCAAGGAGAAGAAACTGCCGGATGTAGACGACGAACTGGCCCAGAAAGCCGGCGGTTTCGATTCCGTGGAAAAACTAAGAGAAGTGATCGAGCAGTCCTACAAGAGCACCCGCAAAGAGCTGCACAAGAGCTCGGCCCAGAAAAAGGCCCTGGACGAACTCAAGGCCCGGGTGGAGTTTGAGCTGCCCGAGTCCCTTGTCCAGGGACGCATCCAGCAGAAGATCTCCGATCTGCAGTCCCAGATGGAAAAAAAGGGCAAGAGCCTGGACTCCCTGGGCAAGAGCCGGGAGGAACTGGAAGAGCAGTTCAGACCCGAGGCCGAGGACATGGCCAAGTCCCAGCTTTTCCTGCTGGCGGTGGCCAGGGCCGAGGGGCTTGACGTCAGCGAGGACGAAATGGATGCATACATCCAGAAGCAGGCCCAGTCCGGTGGGCAGGATCCGGCCCAGCTAAAAAAGTTCTACCAGGACAACAACCTCATGTTCGCCCTCAAGGACAGCCTCCTGGCGGACAAGGCCATGGACTTCATCTACGAAAATGCCCAGGTCAACCTGATCCCTCCCCAGGAAAGTGAAGAGGGCGGACAGGAAACTGCCTCCAAGTAACCTGGAACTGCTTCCCGCAAAAAAAGGCTGCAGGCAGTTTTGTGGATGGGCAGAACCCTGCGGGTACAGCAGGTTTTCGCAGACAGCAGGCTTACACGGCCAGGTTTATATTCAAAGGCAGACCCATGAAAACCCGGCCGCTGAAAAGTCCAGGCTGGCCCATGCGCAGATGCAACCAGCGAAGAGTCATGTCTGCCACGCGAACCACGCGAACCACGCGAAGCGCGCGAAGCGCGTGGCAGGACGCGTGGCAGGCAAAAAATCAAAAAGCTGCAATGCAGGCTTGACAACTGGCTCTGATTTACGACTCTTTATCTGCAGCATCTTTGCACTTATTTAAGTTTTTTTGTGTACGCCCGATTTTTAATCAAGGAGATTCAAATGAGCTATAACATACCCATGGTCATAGAGAGCACCGGCAGAGGGGAGCGGGCTTATGACCTGTACTCCAGGCTTTTGAAGGACCGCATCATCCTTCTGGGCACTCCCATTGACGACCACGTGGCCAACCTCATCTGCGCCCAGCTCCTTTTTCTGGAATCCGAGAGCCAGGAAAGGGAGATAAACTTTTATATCAACTCCCCGGGGGGATCGGTTACTGCAGGTCTGGCCATCTACGATACCATGCAGTACATTTCCGCCCCGGTGGCCACCCTGTGCCTGGGACAGGCCGCAAGCATGGGTGCCCTGCTTCTGGCCGCGGGCCAGAGTGGTATGCGCTACGCCCTGCCTCACAGCCGCATCCTTATTCACCAGCCCATGGGCGGGTTCAAGGGTCAGGCCACGGATATCGATATCCAGGCTAAAGAAATAATCCGTCTCAAATCCAAGCTGAACAACATCCTGGCCCACCACACCAAAGTGGACCTGGCCAAAATCGAACACGACACTGACCGGGATTATTACCTTGAAGCCCAGGAGGCTCAGGATTACGGACTGATAGACAGCGTGCTCACATCAAGATCCGAAATTGACAAAACAGGCAAATAAATTAAGATGAGAGCAAATTAGAATAATCAGAGGTGACTCATGGCCAACAAGAAAAAGAAGCCCTACGTTTCCGACCTTGGCTGTTCTTTCTGCGGCAAGACCCAGGACGAGGTGGACAGGCTCATTGCCGGACCGGATGTTTATATATGCAATGAATGCGTTTCCCTGTGCGATGAAATCATCGCACAGGACCATGCCGAGGAGACTGAAGAGGGCGATACCCTGCTGCCGCCCTCAGAACTGAAAAAAGCCCTGGATGACTACGTGGTGGGCCAGGAAAAGACCAAAAAGCTCCTGGCGGTGGCGGTTTACAACCACTACAAGCGTGTACGCTACATAAAAAAACAAAAAGACGACGTGGAGCTGGACAAGAGTAACATCCTGCTTATAGGCCCTACCGGATCTGGCAAGACACTGCTGGCCCAGACCCTGGCCCGGGTGCTCAAGGTGCCCTTCGCCATAGCCGACGCCACCACTCTCACCGAGGCCGGATACGTAGGCGAAGACGTGGAAAACATCCTGGTTCAGCTCATGCAGAACGCTGACTATGACCTGGAGGCCGCGTCCAAGGGCATTATCTACGTGGATGAAATAGACAAGATAGCCCGCAAGTCGGACAGTCCATCCATTACCAGGGACGTTTCCGGGGAAGGAGTTCAGCAGGCACTTTTAAAAATCATCGAAGGCACCGAGGCCAATATCCCCCCCAAAGGGGGACGCAAGCATCCCCAGCAGGAATTCATCCGCATGGACACTTCCAATATCCTGTTCATTGCCGGGGGCGCATTTATCGGGATGGACAAGATAGTCCGGGAAAGAGTTCAGAAGGGCAGCATGGGATTCGGTGCAGAGCTTGGCAGCCAGTTCGGGGCCACCCCCAATGAGCTCATCAGCATGGCCCATCCGGCTGATCTGATCAAGTACGGGCTCATACCCGAATTTGTGGGCCGCATTCCCGTGGTGTCCTCCCTGGAAGAACTTACAGAAGACGACCTGGTGCGCATCCTGACCGAGCCCAAAAACGCCCTGGTCAAGCAGTACCAGAAGATGTTCGAACTGGACGATATCAACCTCAAGTTCACTCAAAACGCCCTGCGGGCCATTGCTGCCAAGGCCCTGGAAAGAAAGACCGGAGCAAGAGGACTTCGCAACGTCATGGAATCCATAATGATGGACGTCATGTACAACCTGCCGTCCCTGCAGGGAGTACAGGAGTGCCTTATCAACAAGGAAGTGGTGGAAAAGGGCATCGACCCCCTGCTCTTTTACCAGCAGGAGGCCAAAAGCGCCTGATCGAAGATTCAGGGATTCAGGGATTTAGGGATTGGGGAATTGAGGGATTTAGGGATGAAGGATTGGGGAGAAACAGGGAAAACGCCTGGCTAAGAGCCAGGGTCTGGTAAACCGGGACATGATTGCGCCAGTGGCGCGATTAATCAAAACCGTAAAGCACCGAACCTGATTAAAAAGGCGTTTGCCTCTATTATCCGCATGTTTCAATGGCCCTGTGCAGGGCCTTTACTGCCAGGGCTGCGTAATGTTTCTTGGACCCGGGCATCCCGGGCAGGGCCTGCATCACGTCTCCAGCCCCGAGCGCAAGGGCCTGATCCAGGGTCCTGCCCCGGGCCAGTTCGCAGGTCATGGAAGCACAGACCACGCTTGACCCGCATCCCTCGCTGAAAAAAGTTGCCCTGGCAATAACCTCCTGCTCCAGAACCAGGTATATTTCCACCCTGTTGCCGCAGGACCCGGTCACTGCGGCCATGCAGTCATGGTTCTGCATCCTGGCCATGTAATCCGGGTTTTTCCAGCGCCTGTACACCTCCGGACCGAAGTCCTGCAGGGCCTGGGAGTCCACCTTTTCCTGCAGCTCGTCAAAGGCCTTGTGCATGCTTTCTTCCATTTTTTGCTCCAGAAAAGTACGCAGGTTCCTCCTGCTCAGCTCTTGTCCACCTTAAGCCCTGCTTCCAGGTCCGGGTCCGGCTCCACCACAAGACTTTTATACACCCTGTCCACTTTGACCCGGCCCGGCGCAGCACCTTTAACCGGCTTTACATCCTTGACTAAGGCGCACATTATCCGGGCCCTGCCCTCATTTTTCTGAAAACTGGCCAGAGCCGCCAGAACAGCTGCTTCTTCCAGGGTCCTTTCCGGGACAGATTCCTCCCTGCCCCGGCGCTTCAATATTGTATGCGCCCCGGGTCCGTCCTGGGAGTGCAGCCAGTAGTCGAACCATGAAGCGTACTTCCGCAGAAGGTCCCCGGCCACCCGGCTGTTTTTGGCCCTGAGTATGGTATACCCGTCACTGGACCTGAATACATGGGCCTTTCTGTGTAGATCGCTTCTGGAATCTGAAGACTGCGCCTGCCTGGACTCTTTTTCCTGTCTGGAGGCATCAGCCTGATGGCTTCCCAGCTCCGGGCCGGCAAGCTCATTTTTTCTCCTGGATACCGCCTCCAGGCCCCTTTTGCCCTTCCTGGCCCTTTTAAAAAACCACTGCATGTTCTCCCGGACGGTTCTGCCAGGGTCCAGCTCCAGTTCATGCTCCAGGCCATGGTGATCCTTTAATCTCAGGCCGGCGGTTTTTTGTTCCGGGTCCAGCTGGTAGAGATTGTTCTGGATAATTTTTCCCTGGTCCTCAAGTTTTGTCATCTCCAGAAGACGCTTGTGGTCTTCCTGGATCTGTTGCATTTTTTTCTGCAGTTTTCTGTTCTTTTTTTTCTCCTCTTTTTCCCGGGCCTTTTCTATGGGCGCATCAAGGAGACTTTGCAGCCCAGGTTCTGCAAAAGCTGCACAAGCCTCAAGGGCGGAGTCAAACTCCCGGCAGGTGTCGCTGTCCGTGATCCTGAAGCAGCTAAGGCCCAGCCTGTCAGGGCCTTTTTCACAAATGAAAAATCCCTCGGGCCGGCCTGCGGCCAGATCCTGCAGAAGCCGCCCGGCCTCATCCGGGCTGCGCCGGGTCAGTTCCTGTCTAAGGGGAGGAGTAAGCTGGGGGTGGGTTTTCCAGATCTCTTTGTCTGCAAAAAAAGACTCCAGGTCAGGCCAGGCAATACTGTCTTCCGGAGAAACCCCGGGATCATCCACCACGCTCAAGCCCCTGACCAGGTCCAGTTCAAGCCAAACCGGATCAGCAGCAAAAAGGCGCAGGAAGATGCGCCTTTCAGGCCACATACTGATCATGTCCAGGATGCGCCTGTTTTTGATGTGTTTGCGAAGCCGCATGGCCTGCGCCGGAGGCTTTGAAGGATTGGGAGGCTTTGTGCTGGAGAGGGTGAAAAAACCCTGTTTGCGTGAGCAGGCCAGGATCAGATTGCCCCTTTTGCCCATGTCCAGGGTATAGATATCCCTGCCCGGCATATATACCTTTTCAATGCGAACGCCCTGAACCTTGTCAAAAAGCTCCTGGACTGCGAACCGGAAAAAATTGGCCTCCATAAAAGATCATCCGGGCCGGCTGCATTCCCTGGCATCTGCTTGAACAGCCGGCAAAAAGAGGACTGCGGGTTGTATTTTCAGGCACGCTTCTCTCTGTACAGGTCAGAAAGAAGCCCTGGTGGAAAAAAGAGAGGTCTGCGCCCGGGACTGTTAATCCCCGTGCAGGGCTTCCTGCTGCTCCTGCCTGCTCTTGCATTTGATGCAGAGCGTGGTTACAGGCCTGGCCTTGAGCCTGGGCTTGGAGATATCTTCACCGCAGTCTTCGCACTCTCCGTATGTACCGTCTTCGATGCGCTCCAGGGCCTCGTCGATCTTTTTGATAAGCTTGCGGTCACGGTCCCTGAGTCTCAGGGTAAAGGCCCGGTCTGATTCGGCTGAAGCCCTGTCAGCAGGATCAGCGTACATTTCCCGTTCTCCGGTCATGTCCTCCAGGGTATCTTCGCCTTGTTCCAGGATGTCCTGCCGCATTTTCCTGAGAATTTCTCTGAAAGAATCAATGTCAGCCTGGTTCATTACGTGGGTCTCCTGTTGGATGATTTAAAAGGGGCAACGCCCCCTTTCCAGCATGGCAACCGTCTTTTTTTCCGGTCCCGGCCGGAGGTTCTAAGCCTGCATGCAAAAACAGGCATATTGCTGCTTTTAATTTCAGAAGCTGCTCCTGAATAAAAAGTGCCTTATATCTCATAAAACCGGTGATGTAAAGATATACCCATTGTTTTTGTTGTCCTGAACCTGAAAATTGTTTATTCTGAACCTTGTCTGACTAAGCCCCGCAAACTTCTTTTAAGCAAGGACCCCCTTTTTGGGGTCTGGAGAGCTGTAAATGCAGATCACCCAGCAGCAGATCATAAGCGAAATCGTTCACGAGGCCCGCACCCGCCCGGACAGTGCCGTGAGAGAACTTGTGCAGGGACAGCTCCTGGTGGGTGTACAGGCTGAGCAGGGTGCGGGGATATGCTCCAGGGTTCCCCTGGACGACGTCCCTTTGGATTCAGGACATGAACCAGGCCAGAACCAGTCCCTGCACCAGCTTCTGCCTGGGCTGCAAAACCAGGACACTGTGCAGGCCTCTTTTGCCCTGGCTTCTGCCAACTGTATCCTCAACAGTCGCCGCGGCGAAATTCAGGCCAAAGCCCAGGAGCTTATCCTGGAGCTTGGACAGGGGAAAAACGTGGCGGTGATAGGGCATTTTCCCTTTGTCAGTAAAATAAAAAACGCCTTCAAGAACTTCTGGGTCCTGGAAAAAAGGCCCAGGGATTTTGACCTGCCCAGCACTGAAATGCCAAGGATTCTGCCCCGGGCTCAGCTTGTGGCAATTACCGCCACCACGCTTTTAAACGGTTCCCTGGCCGGGATACTGAACCTGTGTGATACAGGCAGCATCAGGGTGCTCATGGGTCCAAGCACCCCCATGGCCTGCTGCCTGGGCCGCATGGGAATCGACTATCTGGCCGGATCAAGAGTGCTTGATTCCCGGCAGGTCTTTACAGGCATTAAAAACGGCCTTTGCTTCCGCAGCCTGTCCGGAGTAGAAAACTTTATCCAGCCAACGGGCAGGACCGGCGTCTAAAAAACCATTGACCCGGCTCCAGCCGGGAGGCAGGCATTTTCCCTGCCTGTCCAAAATTGTTCTTGACACCTCACACTCTGTGTTTTATCAATTTCTTTCCCTGAGGGCGGGAGTAACTCAGTGGTAGAGTGCAACCTTGCCAAGGTTGAAGTCGCGGGTTCAAATCCCGTCTCCCGCTCCATTTAAATCAGCTTGCAAACACCGGGCGGCATAGCCAAGTGGTAAGGCAGCGGTCTGCAAAACCGCCATTCTCCGGTTCAAATCCGGATGCCGCCTCCAAAAACGTATAACCAGGCAGCCGCACCAGACTGCATTCAACCTGCAAACCAAAACTATCCAGACATTCAGCCGCGTCCCTGCTCCCAGAAATTTACTTTTTTCGTACTAAAAAAATTCTGTCATTTTTTCAGACCTGCAAGGTATGAAATAAATATAAAAAGGCAACCCTTATTTTGGAGGTAACACAGTGCAGGACACGGACTTTTTGCAGACAGAGAGTATGGATGAGCTTCTCGCCCGCGCCCGGGAAAGATATGAGGTGACTTTTGAGCCTGTACGCATTAAGGACATGACCCTTGAAATCCTGCAGATTGCCGACATGGAAGCCTATATTGATCAACTGGCGGAAACAGCCGGGGACAGACTGGAGCTGCCCTTCTGGGCCAAAATATGGCCGGCTTCGGTGATACTTGGCTACTACCTGTGCTCCCTTCCTGCAGACAAGCCCCTGGACATGCTGGAACTGGGTGCAGGAGTCGGACTCTGCGGCCTGGTGGCTGCAGCCAGGGGACACAAGGTGCTCATCACCGACAATCATCCCGATGCCCTGCTCTTTGCCAGGATAAACATCCTGCAGAACAACCTTCAAGAACGTGCCTCTGTCCAGACAGTGGATTTCACTGCTGACCACCTTTCCAGGAGTTTTGACAGCATCCTGGGAGCAGAGATTCTCTACCAGGAAAACATCTACCCATACTTGATCCGGTTTCTGGATAAACATCTGGATACTTCCCTGCACGGCGAAATAATCCTGTCCGCCAGCAATGCCAGAAAATCGCCGGCTTTTTTCAACAAGGCCCAGGAAAATTTCCAGATCAGCCACAAGACCCTGGAGTGCAGGGACAGTTCAGCAGATGACTATGAAGACCAGGAAAGCCACAAAATAACCATTTACCGCATGAAGGCCCGGCAGATATGATAAAAATCGGCTCCAGCCCCAAAGGCTACACCCAGGAAGCAGACAAGGCCCTTACACCACAAGAGACCGTGGAAAAGGTCACCGGGGCGCTAAACCAGCATGGCCAGGCTATTTTAAAAAAAATCAAACGCATTGACACCGGTCGCCTGGGCATACCGGTTTATTTCAGCTATTACGGGGTCAGGGCCAGGGACATGGGCGTGCCCAAACGCCAGCAGATGGGCAAGGGAGTCTCACCTGCCCAGGCCCAGTGCTCGGCCCTCATGGAGCTTATTGAACGGTATTCCTTTTTCAGCTTTGTCTCCAGTGATGAAAATTTCATCCGCCTGTCCTGGAAAAAAGCCAGGTCAAGATGGGGGGATCAGCTGATACCCACAGCGGAAATCATCAAATCAGTGCAGGAAGATATTTCCCGGCAACAGGCCGAAGAAGTCCTGGACCTTATACAGTGGCGCTTCACCCCGGCCCTGAATGTTTATGAAGCAAGACAGGAGTATGTGCCCCTGGACTGGTTCAAAAAACTAAGTGAATTCAACGGCAGCAGTGCAGGCAACACCCTTGAGGAATCCATCCTCCAGGGAGCATGCGAACTTGTTGAAAGACACGTTAGTGCCATTGTGGACAAAGAGCACCTTCAGATCCCCACCATCAATCAGGAAAGCATTAAAAGCCCCGTACTGCGGGATCTTTTAGACAGATTTTCCAGGCATAACATAAAGGTGTGGCTCAAGGACATGAGCCTGGGATACCCGGTTCCCACGGTGGGGGCCCTGGCATACGACCCCGGGACCTTTCCGGGCCTAAGCGAAATAGTATTTACCGCAGGTACTGCCACCTCCCCGGAAATGGCCGCCATCCGGGCACTTACCGAAGTGGCCCAGCTGGCCGGAGACTTTCATACCGGGAGCAACTACGAGGCTTCAGGCCTGCCCAAGTTTACCACCCTGAAAGAAACCGGCTGGCTTACCCGGGGGCCGGTCACAGACATCTCCAGCCTCCCGGACATCTCCAGACCGGACATGGGCCGGGAACTCATGGAGCTGTCCAGGGGGCTCAAACTCATGGGCTACAGCCTGTATTCCGTTTCCACAATGCACCCGGACCTGGAAATTCCCGCCAACTACAGCTTCGTTCCCGGCTTTCTTTTTCGCGAAAGAACACCCAGAGCCAGCATCGGGATGTTTGCAGGCCGCATCCTGGCCGAAGAGGAAGATCCTATTGCCGCCGCCGGCAAACTTGAACAGCTCAAAAAAATATACCCGGATGCTTCTTTTTTGCCATTTTACCAGGGCATGAACCTTTTGAGGCAGGAAGAACACCAGCAGGCCGCAAAATATTTTGCCAGGGCCGAGTCATTGCAGCCGGACAGCGAGTCCCGCGGTCTCAGTGCCTTTTACTCAGCCTATGCCCTGTCCGGGCTGCACAGATGGCCCGAGACCATAGAACACCTGAACAGGGCCATAGAACTGGACCCCCTGGTTAAAGAATATTTCAACCTGCGCGGGGTTGCTTATTTTAAACAAAAGGATTATGAGCATGCCATAGACGATTTTCAAAAAGCCCTGCAGCTTGACAGTGGTTCAGTCATGGACATGTTCAACTTGGCGGTATGCTATAAAGAACTGGGGCGCAGAAATGCCGCCGCAGAAATGCTGCAGAAGGTTCTGACAATCGACCCCGGGCTTGAAAAGGCCCGCAGATTCCTGGAAGAAATGGAGAATTGACCCGGGCTGCAATTTTGCCGGAGAAAAGGCATTGACAAAAAACTCATCTCCAGCATATTATAAAAGGTATTGCACTGAGCAATTCTGGCCGTAAAAGGCTTTGTATATTCTCAACAGGACGGGATGTACTCCGGACATAAAGGACGTACACATATCTGAATAACAATCAAGGAGGTATCAAAGATGGCAACTGTTGAATTCAAGGGCAAAACATTTGAAGTAGATGAAGACGGCTTCCTGCAGAAATTCGAGGACTGGTCACCTGAATGGGTGGACTATGTAAAGGAAAGCGAAGGCATCAAGGAACTCACTGATGAGCACCAGAAGGTAATCGACTTTTTGCAGGACTACTACAAAAAGAACGGTATTGCGCCCATGGTTCGTATTCTTTCCAAGGTCACCGGCTTCAAGCTCAAGCACATTTATGAGCTGTTTCCCTCCGGCCCAGGCAAGGGAGCATGTAAAATGGCCGGTCTGCCCAAGCCCACCGGGTGCGTCTAAAAAATTGCGCTTTATCTTCAAGCGGCTCTCCAAGGGGGGCCGCTTTTTTATTTTCCGCCCTCCAGGTACCTGGACTTGAGGCGCTCGAAAACCATGGTCGTTCTGATTGCCGCCAGGGCCAGGGACAGCATGGCCACCAGTAAAACCCCTGCCTGCATAAGGGCCTGGCGTTGCTCCAGCACTGAAAAGGCCCAGTCCATTTCCCGGCGCAGGCCCACATAAGTGCCCAGACCCACAATAAGGGTGCTTGCCAGCAAAACACCCAGCAGTATCCAGAAAAAACTCCTGGTCATAAAATAAAGAAAAAGCACACCGTCCCGGAAAAGCCTCAGGCTCCTGAGCCTTTTTTGCATAAGCTGGGCGCATTTTCCGGCTTGGTCCAGTTCATCGCGGGCCTGCCTGTAACCATGAGGGGTGCTTGTGTTCAACCCCCGTACGTTTTCCAGCAGGCTTCGGCTTTCATTAAGCAGCCTGTAAACCTTTCCTGCTGCAATGCTTTTTAAAGGAATGGCTTCCAGGCGGGAAGTTATGTCCTTAAGATCACTTTCAAGCTTGGCAAAGCGTTTTTTTACCTCCTGCACTTCTTTGCCCACGGCCTTTTCCAGGTCCCTCTGCAGCTCTTTTACGCCCTGCTCCATCCGGACAAAGGCTGCATAGTTCTCCTTGGAAGTCAGGCCTTCGAGTCCCTGGATACGGGTTTGAAAACCATCATGCAGGGGGTGGCACTCCGGAAACCATGCCCTGGCTTTCCGGTTCAGGTTCTGCAGGGTCTCTTCAGCGCTGCGGGCCTTTTTCCTGCGTTCCCTCCAGGAACTGTAGAGGCTTATCATAAGATGCTGGTGTCCCTGGGCCAGCTCAGGATCTATCAGGACCTGATTGAATATCTCGGGAGTGTCCCTGCAAAGCTCCAGGAAAATGCTCATGGCCTGATCCACGTCGCCGTTTTTCACCAGGCACACACCCTGCCTGTACCTGGCCTCAAGCATACCTGGGGAATTCTTCTGGGCCTGCTGATAGAGGCTGAATGCCCGGGAAAAATCCTGACCGGTTTCCGCCAGCCTGGCCAGCAAGTAATGGTGATAGGCCTGCTGCATGGGGGTGTATCCCAGTCGGGCAGCCTCTTCCCAGTAACCGCGGGCGGCCTTGAAGTCGTTTTCTTCCAGGGCCAGAAAGCCCAGCATGGTCCTGGGGCGAAAATCCTTGGGGTGCTTGAGGCAGAGCCTGTTGAGGCTGTTGCGGACAAAACCGGTCTGCTTCATGCGCAGGTTTTCCATGACCCCCCACCGGGAGTCCTCCTGGGGGTCTGTCAGCTGCTTCAGCCCGTCCGGCCACTCCCTGCCCCTGCTCCTTCTCATGAGACGAAACGTCCTGTGCTGGGCAGGATAGTTGATGCCCATAATGGCCCTCATCACCAGTCTGGAGGGACTTGAGCCCCGCAAAAGCTCATCCCAGGAAACAGATGAAGAAACCTCACTGCCAAGGCTTTCCAGGGCCTGGTTAATTTCGTGTACATCCACCCGGGCCAGCTGCTCCAGTGCATAATCAAGATTGAAGATCTGCCTGGTGGGACAGTCCCCGGGGGCATGATTTTTTTGGCCGCAATAAAAACAGGTGGTAAATCCCCCCCGGGTCAGACCTGCAGGCAGGCACACAGGAAGTCTGGCCTGGAGTTCCTCCTTATAGGCCGGCCCGAGACCGGCCCGGAACAGGTCGGATATCTTTTTATCCTGTGAACTCCTGGCATCGGGAAGTATCTCCAGTGCCCGCCCCATCTGCAGGATATTCTTAAGGGGCAGATACAGGCAGTCCGGTTCCATCTGTTTCAAGTCCGGCATGAGCCTGTCCGGAATCCCCTCTGCAGGGTTGATTCCAGGGTTGTCCAGGCCCAGCAGGTAACACGACAGGTGCTTGTCCCGGCCGGAAAATATGGCCAGCAGTTCAAGACTCCAGTTTTTCAGCTGCCTGATTCCATCCACCCGGACCACAAAATGATCCCTGTGCCCGGCAAAGGTCTCAAAACCCATCCTGGCGCACATCTCCTGAAGAACAGTCTTTTGCCTGTTCCAGGCCTCGTCCTGTTCAGCCTCTGATTCCAGGGCTGCAGGCCGCACTATGAAGAGCCAGGAAAAAGACGAGGTGAACACGGCCTGCTCAGTGGCCCGGAAATAGTACCACTGCTTTTCCTCGGGCAAAAAGGATGAAGCAGCCTGTTCCAGCTTTATTCCCGGCCTGGGTTCGATATTTTCCTTTACCTTGGCATGGACCCAGATCTCCAGGTCCCGGGGATACTCCACCGACAGGCTGCGGATACGTTCCTCAAGGCCCAGGCTGTAGCTCATGTCCGGCCCGAAATTTAGTTTGGCCGTAAAGACCCTGATATGCACCTGAACCCCGGCATTGAGGTACCACCTGTACACCTGGGCACAGGCATGCAGAACGTCCTGGGAAGGAAACATCCACAGACTTTGCTGACCCTCCCTGGCCACTTCCCATCCGCCGAAACTCTGCAGAGTCTCCGGGATGGAATCAGGCAGTTCCTGGGACCAGGTCATCCAGGCCGCATAGCCCTGGGCCACCATCTCAGTTTTTGCAGGCTCTGTGAGCTTCCCTGTAAGCTGGGACAGATTGTACATATGCTACCTTTCCCGAAGGTTTACCTGGTTCAGGCACGAATCCAGCTTTTGCTTGATCCTGGCCGCCTCCTCCAGCCTGCCTCTTTTCTGGCATCCGGCAATATACACCCTGGACTTCTCCAGCAGCGCCTGCAGTACAAGGGCCTTTTTTTCCGGCTGCAGCCTTTCTCCATTCAGTATATCCAGGAGGGCCTGGATACGCCACAGGTCAAGCCCGATAATGCTTCTTGAAAGCTGATCCCCACGTCCGCCCTGCTTCACGGTGAGCACCCTGGACAAAAGACCCACTGGATATGAGAGGGAAATCCTCAACCACAGGTCGTAGTCCTCGCATGCCGGCAGGGACTCGTTGAATAAAAAGCCCTGCCGCACAAGGTCTGAGTGCATCAGGACGCAGGAAGGGCTCACTAAGCACATTTTGAGGCTTCGGGCAAAAATCCAGCCGGCGAATTTTTGATGCCTGTGGCCGGGATTCACCCTTTTGCCCTTGCGTATCCAGGCCTCCTGGGTCTGGGAAATGCAAAAGCCTGACTTGTGCATGAAAGCAAGCTGCATTTCCAGCTTTCTCTCCAGCCAGAAATCATCGGAATCCAGAAAAGCCACATACCTCCCCCCGGCCAGATCCAGGCCCAGGTTGCGGGCCGCGGCCACTCCGCTGTTTTCTTGATAAACCGCTTTTAATCTCTTATCATCAAACCCGGACAAAATTTCACGGGTAGCGTCGGTGGAGCCGTCATCAACCACGATGAGCTCCAGGTCCCTAAAGCTCTGGGTCAGTACAGAACGTACCGCGCTGCCGATATATCCGGCCCTGTTGTACGTGGGAATAATCACCGATACCAGCATCAAAATCACATGGTCAGGTTAAAAAGGCCATCTGTTGAGGCGGTTGAGCAAAAATCATGCACATAAACACCCACCGCGCTTACCGCGGCTTCTGTTCTCCAGGCCCGGGAGAAAACTCCTTCCAGGTGGTCCTGGAGCAAAGCGACCTGTATATCACCAGTGCCCAGGACCTGAGCGCCCCGGCCCTGGACCGGCTCCAGCTGGTGCGGGGGCGCATACTTGCCTATTCACAGTTCAACCCGGACTTTCTGACTTCCCTGTCCCCGCTCCCGGTGGATAACCAGGCCCCGGATATAGTGCAGGAAATGGCCCGGGCCGGCGGGCTTTTCCAGGTAGGGCCCATGGCCGCCGTGGCCGGGGCCATCGCCCAGGACATTGCCGACTTTCTTGCAGTCCGGTCACCGGAAATAATAATCGAAAACGGCGGCGACATCTACCTTTATTCTAAGCGTACCCGGACCATAGGCCTGCTGCCCCACCCGGACCGGAGCATGTCCCTGGGGCTGGTCATCCCTGAAACGGGATTTCCCTGCGCGGTCTGTTCCTCTTCGGCCACTGTGGGGCATTCTCTTAGCCTGGGACATGGAGACCTGGTCACGATCAAAGCCAAAAACGGAGCCGTGGCTGATGCGGCAGCCACGGCCCTCTGCAATCTCATCAGGGACAGAAAAAGCCTGTCCGGACTGAGAAAAACGGCTGATAAGTTTCTGGGCACGCATATAAGCGGGGTGCTGGCCCAGATGGGGGAGGATATGATGGTTGTAGGGGATATGGAGCTTGCAGCTATATAGATTCAAGATCCGGAAAGCATGTGGTTCAGTTGGGCATAACCCGGCTGGCTGCATCTTTTAACTGCCGACCAAGGGGAGTGTCGGTGTTGACCTCTTTTTCCACATTGGCCACCCCTTTTAGAACCGTGGAGTGCCTGCGGTTGAAGCGCCGGCCGATGTCCTTCAGGGAGTGCCCTGTATATTTGCGTGCAAGATAAAAGGCCAGATTCCTGGCCAGGACATGCTGTTTCTTGCGGCTCTTGGAGCAGACCTTCTCCCGGGGCAGATCGAATACCCGGCAGACGGACCGGATTATCTCTTCCAGGTCCAGGTTCTGCTCCTTTAGATCATAGTTCTTGAGCACTTCCAGGGCCATCTCCAGGGTGATGCGCTCCTTGAGCATCCTGGCCTTGAACACCAGGTTGCTCAGGCAGCTCTCAAGCTGGCGTATATCCGTCTGGATGCGCTCCGCCAGGAGGTGGGACACCTCCTGGGGCAGGCTGATCTGCAGGCTGGATGCCTTCTGACGCAGTATCTCCTGCCTGGTGCCCAGGTCAGGCTTGTCAATGACCGCCATGAAACCCCGGCAAAGCCTGGAGACCAGGTTGGAATCCAGGTCGTTTAACTCCTTGGGCAGAAAGGAGCTGCTTAAAACCACTTTCTTGCCCTGTCCCTGCAGGGAATTGATGGTGGACAGAAATTCCCCCTGGATTTTTTCCTTGCCCTGGAAAAAATGAATGTCTTCCAGCATGAGGATATCTATCTGATCCCGGTACCTGGCCTTGAACCGCTCCACCTGCTTGGACTTGATGGCCTGAATCAGCTGGCAGGCGAATTCTTCTGCGGTAAGGTAGGCCACACGCAGTGCTTCCTTGTTGCTGCTGCCGGCCAGGTTGTTGCCCATGGACTGCACCAGGTGGGTCTTGCCCAGGCCCGTGGAAGAGCACAGGAAAAGCTGGTCCGAGGACACCTGTTCCCGGCAGAAGCTCCTGGAAGCCACAAAGGCCAGTTCGTTGCTTGGGCCCACAACAAAATCCTGAAAGCTGTACCTGAACCTGGAAACCACCTGGATATTGCTCTGGATGGGCAGATGCATCCGGGTCTCACTGGCTCCCGCCTTCTCGGGAGAACCCAGGGGGGACGCTGCCTCGTCAGCCCTGAATGCTGATATTTCCAGCTCCGGAGTAACTCCCAGTACATCCTGACCAGCTTCCAGGATCATGCTCTGCAGACGCTCACGCACCCACGAAGCCACGAATTCGTTGGGGGCCTGAAGCCTAAGGATCTTGGCATCAGGGTCGAAACTGCCCTGCAAAGGCTTTATCCAGAGCTGGAAAATACCAGATTTCAAGGATTTTTCGAGAATTATTTGTATTCTTTCCCATGCGTCCGTCATGGGTTAAGCTTCTAACCCAGAATCACCATCAGACACAAACTGCAAAACGAGCCTTTTTGACCAGGATTGTACGCTTGTCACTTTTAAGCATAACATATTAATATGAATTGATTTTTTTCAACAAAGACCATTGCTGTGGCTTGTTTGCAGGGGAATTTATATGCCCATGAAAGACCAGCGATATATGAGGGTTGAAAAGCCTTTTCCCTGGCAGCAACTTACTTTATCTTTAACCAAAGCTATTTTTTTCTGCAAATTTCTCCATTTTTCAAAATAAAAATTCTGGATATAGACACTGTGTTCAAAACTTTTTTCTGTGTGTATTCTTAACACTACAGCGAAACTTATGGTTTATCTCCGGGGACTGGCTCTCCGCACTTATTTTTTCCAATAAAACCAAGATCATTTAATAAAAATAAGTGCGGGGTGCCTGTCCCCAATTTAGACAGGTTGAAAAGTTTTATAAGTTTCGCTGTAGTGTTAGTCATGGTATTCACCATCCCGGCCTGGAGGGCAGCAGCCGGACATCCTGCAGGCAGTCTTTTTGGCAGTCCCGTTATAAAAAAGGTTTGTGCCCTGCATGGCCTTGACAAGCCTTGAATAAGTCACAAGTAAACGTGTTGAATTATGCACCAGGGACTGCTCAGCCGGCAGCCTGCAAAGAACCCGTGAAGAAATTTATTCGGAGGAAGTAATGAAAACCGACCCTGATATAGAACCCGAAACATCCTGGCACTCCATGCCGGTGCAGGAAGTCTTCCAGCACCTGCAGACCTCTGAAAACGGCCTGGATTCCAGCCAGGCCAGGCAAAGACTGGACAGCTTTGGCCCCAACAAGCTGCCCCGGGCCAGAAAACAGGGGCCTTTCAAGCGTTTTCTGCTGCAGTTTCACAACGTACTTATATACGTCCTGCTGGCGGCCACCATTGTCACCGCCCTTCTGCAGCAGTGGGTGGATTCGGCTGTGATTTTCGCTGTTTGCCTGGTCAACGCCCTCATCGGATTCATCCAGGAAGGCAAGGCGGAAAAGTCCATGGAAAGCCTGCAGGGCATGCTGGCCCCCGTGGCCACAGTCCTGCGCGACGGTCAGAAAAAGACCGTGCCCGCGGAAGAACTGGTCCCGGGAGACGTGGTAGTCCTTTCAAGCGGGGACAAGGTCCCGGCTGACCTGCGCCTTTTCCAGGCCAGGGACCTGCAGATCGAGGAGGCCGCCCTCACCGGTGAATCGGTACCAGTGGGCAAGGATATATATGAGGCAGACCCGGAAGCAGGTCTGGGGGATCGCTCCTGCATGGCCTTTTCCGGAACCATGGTGGCCTACGGCCAGGGTGCTGGAGTAGTGGCCGCCACCGGGGCCCATACCCAGATAGGCCGCATAAGCGCCATGCTGGCCCAGGTGCAGACCCTGACCACGCCCCTTTTAAAAAAGATAACCAGGTTCGGCCACTTCCTCACTGCTGCCATCCTGGTGACGGCCCTGGCCACTTTCGCCTTCGGCATCCTGGTACGCCAGCTTATGCCCTCGGAAATGTTCATGGCCGCGGTGGGCCTGGCCGTATCCGCCATACCCGCCGGTCTTCCGGCCATAATGACCATCACCCTGGCCATAGGGGTGCAGAGAATGGCCCGCAGAAACGCCATCATCCGCAAGCTCCCGGCCCTGGAAACGCTGGGCGCGGTGACCACCATCTGCTCGGACAAGACCGGCACCCTGACCAAGAACCAGATGACGGTTCAAAGCGTTCAGGTCTCTGAAGACCTGTATTTAATAACCGGTACAGGCTATAACCCCATGGGGGAATTCAGGCTCCAGGACCAGAACATAGACCCTCTGCAGCATTCCCTTCTGGCTGAGACTCTGCGCGCGGTTCTACTGTGCAATGAGGCCCATATCTATTACCAGGAAAACGAAGGCGTCTACCGCCTGGAAGGGGCCTCCACCGAGGGAGCCCTGGTAGCGGCAGCCATGAAGGCCGGGCTTGACCAGAAGCAGGAAAACGCAGACCGGCCAAGGATTGACGCTATCCCCTTTTCCTCGGACAAGAAATTCATGGCCACCCTGCACGACTACCACCAGGACGGCGGCCGGCGTATCATCCTCAAGGGCGCCCCGGAACGCGTCCTGGAAAGGTGCAGCCACCAGGCGAACTCAAATGGACAGAAAGAGCTGGACCCGGATTTCTGGCACAATAGCGGCGAAACCATCGCCTCCAGGGGCCAGCGACTGCTGGCGGTGGCCTTCAAGGATGTCCCGGGGGACAAAAAGGGCCTTGATGAGGAGGATACCAGTGAAGGCTTCACTCTCCTTGGACTCTTCGGGATAATAGACCCTCCCCGGGAAGAAGCGGTCAAGGCTGCTGCAAAGCTCATCGGCAGGTGTGTCTCGGTGCGCGACTGCCAGTCGGCCGGAATAAACGTGAAAATGATCACCGGGGACCACGCCCTGACAGCGGTATCCATTGCCGACGAGCTGGGCATCGGGGACGGGCGTACCTTTCTGGCGGGCAAGGACCTGGAAAAGATGAGTGATGAAGAACTAGAAAAGAAAGTCCCCGGGGTGGACGTCTACGCCCGCACCAGCCCGGAACACAAGCTCAGGCTGGTGCAGGCCCTGCAGGCGGGGGGCAACATCGTGGCCATGACCGGGGACGGAGTCAACGATGCCCCGGCCCTCAAGCGGGCCGATGTGGGCGTGGCCATGGGCAAAGGCGGCACCGAGGCCGCCAGGGAAGCCTCGGACGTGGTCCTGGCCGACGACAATTTCGCCTCCATCGCCAATGCCGTGGAAGAAGGCCGGACCATTTACGACAACCTGAAAAAGGCCATCCTGTTCATCCTGCCCACCAACGGAGGGCAGGCCCTGGTGGTCATGGCTTCCATTGTGCTGGGCATCGGCCTTCTGGGCGAAGGCGGGGAATACACCCTGCCCATAAGCCCGCCCCAGATTCTGTGGATCAATATGATCATCGCAGTCACCCTGGCCCTGGCCCTGGCCTTTGAGCCCCCGGAAGGAAATGTCATGAGCCGTCCCCCCAGACCTCCGGATGAACCCCTCATCTCCGGATTTCTCATCTGGCGCGTGGCCTCGGTATCCGTGCTCCTGGTCATCGGCACTCTGTGGCACTACCAATATATGCTGTCCGGAGGTGCTTCCCATGAACTGGCCTCCACCACGGCCATCAACACCCTGGTGGTGGGACAGGTCTTCTACCTGATAAACAGCCGGTTCATCCACGAGCCGGCCTGGAGCATCCGGGGCTTTCTGGGCAGCAGGGCGGTGCTTATCTCCATTGCCGTCCTGGCCGTACTGCAGATTGGCTTTACCTACCTGCCCTTCATGCAGTACATCTTCCAGACCGAACCCGTCTGCCTTGAGTCCTGGATCAGGATAGTACTCTTCGGCATAATCGTATTTCTGGCTGTAGAGCTGGAAAAGGCCTTTTTCCGGAGTAGAACCGGCGATTAAACATCAGGACATGGCTATAAGCATGACTCCTGCCAGCATGACCAGGGTGGCCGTCACCCTGGTCTTCATATCCTTTTCCAGAAAATAAATCCCGCCTATGAGCACCCCGAGCACGATGCTGGTCCTTTTTATGGCAATTACGTAAGGTACCAGGCCGATCTTTATGGCTGCCATCTGGCATACGAAACCCACCCCGGTGACCAGGCCTATGAGCAGAAGGGGGGTCAGGTTGGCCTGCATTTTCCCCCGCAGCCTGCCCCGCATGCAGAAAAGAACCACTGTCAGGCCCAGGGAGATAAAACTCTGGATGCACACCGCCCAGAAAAAGGGACTGGTGGCCATGACTCCGATTTTATCCATGTTGGCGGCCACGCTCCAGATAAGGGCCACCATGAGCATCAGCCTGGCCCCGGGATCGCTCACCAGGGCCCTTAAGGGACTTAAAAGCGTGGCCTCCCTGCCCACCCCCAGCAGATAGGAGCCGCCCACAATGAACAAAACCCCGACATATCCCAGGGGCGTGGGGATATCCCCCACCAGCAAAGGTGAGGTAAAGAGCAGAAAGGCCGGGGTAAAGCTTAAAAGGGGCAGGGTGATGGAGAGATCCGAAGTGCTTATGGCCCGGATATACAGAACCGTGGCCAGGATATTCAGGCCGCCCCCCACAAGAAGGGCCGTCCAGAATTCAGGGGGCAGGTACTCCGGAATGGGAGTGAAAAAGATAAGAGGCAGGATAAAGGGCAGACTGAAGACCTTCCACACCCAGGCAATGGTGAATACGTCCATGCTCTGCAGGCTTTTCTTGCACAGCCCGTCCTTGGCCGCTTCGCACACGGCGGTGATAAAGGCCAGAATGATCCACATGTGATTTACTTAGCCGGCCCTGCTGTAAGTCCTTGGGTTTTTGCCCAGGCTGCAGAAAATCTCGTAAGAAATGCTGTCCAGCCACCCGGCCATCTCCCGGGCGCTTAACAGTTGCCGCCCTTCTCCGCCCAGAACATAAACCTCGCAACCGGGGGCAATATCCCCGGCATGGCTTGCATCCACTACGCTCAGCTGCATGCAGACCCGGCCCAGCACAGGCATCCTGCGGCCCTGGTAAAGCATCCAGCCCCGGTTGGAAAGGCCCCGGGAATAGTTGTCCGCATAACCGCAGCCAATGACCGCGATGCGCATGTCCCTGGGTGCAGTAAAGCAGAGCCCGTAACTGACCCCTGCCCCTTTTTCCAGGTGGTGCACCGCCAGAACAGGGGCCCTGACATGCATGGCCTGGGCCAGGCCCTCACCCTTGGAGGCCCAGGGGGTATGCTCAAAGGGATTGTCCCCGTAAAGGGAGATGCCGGGGCGAACGCAGTCCAGATGTGTTTCCGGGTGGGCCAGGATGGCCGCCGAGTTGGCCAGAGACTTTTCAAATTCATGACCCCTGGCCTGCATGGTCCGGCAGTAGTCTTCAAAGGTCTTAAGCTGGCGAAGCACCTCCTGCCTGCCCTGGACAGAATCCGCCAGGCTCAGGTGCGAGGCCAGCATGTGCAGTTTGAGCCCCCGGCACTTCTCCCAGGTCTCCAGCAGCTCATGCAGGTCCCCTCCTCTGAACCCCAGCCGGTTCATGCCGGTTTCCAGCTTGATGGCCACCGGGATTGTCCCTCTGAAGCTGCAGGAGGCCTCTTGCAGCGCCTTCAACTGCTCCCGGGAATGAATAAATGGGATGATCCTGTGCCGGGCCAGAAGGTGGTAATCCTCAGGGGAGACCGGTCCAAGCAGGGAATAGATTTCAGGCGCGTCCAGGCAGTCTCTCAGGCGCGCTCCTTCCTGGACGCTGCCCACCCCGAAACGATCCGCCCCGGCCTGATGCAGGCAGCGGGCCGTCTCTTCCAGGCCGTGTCCGTAGGCATCGGCCTTGACCACGGCCATAACCCTGGCGGTGGTCCTGCGGCTTAGAAATGCAAAATTATCCTCTATGGACCTGGTCTGGATGTGCACCTTGAGCATAGCAAAATCCCGGTTTTATCCGCCTATGGAAGACATGACCCGCCGGCACAGGCTTTTTTCCTTTTTGCCGCCGGACATGAGCTCATGGCCCATGGGCTTTTTGCGCCCTGCCCGTTCCATGACCAGGCGCAGCCTTTCAGGGCTGATTTTCGGGGAACGGATAAGGGGCAGCAGGTTGTATTCTTTGTCCGAGAAAAGGCAGGTGCGCAGACGTCCATTGGCTGTTACCCGCAGGCGGTTGCAGGTGGCGCAGAAATGCGCGCTCAAAGGGGATATGACCCCCACCCGGCCCAGGCCATGCCCGGGTTTGTACATGCGGGCCGGGCCATGGTTGCGGGTCAGGTTGTCCACCGGCACCATGTCGGTTAACTCTGCAGCCTGAGTCAAAAGATCCGCCGAGGACCAGTAATAATCCTGTTCCCACAGGGTCTTCTCACCAATGGGCATAAACTCTATGAAACGTACGTCCAAAGGCTTGTCCATGGCCAGGCGGATAAAATCCCCCAGCTCGTCATCATTGACCCCCTTAAGGGCCACGGCATTTATCTTGACCCGGATCCCCTCTTCCAGGCAACGGTCAATACTGGCCATGACGCTGTCCAGCTTGTCCTGTCCGGTTATACGCTGATACTTGTCCCGGTCCAGGGTGTCCAGGGAGATGTTCAGGCCTTTGATGCCGATGTCGCGCAAGGCCCGGATCTTGCCGGCAATGAGGGTGGCGTTGGTGGTCAGCCTTATCTCCATCTGCGGCAGCTCGCTTTTGAGCCGATGCAGAAAATACAGTATATCCCGGCGGACAAAAGGTTCGCCTCCGGTAAGCCTGACCTTCTGCACATCCATGCCCGAGGCTGCGTGCAGCAGATACAGCATGTCCTCGTAGGTCAGGATATTTTTGTGGGAAATGAATCTGGAGCCCTTGCCGGGCCGGCAGTAAAAGCATCTCAGATTGCAGCGGTCGGTTATGCTCAGGCGCAGGTAGCTGACTCCCCGGCCGTAGTTGTCCTGGATCATCTGGTATTGCTCCTGGAAAATCAGGTTGTAATATCCCGCCCCTTACTGGCTGCAGGGCTTATACGCCCCTGGACGAAAACCGGGACAGGATTTAATGTAACCCTTCAGGGGTATGCCGGAATCACGCCTCTGGCGTGAGTGCCAGTAATCACCACCGAGGACCCCCTGAATGGTTAAAACTTAACTGCCCGGCAGCTTATACCAAGAAAGCCGGGCAGGCAACCTTGCCCGGTTTTCATAACCGCCGGGCTCGCGGCGGCGCAGTTTTTTTTAGAATGACTGTTTCCGGGCTTGCCTTTGCCCCGGGGAAAACCTATAAATCAATAGTGCCGGAAACCCAACCGGCAACCTGTTCAAGTAAAATTTATTGCATAACACTACAGCGAAACTTATTTATTGACCTCCGGGGACTGGCTCTCCCCGCGCTTATTTTTAAAACCTGTTAATCATCCTTCAGAAAAATAAGTGCGGGGGTGCCTGTCCCCAATTGAGATACGATATTATATTTTATAAGTTTCGCTGTAGGGATAACCTGCAGGAAATGAAGACTCAACAAGCTTTACCAGCTGATTTATCAGTTCAACCATTTACCAGGCGCTTTATTTAATGTTTACCCTGCCCAGCACAGCCGGCCAGGCGTAAAAGCAAGTGCCGGATGAACCATTAAATTCGGGAGAAAAAAATGAACACAGTAAAAGAAACCGCCCAGCAGGCCACTTTTGCCGGGGGATGCTTCTGGTGTCTGGAAGCTGACCTGGCCAAACTTGAAGGCGTGCTGGAGGTCGTATCCGGATATACCGGGGGACATACTGAAAACCCCACTTACGAGCAGGTCACTACCGGCCTCACCGGACATTTCGAGGCCGTACGGGTAAACTTTGATCCGGGCCTTATAAGCTACAACCAGCTTCTGGACGTATTCTGGAAATCCATCGACCCCATTGACCCCGGCGGGCAGTTCGCAGACCGGGGAAGTCAGTACCGCACAGTCATATTTTATCACAATGAGGAACAGCGGGTTGCAGCCGCTGAATCCAGGAAAGCCCTGCAGGCCACGGGCAAATTCCGGGGGCCGGTGGCCACCCTGATTCTTCCTGCGGACGAGTTTTATCCTGCCGAAGACTATCACCAGAAGTACTACGAAAAAAACAAGGAACACTACCGCCGCTACCGGGTCCTTTCGGGACGTCAGGATTTTCTGGAACGGCAGTGGGGACATTCGACTCCAGATGCCGGCAACAACAGGACCAGTGTATCCGAGCATCCCGAGGTCAAGCTGACCCCCATGCAGTACCGGGTCACCCGGCAGGACGGCACGGAGCCTCCCTTTGATAACGAATACTGGGACCACAAGGAAGAAGGCCTCTACGTGGACATAATCTCCGGAGAGCCCTTGTTCAGCTCTAAGGACAAGTACGACTCCGGTACCGGCTGGCCAAGCTTCACCCGTCCAATCAAAGAGGAAAACATTGTCCAGCGCCCGGATCACAGTCTGCCCAGCCCGCGCACCGAAGTTCGAAGCGCTGGATCAGACTCACACCTGGGACATGTATTCGACGACGGGCCTGAGCCCACTGGAATGCGCTTCTGTATCAATTCCGCAGCCCTGCGCTTTGTCCCGGCGGAAGACCTGGAGCAGGAAGGCTACGCTGAATTCCTGGATTTGTTCAGGGATTAATCCGGTCAAGCATGCAGGAACTGGAGCTCACAGTCGAACGCCTCATCTGGCGGGGCCGGGCCCTGGCCAGGCTGGAATCCGGGCAGGTGGTCATCCTGGAACCAGGTGTATTCCCGGGGGAGCGCATCCTGGCGCAAGTCACCAAAAGCACCGGAGACCATCTCCAGGCCAGGTGCACCCGCCTCCTGGAGCCGGCAGAGCACAGGCAAGAGCATCCCTGCCCCCTGGGTGATCTTTGCGGGGGATGCCGATTCGGGGTTTTGCCCTACCAGGTCCAGGTTAAAATCAAACACCAGGTGCTGCAAACAGAAATCCGCCGCGCCCTGGGCCGCAAGTGGTCCGGACATGCTCCCGAAGAAATATTGGTCTTTTCCAGCCCTGAAAGCTGGGGCTATCGCTGGCGCGGCCAGACAGAAGTCCTGGACGGCCGCCCCCATGTCAAGGCCCTGGGCAGAAACCATCCCCTGCACTGCCCCAGATGCCTGCTGCACGCCCCGGTCCTGGCCGTGGAGCTTCCCCGCATCTGCCAGGACCTGCCACCTGGGCGCTACACCATGGCGGCCAGCCCCCTGGACCACAAGGTCCTTGCCCATACCAGTCCGGAGTGGCTGAAGCTTCCTCTGGAAAAATCCGGCATCAGCCTTCAGGTCCGCCCGGGATCCTTTTTTCAGGCCAACTGGAGGCTGAACCAGGACCTGGTGCAATATGTGCTCTCCCGGCTTGCCCACCTGGACAGCCTGGCAGACCTGTACGCCGGGGCCGGCAACTTCGCCCTGCCCTGTGCTGCCGGGGGACATAAAGTCCTGGCCCTGGAATCCGACTCCCGGGCAGCCAAAGGAGCCCTGCGAGCAGCCAGAGAGGGCGGCCTGAACAATCTGCGCATCCATACCGGCGACCTGCGCCGGAGGGAGGCCATGCAGACATTGAAGAAGTTCGCCCCTCAGGGCCTGATTCTGGATCCGCCCCGCAGCGGTGCAGGCAGAAACCTGCAGTCCCTGGCCGGGCTGGAGAGCCTGCAGCGCCTGGCATGGATCTCCTGTGACGTGGTCAATACCTGCCGCGACCTGAAGCCTTTCCTGGAGGCCGGCTGGCGTATCCGGGAGGCGGCCATGTTCGATATGTTCCCCCAGACCTGGCACATGGAGGCCGTATTTGTGCTGGGAAAATCCTGAGTTGTCCTCCAAACCTCTGAAACGCAATCCTTTGAAAGGTAAGCATTCAGGGGGTCCTTGATGGTGATTACTGGCACCAGGCCTCTGGCGTGATCGGCACCCCCTGAATACTTACTTTGAAAGAAACCTGAATGTGCTGAAGGTTTGCTTAAATTGGTTAATCAGGACTTTAAATCCCAAGCGTTTTTGTATATGGTACTTTTGAAGGGAACCTGAAAACCAGATACTTTTCCATGCAGCAATTTTTATTCGACACTTTTTTCCGGGGCATTGCCTGCCTCTGTCTGATACTGGCCCTGGCCGCCTGCACAGATGATCCGCCAGAGTACGTGCTTGACCAGCCCCCCCAGGAAACCGGAGTACTAACTGTAGTCACCCGCAGCGGCTCCACCACCTATTACCTGGATCGCCATGAAGTAAAAAAAGGTCCGGAATACGACCTGGCCATGGAATTCGCCCGGTCCAGAGGATGGGAAGTGAACTGGAAGGTGGTCCCCACCACTGCCCAGGTCCTGGAGGTCCTGGAGGCAGGCGGGGCCCACCTGGCCGCTGCGGGGCTTACCCACCTGGATACGCGCAATGAGCGTTTTGAACGCGGCCCGGCTCACAGCGAAATCACCCAGCAGGTGGTCTGCCACAGGCAGATGAATCCCATGCCCGGCAGCCCGGAAGACTTGAAAAATGTGGACCTCAAGGTTACCGCCGACTCCAGCTACGCTGAAAGGCTTGATGAACTCTCTGAGGAATACCAGGGCGTGGATTATACTCCGGTGGAGATGAGCACTGAAGTTCTTCTGGGCCACGTCTCGCAGCAAAAAATCGAGTGCACAGTGGCGGATTCCAATATAGTCCAGGTCAACCGGCGCTTTATGCCCCATCTGTACATAGCCTTCGATATCACCGAGGGCCAGAACCTTGGCTGGTATCTGCCAGAGGGCTGTGAAGAGCTGGCCAGAGAGGCCTTCTCCTGGATGAACAGCCGGGAAGGGGACGAGGCCATAAGCGAAATGTACAGCAGGTATTACGGGCACATTACCCAGTTCGACTTCGTGGACCTGCGCGCCCTGAACAGGCGCATAAAGGAGCGCCTGCCCAAGTATAAGGAGTATTTCCTGCAGGCGGAAGAAAAAACCGGCATGCCTGCAGATCTTCTGGCCGCCCTGGCCTACCAGGAATCCCACTGGGATCCGGAGGCAGTAAGCCGTACAGGAGTGCGGGGCATCATGATGCTCACCCAGAGAACAGCCAGGCACCTGGGAGTAGAGGACCGCCTGGACCCGGCCCAGAGCATCGAGGGCGGGGCAAGATACCTTGAGGAACGCTACCGGCTGCTGCCAGAGGACATTCCCGACCCTGACCGTCTCTACCTGGCCCTGGCCAGCTACAACGTGGGCAGGGGCCACCTCCTTGATGCCCGCCAGCTGGCCCGCAACCTGGGCAAGGACCCGGACTCCTGGGATGACATGCGTGAAGTTCTGCCCCTTCTCTCGGACGAACGCTACTACCCGTCCCTTCGCTACGGCTATGCCCGGGGCTTTGAGCCGGTGCACTTCGTAAGCCGCATACGCAATTACCGCGACATCATAGCCAGGGCTTTTTAAACGAGATTTGCCTTACCAGTCGCTAATCAAGGCCTGGCTGGCAGAAGATGTGGACGAGAGCACACGCTCATGATTTAACCCGACCGGTCCGCAGGGGCAAACTCCAGGTAAGGGATCAGCTTGCGGTTTTTATCTCCCCCGGTGCCGTCATAGGTGATGGAGACTATGGGCACTCCGGTCTTTTCCTGGATCCTTTCAGCCAGGGCCTCGCTCACCATGGAGGGACAGCAGAAGGAAGGACTGGTCTGCACGAAAAGGGACACCTCCGGGTGGTGCTTGAGGATATAGTGGATCTTCAGGATGTTGTCCATGGATTCCCCGCTTTGCTCGGGTATGAGCCCGTAAGCCGGCAGGACCTTTTCCGGCGGGTCGTTGTACTCGGGCCTTGGCTCGCCCAGAACCTTTTCAAAATAGCTGTAGAAGGTCTTTTCCCGCCTGGACATGGTGGCCAGCATGGCCCTGTTGCCAATCAGATTGAAATACTTGCCCTCTGCAAACCACTTCCTGAAATAGGCCGGGGCGATCATTCTTATATATTCTGTATAGGGCGTGGTTATGGCCTCCCCGCCGCGGCTTTCAATACATGCGATGAGATCCTGGTTGAACACCGGGTTGTCCCGGACATAAAGGTCTCCAAAGATAGCCGCCTGCCGGGTTATTTTCTCCCGGGTCTTAATGCCGGAAAACAACCGGCATACATCCCTCACCGCCGTTTCCTTGTCCAGACTGCCCAGCATGGCCTGTTCCATGATTCCCAGGGACTTATCCAGAACCTGGTCCGTGCTGCCCGGGTGTTTCTCCCGGGGTCTGATCCTGCACCCCAGTCTGCGCAGCATGCCTCCGAACATGAAGGCAAAATAGGCATGCATGGCCGCGTTCAGGGACACATCTGCAAAAGTGATGCTGCCTGTATAAACCCCTGCCCTGTGCATGTCCCGGCCGAATGAGCTTATCATCTGCTTCAGCCTGTAGGGATAGAGGCGGATATTGCAGGCAATCTCTACATGGGCCATCCACAGTACTGTCTGGGACGGGTCCAGGTCCTTACTTTGCACATACTCCACAAACTCCTGGGCTATGGCGTTTATGGGGATGCATTGCCCGCTGTTCAGGCGCATGCTGCGCTTTATCACCTCTTCGCCCTCGGGCAGAAGGTGCGCGTCAATGCCTTCCCGCCTGAGATTGGCCACCAGGAGCCGGCAGGTAATGGGGTCCCAGTTGGGGAAAAGCACGGTCCTGCCGGACATGCCGTCTGCTTTGACCGGGTTTATCTTTGCTGGGTCAGGAATACGGGACTGCTGACGCCGGGCGTGGTTTTTAAAGGAGCGCACCGCAGCCTCGATCCTGGTCTCATAACCCACGCTGGAGCCGTGCTCGTCCATCTCCAGGATGAGATAAGGCTTGTCCGCCCCTTCCATGAGCTCCTGAAAAACATCCCGGATAAAGGAATCCGGGGAGCAGTTAAAAGAGGTCATGAGCACCGGGTAAAGCCCCTGCATGCTGCACACCTTTTCCGTGGCCTTGATGATGTCCGAGGCGTAGTTCCAGTGCAGCTCTTCCAGAAAGGGCCTGGAGTCGAAGTCTTCCTTGTCCCCTGGTTTCAGCATGTCCTGGAAAAAGGCCTTTATGCCCATCCTGGAGAACATCTGCGGGATCTTCTTGTTCAGCTCCGGGTCCAGCACGGTGTAGGGGCGGCCCAATAGCATGACATTTATGTCCCGGGCCTGAGAATAATGCTCGTTGAAAGTCCCGCGCCATTTCTGCCGGGCCTTTGCCCTGGCGGACCTGGCATTTTCAAAGGCCCTGACCACCTCCAGAAAGCCCTTGTCCGGGTTCATGCTGCTTACCGCCTGAAAAAGCTCCATGCGCTGGAAAAGCTTTGAATACAGGTACTCGAGCACTGGAGAAACCAGTTTATCCCGGATCTCAGTTCCCACGGAGGCGACCAGGGTCGGGGCATACTGGGAATAATAGCAGAGCTGGCGTCTGCTCTCCCCGTCCTTGTCCCGGTGCTCCAGGTAGTAGGGCAGGAAAATATAATCGGCCTGTCCGGCCAGGGCCTCGGCCTGGCCGTGCAGGGCGGTCATGGGGGCGCAGAATTCCGCCCCGGTAAGGGCCTTGCCCCGCTTCAGGGCATCCTGAACCGCTTTGTCCCCGGTGATGGTGGCCATGCCCAGGCGGTTGAAGAAGTCCACCCACATTGACAGGTCTTCTCTCATGTACACCGCTGTGGGGATGCCCACGGTGACCGCGCCGGGGTCCTCTACCCGGTTTCCGGCGGGAAATGTAGCGCGATGGGTGCGGACCAGGTCCAGGCCGGCCAGGTTGTTGTCCACGTAATGTCTGGTATCGTAGTCCCTGCCGCATAAAAACCCGAAGGCCACCGGCCCGGCCGGCATGTCAGCCACGGTTATCTTGCAGTGATTGGTGCAGTACTCGCACACCTCGGAGCGTACAGGTATCTCCTGCCTGTACAGCTCCAGACCCTGGAAACCGCTCTGCCGGACACCCTCGTCCAGAAGGTGCAGGGCCACTCCCAGGGCTCCGGTCAGGTGGCAGAAGGCCGAGACATGAATGGGGCGGTCCAGGCGCTGTTCAAAGGCGGCCACCAGGGCCCGGTTTTTGGCCGTGGCCCCCTGAAAGCAGATCACTTCCCCTATGAGGCTTTCCACGGCCACCTTGTTCAGGTAGTTCTCCCGCACAGCATGCAGGGCAGCGGTTAGCACCTCGTTTACGGTGTAGCCCCGGCCAAGGTAATAATTGATATCGCGCTCCATGAACACAGTGCAGCGATCGCTGGCAATGGGAGAGCTGACCTCCCTGGTCCTGTCGGAGTATTCCTGCAGGGGGATCCCCAGCTTTTCCGCCTGCTCCTCGATGAAGCTGCCTGTTCCGGCGGCGCACACCGTATTCATTATGGAGAAGGTCACTTCCCCGTTTTTCAGGGTAGTGAACTTGGAATCCTGGCCCCCGATCTCGATTATGGTATCCACCTCCGGGTGCAGCTCCAGGGCGGCCCTGGCATGGGCGGTTATCTCGTCCAGAACCAGGTCCGCCCCGGCCAGGGCCCCCACAAATTTGCGCCCTGACCCGGTGGTGCCCATGGCCTGGATCTGCAGATGCACGCCCTCTTGCCAGGCCACGTGATCCATGGCCTCCAAAAGGACCTGCATGGCCTGTACCGGCCTGCCCGCGGTCCTGGTGTAGAAACCGGCCAGGACCTTTTTATCCCGGCTCATCCATACCGCCTTGGTACTGGTGGAACCGATGTCCAGTCCCAAGTAGACCTGGTATGTGCGGTCCTTCTCCAGGGCCTGATATATATCCACTTCCACCATATCCCCGTCCGGGGTCTGTTCCGGGTGAAATTCAAAGGACTCCCGGGAGGCAAAGCCGGGATATCGTGACTGGACCAGTTCTAAGGGTGGATGGCCGTAATGTTTTGACTCTTCTCCGGTGCAGATTATCGACCCGGCATCCAGAAGCTCATTTCCGGGTACCCTGCGCTCAAGCATCTGCACTGCTGCCCCCAGGGCCCCGTACAGGTGGGCCATGTCGTCCACCACCGGGCGGCTGCCCAGCATGGCAGCCATGTGCTCCACCACGGCCTGGTTTCTGGCCACTCCCCCGCAGAAAATCACAGGGGAGGCTGGTTTTTCATGCTTGAATACCGTGTTGGCGATATTGGCGGCCAGACCACGGCAGAGACCGTCACAAATGGCCGCCAGGCTGTAGCCCTCCTGCTGGGCGTGGATAAGGTCCGTCTTGGCGAACACCGCGCACCTGGAGGCGATGCGCGGCGGTTCCTGCCGGCTTGATGCAGCTGTGGCGGCCAGCTCTTCTATGCCGGAAAGCTTCAGACGCCCGGCCTGCTGATCCAGAAAACTGCCCGTACCGGCAGCACAGGAGGTGTTGGTCTTAAGCCCCTTGTACCGCCCGTTTTCAAAAAAGAGCATGGCGAATTTTTCCCCGCCCACATGCAGAATACTTCCCACCCGGCCGTGCAGATGTCTGGCGGCCTCAATCACCGCCACACGGTCGTCGCAGCGATGATTTGCACGGATAAACCCGGGAGTCTGGTCCGTGGCCGCCACGGCAGCCGGCTCGCGGGTGTGCAGGCCGTCCAGCATCCCCTGCACTGTTGCTGCGATGTTGCCGTGATGAAATCGGTACGAGGTCTCCACCACGTTTCCGCCCTGGTCCAGGACTACCATGCCCGCTGAAACCGAGCCTATATCCAGGCCCAGCACATGCGGGCCTTGCTTTTGATTATCTTTAGACATCCCGGCCTCTTTTTTTTACAGTTAAAATCTTTGACCCAGCTCCCCGGCGACACCCCTTAAATGCAATGCCAACCTGCAAAACACAATACTATAGCAAGGCTTGATTTTGGTCCAGAGGCGGGCAGGATGTTTATGGCAGTCAGGATCAATTCCCGGCAGGTTATTCAGGTTGGATTAAATCTGAAATATGTTTCTGCATTAGTCCTTCCAGTCACGGGGTAAACACGTGACTGGAAGGACTTATTAAGGCGGCTACACTCCAAGCTTCAGGGCGATTTCTGCCACCCGGGCGCCCAGCTTGGCTCCGTTTTCCCCGGCCTTTTCATCGGGCTCTCCCACGCAGGCAGTACCGTAATGCCCGGTTGCACTCATGGGGTCGCCGACAATGACCATGCCGTAAATCATCAGGGCCTGGATAATGGAAAACATGGTGGTCTCCTTGCCGCCAGTGGGATCACCCGAAGTGGCGAAAGCCGCACCAACCTTGCCTTCCATTTTTTTCCTCAAGCTTATGAACTCATCTATAACCCTTTTCAGGTCAGCAGCCATCACCCCGAAATACACCGGTGATCCGGCGATAACTCCGCTGCAGTTAAGAAAGTTGTCCTTGGTCACCTCTGAGGTGCTTTTGATTATCGCCTGGGCCCCTTCCACGGAGTCTACGCCCCGGGCCACTGCCTCGGCCAGCTTTCTCGTATTTCCCGACTTGGAATAGTAAAGGACCAGTATCTGCATATGCCAACCTCCTGTTATTATTCATCCCGGTTGAAAAAAAGCTCCTCTTCCATCTGATCCGGGCGGTAAAGAAGTTCCTCGCCGGTATGCCATCCAAGTCCAGTCAGGGACTCGATATGCAGATTATCCCTGATATTTTCCAGGGGCAGAATATCCTGCAACACGCCCATCAGGAGGTTGTGCTGCAGTTCATTGGGTATGCTCCCGTTCAGATAGACAATGCCCTCAATGCTGGATATCTCCAGATTATGGGTCTCTATATGCGCATCTGCATGTATCCTTTCGTGCACAAGTTCCAGGATTTCCTCATCGCTCATCTCTTCAAACTCTTCAGCAGAGACTGATTCCCAGGAACCTGTCCCGGGCAGGGGACTTTCCTCCCACTCCTGAGTATCAGGACCTGTCTTTTCTTCCGCCTTGTTTACACACACGCGGCAGTACCTGGCCCATGGCACGGCCTGCAGTCTTGCCTCAGAAATCTCCTGACCGCAGGAATCGCATATACCGTAATTGCCTATAATCATTCTGTCCAGGGCATGGTCGATGTGGTTGAGCTCACTGCGGGCCTGGCTGTCCAGGGCATTGATACTTCTGTACATATTGTCCATCTGGGCCCTGGAAGCCATTTCTTTTTCAGCGTAATTTCCTTCCTGCCACTGGTCTTTAAGGCCTTTGCTTTTTTCAAGTATCTCCATACGCCTGGTAAAGAGCTTGTTATACAATTCAGCCCTGGAATGTTTTGACAGCATCGCTTCCTCCTTGTTTTAGAATCAGCTTATGCCTGCCGACGACACTGCATAACATCTTTCACCAGAGTTAAAGTTAAACAGCTGCACCAAAAACGTCAACAAATCTATAATCGCATATAACTGGCTACATCAGGTGTCCCAGGAAAATGCTGACAAAGGTGAAGTAAATGAACAGTCCGGATATATCCTTTATAGTGGTAATAAACGGGTCAGAGCCTGCGGCCTGGTCCATGCCCAGCCTGACCAGGATAAACGGGATGAGAAAACCCAAGGCTGTGGCCAGGGTCATGGTCAGGGCCAGGGAGATGCCCACAGCCAGTCCAAAACTGGGCTCACCCTGCCAGACAGAAGCTATAATCCCGGCAACCAGGCCCATCATTGCCCCCATGCTCAGCCCTATGCCCGCTTCCCGGGTCAGGTGGTAGCCGAACCTCTTGACGCTAATATGTCCCAGGACAAAGGCCCGGGTAAATATGGTCGAGGACTGGGTGCCGGCATTGCCGCCCATGTCCATGATTACAGGTATAAATATGGCCACCGCGGCAATGGCTTCCAGGGTGGCTTCGTAAGCATCTATGACCGCACCGGCCAGCATGCCCCCGATGAGGGTAATGACCAGAAAAGGCAGACGCACTTTCCACACGTCCCACACCGGGCCTTCTATGAGGCGCTGGCTGCGCCCGGTTTCCTGTCTGGTCAGGGTGCCAAGCCCGGCCTTGCTCATGATGTCTTCCGTGGTTTCCTCCTCCAGGATGTCCATGGCATCGTCTACAGTGATAATCCCCACCAGGCGCTCTTCCCGGTCCACCACCGGCACAGCCAGGAGATCGCGTTCCTTAAGCAGAACAGCCGCCTCTTCCTGGTCTGTCTCGGTGTGCACCTTGATCACCTTTTCATTCATGATGTCCCTGATCCTGGAGGCCTTGTCCGCGGTCACCAGGTCCCCCAGGGAGAGCACCCCCAAAAGCCTGCGTTTGGCATCAGTCACGTAGAGCACATATATGGTCTCTGCGCTCTTGCGCTTACTTCTGATCCTTTCCAGGGCCTCTTCCGCGCTCATGTCAGCCTTGAGACTCACGTATTCCGGGGTCATTATCCGTCCGGCGGTTTCTGCCGGGTAGTTGAGCAGATCTGCTGTTTTCTTGCGCTCATCCGCAGGAATGGAGTTAAGCAGCTGCTTGGCCACCTTGGCCGGAACTTCGTCCAGGAGCCTGGCCCTGTCGTCAGGTTCCATTTCAGTTATAATTTCCACGGCCCAGTTTCCGGCCAGATGCTGAATAAGGGTCTCCTGGGTCTCTAAGGAAAGATCCTCAAAAACAACAAGAGAGAGGTCCTTGTTAAGCAACCTGAAAAGTATGGCCAGCTCATCGCGCTTGCCCTGTGCTTCAAGCTCAGAGAAAAACTCAACCAGGTCATAGTGTTCCTGCTGGTTCAAAACCTCCTTCAAGCGGTTCATCTCCTTGTTTTCAAGCATGGCAGTGATATTTTCCATTAGAGAAGACATATCAGTTCCTCCGTTTTGAATCTATTGTTTCTCATGCTGCCCGGTGGCAGAGATCAGGCAACACTCAAGAGGTCCCGGCAAACCACGGGCACCCCCTTTGCACCCGCAACAGGACCGCAGAGGTCCAGACGCGACTCTACGGCAGACAAAAAGTCAACCAGGCCCACGGCCTTGAGGATCAGGCCCCGGGTCACGGATCCGGGATATGGATGAGCAAAATGGTGCTGTAAATGCCTGAATAGAATTTCCGGCGGGTGAATGTTTCAGGATGTATAGCCCCGGCAGACGTCTGCACACGCACCACTGCCTGCAGCATGGACGTGTTGCAGTAATTATAACCGGGGGTGTGGAAAAGAATATTGGCCTGCACGGCTCTCCTCCTTGCCGGACCGCCCTGCGCAAAAGGGCGGCAGAGGAAAAACCGTTGCCGGAAAGGATACTATGCGGCTGGAGGTCTTTTCTGCGCCTTTGCAGAGCAGAGCAGTCTTTCTGTTTTTTTGCAGCTGTTCATATTCAGCAGGAATAATCTACTGGCGGATTCTTCCATTTTGAGCAGAACTCCCTGTTATGGTTGTTGATTTATATCCTGGTTGCCTGTGAAATCAGTGGTGCCCTTAACTGCCATCCCTGATTTTTGTCAAGTTTTTTATATTCATTTCACAAGCCTGGACTCTGTTCATTCGCCGGGAAATGACCCGGAAGTGACAGATAACCACCTATCCCTTCCAAATGGTCATTGCCTTATTGTTCAGTTGACCGCTGGTTGGGCTCTGTCCCGGTTGAGGCGCTTTTAAAAGTTGAACTCAGTGCTTTTCCGGCGCATTTTCACCGCGGACAGCAAATCAGTGTATCCTTGCTTTTTGACCGGTTTTCTGACATGAAGCGTACGCAGCACACTGGACAATTCCGTCAAAACAACAAGGAGATTTGGTAGACCATGAAAATACCCCGGTGCATGAGCACCCAGCATCCGGACAATGCGTCCGCGCCTTTTTTCTCGACCAATTGCGTCCTGGCTGGAGAAGATGAGATTCGCGAAGCCTATTACGCCTTTTCCCATCTGGGTTGCGACGAACAGATGTGGGACGTGGAAGGCAAAGAGATTGATACTTATGTGGTAAAAAAGCTGCTTTCCTACTATCCTGAATACTTTCGCAAAAACGTCCTGGGCCGTGATCTGCGCTTGACCCTGCGCGTGCCCAACCCCACCGTTGAAAGGGCTGAGGCCAAGATTCTACTGGAGACTCTGGAGAGCATCCCACGTTCATACGATGCCGCCCGTCTGGTTTACGGCCGCGACATTGTTCCCATATTCGAAGTAATACTGCCCATGACCACTTCTGCCAGGTGTATTGACCGTATATACCGCTACTACACTGATCACATCATAGGCAGGCAGAGTGCCAGGTTCCGCGATGGGGATATCACCATCGCCGAGTGGATCGGCAAATTTTCTCCATCCACTATCCAGGTCATTCCGCTTTTTGAAGATGTGCCCACCATGCTCAAGGTCTCGGACATTATGTATGAATACCTGGCTGACAAGGACGTAAAGGACCAGAGGGTGTTTCTTGCCCGTTCGGACACAGCCATGAATTATGGCCTGGCCTCGGCCGCCCTGGCCAATAAGCTTGCCCTGAAAAAGTTTGATGAAGTTGCTGCACGCACCGGTGTCCGTTTGCATCCCATCCTGGGCATGGGCTCGGCTCCTTTCCGGGGCGGACTGCATCCGCACAGCGCCGAAAGGGTTGGACGTGAATACCCAAGCGTAGTCACCTTCACCATCCAGTCTGCCTTCAAATTTGACTATCCGGTCAGCGAAGTGCAGGCGGCCTGCGAACACCTCAAGTCGCGCAGCATTGTACCTGCCGCGGACATAGATGAAGAAAAAGCCCTGGAAGTAATTGAGCGCTACAGCCAGGCTTATCGCAGCCGCATCACTGAACTGGCTCCGCAAATCTGCCGCATGGCCAGATATGTCCCCGGAAGGCGGGCCAGAAAACTGCACGTAGGTCAGTTCGGCTATTCCCGGGAAATTGGACAGGTCAGTCTGCCCAGAGCCATATCATTTACATGCTCCATGTATTCTCTGGGCCTGCCGCCTGAACTGCTGGCCTTCGAGTCTTTGAGCAAGAATGATCTGGACTTTGTGCTGGAGATTTACCCCTCTTTCCGGGACAAGATAGAATACGCCATGGCCTGCACTGATTTTGAAGGTCCGCTCATGAGCAGATCCCTGCGCAAGGCCCTGCAGGCTTCAGGTTTTGATCACCAGGCAAGCAAGGAGCATCTCCAGATTGTCCGCGGACTGCGCAATGCAGTGGATGCATGCGATTCAGCCCAGGCCGGCGATCTCATGCTCAGGGCTGCTCTTCTGCGGGGCTTTCTGGGTTGATGTGACTGCATCTTTCCTGCTCGCCCTCATCTTTTTACCCATTTCATGCCAGTCTTGGAATGGGTAAAAACTACCCTTTATTGCCCATAACAGGCCAGGCATGAAATGGGTAAAAGCATATTCATGGCTTGTTGCCGTTTTTAAAGGTGCACAGGAACTTTTTCTCCGCCTCGGATGTTCCTATCAGTATGAGCTCGTCTCCATCCTGCAGCCGGGTATCCGGTTCAGGGTTTATGATTGTCCCTCGGCCGGAGGAGTCTATGGCTATGACGCTGCACCCGGACTTCATGCGGATATTGCTTTGTTCAAGGCTCTTGTCGTGCAGGTTCCCGGTAACCTTCTCCCGGAATATATCCAGGCCTTCGGCCACCATGAGCACATTGTCCCCCTTTATGTAGTTGATGACCGAATTTGCGCCCATGGAGGCATAGGACATGACCAGGTCCGCCCCGGCCTGGTGCAGTTTGGAAACACTTCTGTCCCTGGTGGCCCTGGATATTATCTGCATCTTGGGGCGCAGCTTGCGGCAGTAGATGGTCAGGTAGATGTTCAGGTCATCGTTGTTGGTGGTGATGATAATGGAGGGAGCTTTGTCTATCCCGGCACGCTTCAGGGTATGAAAATCCGCGGCATTGCCGAGAATGTATTTTTCCTTGCTGGCCACAATGCGCGAGCTTTTCTCTACTATGCGGTAATCAATATCGTTCTCCGCCAGTGCATCCGCCGCAGCCCTGCCCACCCGGCCTCCGCCAAGGACGATTACCGGATCAAAGGAAAGGTTGTAGATGCCGTATATCTCGTCGTACTTTTCCAGCTGTTCCTGGGAACCTGCCAGCACCAGCACGGTATTGGAGCCTATGCGCATGTCCGGGTGGGGGATCTTGAAGCTGCCCCTCTCCCAGATGCCCACCACGTTGACCCCTGTGGTTTCCCGAAGCCTGCTTTCTATGATTTTTTTGCCCTCCAGGGGAGTGCGCATGACCGGAGTCTCTGCGATGAGCAAGTCTCCGAACCGGCCGATGACATTGGCATGCATGCTCACCCCAAGCACCCGCCTGGCCAGGGCCTGGCCGAGCATAACTGGGAACTGGTGTACCTGGCTGGCACCGGCCATTTGAAGTATGTCTAAGGACTCCAGGGTTTCCGCAGTGGCTATGACCTGAGTACTCTGACTCAGCTCGCGCAGGGTGAACACGGCGTTGGTATTGGTATGATCGTCGTTGTTGAACAGGACCAGTTCGGCCTTGTCCGCGCGGGCCTTGCGGTAGGTATCCAGGTCGTCAAGTTCCCCCAGCATTATCCTGTAGCCCTGGTCATGCAGTTCCAGGGCCCTTTGCTGATCCGGAACCAGGATGCAGTAGGGATAGTTGTACTGCTTCAGTTTTTCCACCAGGTTGGCGATCATGGGGTCAAAATTGCTCAAGAGTACATGCCCGGTTGTCTTTTTCTGCAGCTCCCTGGGAGTTCTGGCCTTGTTATGGGCCTCTAACCAGGGGGCATAAAAAAAGCGGATGAATGTAAACGGGAGCATGACCAGCAGGAAAATCACCCCTGACAGCAGAACCAGCACGGAAAACATACGTCCCAGGTCCGTATGAAAGGTAATGTCTCCGTACCCCAGGGTACTCATGGTCACTGCAGTCCAGTACAGACCGTCCAGGATGGTATGCTCCTGCCCCTCCATAACCATGAGTCCGTGAAAAGCCAGGGTGTACAGGACCATCATGCCAACCAGGACAAGCAGAAACTTCAAAAGGGCCAGGATATTGTTCTTGGCGGTTTTGTCCTCAAAAAAATAGGCGACAATGGATGGTATAAATTTCATTGGTCTTATTACCTTTACAAAAAAATTCCCATCTGTCGGTGGGGACCGAGGCCTTCTTTCCTGCAGGCCGAAATCAGACAGACTTTCCCTCAACGGCAAACAGGACGCCCTTCTACTACACCTCAGTAACTCTATAGGCAAGAGGCAGGGAAAAAATTTTTCAGCGGGAAAAAATTGACACCTTGCGCTTGACACGCAATAAGGGTAACCATTCAGAAGGCCCCGGTTGTGACTGATGGCACAAGCCCCCAGAGGCCCTGAAAAACGTTAAGGAAGGGATTTCATACAACCACCCCCGACCCCTCCTTGGCTAAGGCTGACCTTTACCCACACATGACACCGTGGGTCTGGTCAGGGTCCGGAGGGCATATTGGGATAAGCCTGCGGATTCATAATTGTGTACATCTCTGTGGCTGTATCCAGGCGTTGCAGGCCTCGCCAAAGGGTTTGGGTTCCAGGAGGACCGTCGCCTTTACGTCCAAGGTGTCCTCCTATTCCTGCCACCATATATATTGATTGCTGCAGTGATGGTGGTTCTTCTGGAGGCGTGGAGGTTTTGTATACATAACAGCAAAGGGCTTTCCATTCGGCATCACTAAAAAAAGCTGTGCATGGTACATCGGGAATCTCCCTGCCAAGCATAGTCAGATGATAAATACGCCACGCAACCACCATGTCTACACCAAGGCATGCCTGCAGGCGATCAGCAGTGCCCAGCTGACGGTTTTTTATACGGCAGCCACTTTTAAGAGTTCTATGATAAACCTCAATCCCCCAGCGGTTTGCATACCAGTTTACGCATCTTTTTGCGGTCTGGAAGTCCGGCACCTCTTCGGTGGTCAGCAGCATCCATTCAATAGGATCGGAATGCTCCTGCTCCAGGACATATACAGCCCAGACAGTTGCCGGGCCATGCTTATTTAAACGCTTGGGCGGTTTGAGGGTTACCTGGGTAAAGCGGATATCCATCCAGGTATCACGGGCCTTACGCGACCCACTGCGTGGAACGTGTATTTTAAGTGATCCGCTTACAGGTTGTTTGAAGACATATTCCCACAGCGAATCATCGTGCAGTTGGCGATTACGCGATTTTTCAGCTCTGACCAGCAGCCGCGGAGCCTGTGGATCTTCCAGAGCGCTGGAAAAGAGTTCGTATATATCCGATTCCCGGTCCCCAATACTTACCAGCTTGGTATCCGGGCAGAGTTTTTGAACTTCGCAGACTTTTTCAAAACTGCGAAGCCATTTAATGCTTTCTTTTTGCTCTATGGGCAGTTCTTTACGCCGTTCTCTTTTCTTTTCATCCTCTGGATCTCTGGCCCAACACTGGGCATCCAGAACACCCAGGGGTATGCCTTCTTCTGTAAAGGCCAGTGTGTCGTGCAGGAGTAGGCCGATGAGGGTATCCTCACTGGTACATATAGGCCCCAGGTCACTGGTCATGGGATGCGCACTATAGTTCAAGGTCGTGGTATCCTGAGGAGCAAGGACCACGGGATGTTCTTTGATACGTTCAACTGTGGCCTCTTTGTGAGCGTCAAGTATTACATCCATATTTATCCTGGGGTTTTGAAAAAACCTGTAGGCTCCCATTGTCCGGGCCTTGGAACCGCTGGCTTTTGGTATATCACCTTCAGGGTCTGCAAAAAAATCCTGGGCAATGTTAAAAAGTCGTTGCTTTAGACGATCATCGTAAAGGCGAATGGCCCCGAACTCGTATTCAGCCCAGTTTTCTGGTTCTTCCGGAAGAGGAATTTCGCCTAATTTCTTTTGAGGTTCACGGCAAAGAACTTCACGCCAGTTGGAACACAAAGGCTTGAGAAAAATATTTTTTGGAACTCCGTCTCTGCGACCGGCGGTCTGGTTGTCCAGTAAAGTCCAGTTGTCAGCTTTGTAACATGTGCCGGAAAACCTGCCTGGATCAACAAAGGTCTCTACCAGAACGGGGCGTATATTGTATCGTTGTTCCCAGTCCTGGGGCAGCCTGGCCAGGGCTATGGATAAAACGTAGGAGGCCAGATTACAAACCTGGACCGTAGGCAGAATTAAAAATCTGGCGTTTCTAAGCACCTGATGCAAATTTGTTCTTCGGGCGGCTTCACTCCAGCCGATATACTTATCTCTGGCTTTGACTGCCCAGGAAGCTGAATCAAAGGCCAGGGCACCAAGGTGGCCATAGGTGGAGCTGTGTATAAGATATCTCATTTGTGCCCCGCACAAAGAACCGTTGCCCAGGTAATGGTATTGTTCCAGCAGGTGGAAAAAGAGCTTGGAATCTTTGCTGTACCGGCTTGCTACCGGATAGACATTGACTTCACCCAACTGGTCCAGTGTACAATCTACGTTTGGAGGCTCAAAATTATTGCTGGCAGCCTTTTTTTGTTGAAAATCATAAAACTGTTCTTTCTGGGGAAGCTCAAGGATGTTTCTCCGGTTGAGTTCAGCCAGAGTTTTTCGACAGCTTACCTGGCAAAGATTTCCATTGGCGGCTCTCCAGTCCAGCTTTTGGCAAACAAGCCTTGAGAGTTCGCGCATGGACATGGAAGGCTGCTCGTTGATCGTTGCCTGGACCCAATTCAACGTATCCTTGGAGAAATATTGACCGCTGATATACATGCCATAACGCTTAACTCCTCATGGCCCCGGTGTCAAGCGTGTGCGAGGCTCAGTTGGCTAAGGAGGGGAGCTACACCGTGCCCTGGATTTACTTGGGTGGTGAAAACTTAGGCAACTCCCGGAAAATAGAATTATAAACTTGGGTAGGCGGCGACCTTTTAATTTTCCGCATGTTGCCCAGAACTCCCCACCCTGAAACTGTTACGTTATTTTCAGGTAGTTGCCTTAATCAAGCTCCAGTAGGAGTATTTATTCAGATGCATGCGACAGAGTGTTGCCACGCCTCGATCTGCTCCCCTCCTTGGCTAAGGAGGGGTTGGGGGTGGTTCGATATTTAGCTCCCTTCCTTAACCGGCTTCTTCCCAGGCCAAGCAGGGGAGCTGGACCGTGGCCTGGATTTACTTGTGTGGTGGACTTCTGGAATGTTTATAAGGAAGGGATTTCATACAACCACCCCCGGCCCCTCCTTGGCTAAGGAGGGGAGCTACACCGTGCCCTGGATTTGCTTGGGTGGTGAAAGCTTAGGCTAATCCCGGAAAATAGAATTATAAACCTGGGTAGGCGGCGACCTTTTAATTTTCCGCATGTTGCCCAGAACCCCCCACCCTGAAACTGTTACGTTATTTTCAGGTAGTTGCCTTAATCAAGCTCCAGCAGGAGTATTTTACAGATGCATGCGACAGAGTGTTGCCACGCCTCGATCTGCTCCCCTCCTTGGCTAAGGAGGGGGTGGGGGTGGTTCGATACTTAGCCCCCTTCCATACCCGGCTTCTTTCCAGGCCAAGCAGGGGAGCTGTACCGTGGCCTGGATTTACTTGTGTGGTGGACTTCTGGAATGTTTATAAGGAAGGGATTTCATACAACCACCCCCGACCCCTCCTTGGCTAAGGAGGGGAGCTACACCGTGCCCTGGATTTGCTTGGGTGGTGAAAGCTTAGGCTAATCCCGGAAAATAGAATTATAAACCTGGGTAGGCGGCGACCTTTTAATTTTCCGCATGTTGCCCAGAACCCCCCACCCTGAAACTGTTACGTTATTTTCAGGTAGTTGCCTAAACCCAAGCGAATGAATTGCCCCAGCCCACCTCTGTCTGCTTTTAAGCTGATAACCGGTGTCGGGGGCCAGGCCATCGTCTAATGGAGGCTTTGTGTATTTCCCTGTGGCAGAAATCCAAGTGGCCCCGTGGATCCCTTTCCTGGCCGGCTTTGCAGTGGCTTTTGTCTGCAGCATGGGCGGGGTGTCCGGAGCCAACCTCCTTCTTCCCTTCCAGGTAAGTATTCTCGGGTTCACCACCCCTGCGGTGAGCGCAACCAACCATCTGTTCAATATTGTGGCCATACCCAGCGGAGTATACCGGTTCATAAGAGAAGGACGCATGGTCTGGCCCCTGACCATCACGGTGATCGCCGGGACAGTGCCCGGGGTGATCATCGGCGTTTTCTTCCGGGTGCAGTTCCTTCCCGATCCCACTCACTTCAAGGTGTTTGCAGGGCTTGTCCTGATGTACATCGGATTGGTCATGGCCCGTTCCCTGATTAAAAAACCACCACCGGGCGCAGACAAGGCCTCTTCGGAAAAGCGATTCCAGGAACTGGTCAGCCGGTGGCACAAAAAGGAAAAAAAGTCCCGGGACCCTCTGCCCAGGGTTATGCTCCACCATTTCGGACTGAAAAGAATTGAATATTCGTTTTATGGCGAGCACATATCTGCTCCAACCATGGGTATATTTACCCTGTCAGCCATTGTGGGTGTGGTGGGCGGCATGTACGGCATCGGCGGAGGGGCGATAATCGCTCCCTTTTTCGTGGCCGTTTTCAAGCTGCCGGTATACACTATAGCCGGGGCCTGCCTCATGGGCACGCTTATAACATCTGTGGTGGCGGCAGTCGTATTTCAGGCCATAGCTCCTTTCTATCCCGAAATGGCGGTGGCCCCGGACTGGCTGCTGGGAATACTTTTGGGCGTGGGAGGCATGCTGGGCATGTATGCCGGAGCCAGGACCCAGAAATTTATCCCGGCCAACTTGATCAAGTTGCTCCTGACCTTCATCCTGATCTTTACCGGGGGACGCTACATGCTCAGCTTCCTGTTTTAGACAGTGACTTACTCTTTTAGACAGTTTTGAAAAAAATCATCAGATTGAGGCTGTTGGATTTATGACCCTTGCTGGGCTGGGACTGAAAGCTAAGGAAGTTGATATCGAGCCGAAAGCTTTAATCTTTGCCAAAGTTTAAACCCGGGACAGGCGCGCTGTATGGACAATTCCCCGCCTTCAGACAAGGCCGTATTTGAAATCCGGGGCCTGAGCAAGACCTACCGCATGGGGGAAGTGATCATTCACGCCCTGCGCGGGGTGGACCTGGACCTGTACCAGGGCGAACTGGCGGTGCTTCTGGGGGCCTCAGGCTCAGGCAAGTCCACTCTTCTCAACATCCTGGGCGGACTGGACTCGGCCGGAGACGGGGAAATCAGGTATCAGGGCCGAAGCCTTACCCATGCCGGGGAACGGGCGCTCACCGATTATCGCCGCAATCACGCAGGCTTTGTTTTCCAGTTCTACAACCTCATCTCCAGCCTGACCGCCCGGGAGAACGTGGCCATTGTCACCGAGATCAGCCGCGACCCCATGACGCCGGAAGAGGCCCTGGAACTGGTGGGCCTGGGTAAGCGCATGGATCACTTTCCGGCCCAGCTTTCCGGGGGGGAGCAGCAGCGGGTGGCCATCGCCCGGGCCGTGGCCAAGCGCCCCTTTGTTCTCTTATGCGACGAACCCACAGGTGCCCTGGATTCCAAAACCGGGGTCCGGGTTCTGGAGGTCATCGAGCATATAAACGCCACGCTGGGAACCACTACTGTGGTCATCACCCACAACGAAGTCATAGGCCGGATGGCCCACCGCGTAATCCGCATCAGTGACGGCCGCATAGCCTATGTCCAGCCCAATTCCCACAGGCTGCCGCCCGGGGAGCTGAAATGGTAAGGGCCATTAATCGCAAGCTGTTTCGGGATCTGTGGGAGCTAAAGGGGCAGGTGGCGGCCATCTCGGTGGTACTGGGGGCGGGGGTGATGGTTCTGATCCTGGCGGTGACCATTCTGGATGCCGTCAACCTCTCCAAAGACCGGTTCTATCAGACCCACAATTTCGCCCATATCTTCTGCGACCTGAAGCGCGCGCCTGAATTCGTCTCCAGCCGCCTGGAAGAAATTCCCGGAGTAAGCGCGGTCCAGACCAGGGTAGCAGCCCCGGTGCGCCTGGAGGTTCCGGCCTTTGATGATCCGGTGCGGGGGCGGGTCTTGTCCATTCCCAACGGAGATCAGCCCCGGCTGAACCGTCTGTACTTGCGCCGGGGCAGCCTTCCTGAGCCGGATCAGCCCGGACAGGCGGTAATCAGCGAGCCCCTGGCCCAGGCCCACAGCCTGAAGCCCGGCGATGAACTAAGAGCCATCATCAGAGGCCGGCTGGAGACCTTGACCATCAGCGGAGTGGCCCTCTCTCCGGAGTTTGTCTATCAGCTCGGCCCAGCTGATCTTATTCCGGACTACGAGCGCTTCGGCGTACTCTGGATGAACCGCCGTGACCTGGAAGCGGCCTTTGATATGCAGGGAGCTTTTAACAGCGTACTTGTCAGCCTGCAGTCCGGTGCCCATGAAGCATCGGTCCTGGATGCCCTGGATGAGATACTTGCCCCTTACGGCGGGGTTGGGGCCTATGGGCGCGAAGATCAGGTCTCGCACAGATTCCTGCAGGATGAACTTGACCAGTTGAGGGTCATGGCCGTGGTCCTGCCCCTGATTTTCCTGGGGGTGGCCGCTTTTCTGCTGAGCGTGCTCCTGAGCCGGATCATCAGCACCCAGCGCCGCCAGATCGCGGTGCTCAAAGCCTTTGGATACACCAATCAAGAAATCGGCCTGCACTACATCCTGTTTTCGGGCCTGATTGTGACTTCTGGCTGTATTCTTGGGGTGGGCCTGGGCCTGTGGGCCGCCGGGGAACTGGCCGCCCTGTACGGCGAATATTTCCGCTTTCCGGAGCTTATTTTCAGGCTGAGCCCCCGGATTCTGGCCCTGGCTGTGTTTGTTGCTCTTGCTGCCGCCTTGCTGGGGATTTTCCGGGCGGTACGCGGCGCGGTAAGCAGCCCTCCGGCCGAGGCCATGCGTCCTCCTGCCCCTGAAAAATTTTCCCTGGGGTCATTTCAGGGTCCAGTCTGGAACAGGATACTGGATCAGACCGGGCGGATCATCCTGCGCAACCTGGCCCGCAAGAGATTCAAGGCCTTGATGTCCGTGCTGGGCATTGCCCTGTCCGGGTCCCTGCTGCTTCTTGGAAGCTACCAGTTCGGCTCGGTGGATCATATGCTGGATACTCAGTATCGGCTGGTCCAGAAAATGGATGTGCACCTGGTGTTTACCGAGTCCGTGCATGAGCAGTCCAGCAGGGAGCTTGAAGTCCTGCCCGGTGTGCTTTTCGTGGAAACCTACCGCAGCGTACCGGTGCGCTTGAAGCATGGGCAGAGGGACTATCGGACCAGCATTATGGGCATGGAGCAAAAACCGGCCCTGCGCGGAATCCTGGACCAGGACTTCAGCCAGGTGAAGCTGCCCCTCCAGGGACTGGTGCTGACTGATTACCTGGCCGGGCATCTGGGGGTTGAGCCCGGGGACACGCTGCAGGTGGAAATCATGGAGGGCCGCCGCCGAAACGTGGAGATGGAGGTGGCCCGCCTGGTGCAGGAGCCCATCGGGGTGGGGGCCTACATGGAGCGCCGGGCCCTGAACAGGGTCATGGGGGAGGGACCGGCAGTGTCCGGTGCCTGGCTGCTCACTGACCACACCCGGCACTTTGAGCTTTATGAGCATTTGTGGGACACTCCGGCTATCGCCGGGATCGGAGTCACATCACAGGCCGAGGTCAATATCCGCAGCTATATCCAGGATACTGCCCTGGGATTCATGGCGGTCTTGCTTGTCATGGCCGGTTCCATAGCCTTTGCCGTGGTCTACAATAATGCCCGTATCGCCTACGAGGAGCGCTACCGCGAACTGGCCACCCTCAGGGTCCTGGGAATGACCCGGGTGGAAGTGGGCTGGATTCTTGTGGGCGAAATACTGGTAGTCACCCTGGCGGCCATCCCCCTGGGCTGGCTTCTGGGGGCCGGTTTTGCCTACGGGTTGAACCAGGCCCTGAGTACGGATTTCTTCCGGCTGCCCTTCGTGCTGCAGCCGGGGGTGTTTGCCTTTTCCGCGGCCGGGGTGCTGCTGGCCACGTTTTTGTCCGTACTCTTGATTCTACGCAGACTGCTGCGTCTGGACATGGTGGAAGCCCTGAAGACGGAATAGTTGGGGACGGGGCTGGCGCAAACAAGTCAGATCATCCACAAAACGGCAGAGAAACAAAGATGAGCACAAGAAAGAAAATTATCCTGGTTCTGGCCGGACTGGCCATCCTGGGAGCTCTGGCCGCAGCCCTAACCCCTTCCCCGGTGCCGGTGAGCACGGTGCAGGTGGAAAAGGGCTACTTTGCCGAGTACGTGGAGGACGAAGGCTACACCAGGCTTAAAACCACCTACGTCATGAGTGCTCCGGTGCAGGGGTATCTGCACCGGGTGGATCTGGAGCCGGGGGACGGAGTGCAGGCCGGTGAGGTTTTGTTCAGCATGGAGGCTCTGCCCGCCCCCGGGCTGGACCTTCGAGCCCAGGAGCAGGCCAGGGAGAATCTGAGGGCTGCCCGGGCCAGGCTGGAATCTGCCCGGGCCGAACATGAAAACGCCCGGATACAGATGGACTACGCGGCCAGGGAAGTCAGACGCCATGAAGAACTTTTTGCCCATAATGTAATATCGGCCTCGGTCATGGACAAGATGCACAATGAACAGATGCGGGCCACTGCGGCAAAGAAAGCGGCCCGTTCGGCCATGGAGGCAGCGCTCTTTGAAAAGGAAAATGCCCGGGCGGTGCTGGACATTACCCAGGGGGCGCGCCTCGGGCGGGAACAGGGTCTTAAGATCAGGTCCCCGGTGTCCGGGATGGTGCTGAACCGGATGCATTACCAGGAAGGAACTGTGCCTGCCGGGGTGGAGATTCTGGAAATCGGAGACCTGGATGAACTGGAAGTGCGGGTGGATCTTTTATCCATGGATGCGGTCAGGGTGAGGCCCGGGATGCGGGTGGAGCTTGAGCGCTGGGGGGGAGAAAAACCCCTTGCCGGCAGGGTGCGCCGGGTGGAACCGGCGGGTTTCACCAAGATATCCGCTCTGGGCGTGGAGGAGCAGAGGGTGCCCGTGCTGGTGGAGATCACCAGTCCCAGGCAGGATTGGGAGCAGTTGGGCAAAGAGTACCGGGTGGAGGCCAGGTTTATTCTTTGGGAGGGCCTGGAAGTAATGTCCGTGCCTTCCAGCGCCCTGTTCCGGGAAAACGGTAAGTGGCAGCTATTTGTGCTTCAGGAGGGCCGGGCCATGGTACGCCGGGTGGAGACCGGGCGGCGCAGCGGGCTCCGGACCCAGGTGGTTCAGGGGCTGGAACCCGGAGAGAAGGTAATCACTCATCCCGGAGATCAGGTCCGGGACGGGGTGCGGGTGGATATTGGACAATAATAGTTTTAAAATACAGCCAAGACTTCATGTAAGGTACAATGCAACTGTTCAGCACATTTTGTGTGTACTCTTGTTCTGGCCATCGGTGTCGGGGTCGGTATCGGTATCGGGGTCGATAGAAAACCGAAAGCCAAAGTTGCGCGGGGCCTTCCCCAACAGCTTCGATACCGATCCCGATTCCGATACCGACCCCGACAAAACCAGTTGTCATGGTGAACAATTACGGTACAATCAGCTTAAGTGCCGGCCTGCAGGTATTCCCGGTCCCCTGGCGAATAGACCCTGGCATTGATACTTCTCCCAGATCTGATGCAGGTAAAAATTACAGGGGATCCTTTGCTGGTTACTAACTGGCACTGCTTTGTTTTTACTGACTTCTGACATCTGATCTCTGATTCCAAGTTGCATTCAAGATGATTTCTCCAGACAGTTATGAATATCACTAAGTTCGGAAAACCAGAAAAAATTATACCACAGAGTACACAGAGGCACACAGAGTTAGCAGTGTCATCTTATGCCTTTTTCTCTGTGAATCTCTGTGCTCTCTGTGGTGTCAAACATTTGATGACAACGGGTATAAAGATCACCTTGAATGCAAATAGTAATGAAATCTGATCTCTGACATCTGACTTCTGTATTCACAACTGCCAGGCACATGATATGACGTCCAAGCCCGGCTACATGTTTAACAGACGGGCAGCACTCCCTGTGCAAACCTATTTTATAAGCCTGTTGCGCATGGACCTGATGCTCAGGAAATAAAAAACCGCTGCAAATCCTTTCAGGTAAAAGAGGCTGACCAGCAGGTTTGATTCCATCCGGCCCATGGTGCAGAGTCTGGTCAACTCCACCAGATGATACAGGGGCGAAATCCGGGCCAGATGCTGGCCCCACTCCGGCAGGCTGGCAACCGGGAAAAACGTTCCGCTGAAAAGAAAAAGCGGGGTCACCAATAGAAAAAAGGGCAGGTTGAACATGTCAATGCTTGGAGTTATCCCGGTAAAGAACATGCCCACCGAACCGAATACCATCCCGCCGAGAAAGGCCAGGGGGATTACCACCAAAGCCCAGGGATAGACCGCAAAACCCAGCACTGAAATTACCCCCAGGATTATGACTGCAGCCATCATGGACTTGGTGGCCCCCCAGACGATCTCCGCAGTGACTACTTCCTCCAGGGACAGTGGCGTGGCCAGCATGGCATCGAAGGTCTTCTGATAGTACATGCGCACAAAAGAAGCATAGGTGTTTTCAAAAAAGGCGTTGAACATTATGGCCGTGGCCAGAAGAGCCGGGGCAATGAACTGTATGTAGCTAAGCTTCTCTCCTGCGTAGACCACGTCTCCAATGAGCCCGCTTAGGCCTATGCCGAATGCGGCCAGATAGAAAAGGGGCTCTAACAGGGGAACCATGAAGTTGACCTTCCAGGTGCGGCGGTAGACTATGAGATTTCTTTTCCAGACCGGCAGGAACAAAAAAGTCAGATCGGTTCTCTTCATTCCCGAAGCTCCCTTCCTGTGAGACGCAGAAACACGTCTTCAAGAGTCCCGCTGCGAAACAGGCATTTGTCCGGACAGAATTTCTGCCTGATGACCTTTCCCAGCCCGTTCAGGTCGTCGGTATAAATTATCAGTCTGCCCGCCAGCTGCTCGTGGTTGATTTTTTTCTGCTCCACAAAGCTTTGAAGCTCCTGCCCGGGACTTTCCACCTCTATCACCGATGTCCCGGCAAATTCACGGATGAGGCCATCCGGGGAACCCTGCACCAGGATCCTGCCATGATCCATGATCACAATCCTGTGGCAGAGACTGGCCGCCTCTTCCATGTAGTGGGTGGTCAGGACCAGGGTCAGTCCCCTGGTCTGCAGCTCTTTGAGCTTGTCCCAGACCTGGTGTCTTGACTGGGGGTCCAGACCTGTGGTGGGCTCGTCCAGGATGATCAGACCGGGCTCGTTGATAAGGGACCTGGCCAGCATGAGCCGCCTGGCCATGCCTCCCGAGAGCTGGCTGACCCGGGCATCTTTTTTGTGGTTCAGGGCAAAGAAGTCCAGCAGTTCACGGGTACGTTCTGCAGCCTTTTGCCTGGGGATGCGGTAATACCCGGCAAAGACGAGGAGGTTTTGCTCAACGCTCAGGTCCGGGTCCAGTGTGTTTTCCTGCTGGCAGACGCCGATTCTGGAGCGGATATGCCTCCACCCGGTCTTGATGTCCAGGCCGAAAACCTTGATATTTCCAGAACTCAAGGGAGAAAATCCGTACATCATCCTGATGACAGAGGTCTTGCCCGCGCCGTTGGGACCAAGGAGGCCGAAGAACTCCCCTTCTTCCACCTGAAAGCTCACATCGTCCACGGCAGTGAACTGCCCGAACCTCTTGCCCAGACTAATGGCTTCAATTACCGGGTTTATCGATTTCATCGGGACATCTTATGCGGATCACAGAGCATAAGCAAGATCCTGACTCCCGCCCGGGTCCTGCCTTCAGTCACGCGCCCTGCCACGCGCTTCGCGTGGTTAGCGTGGTCAGCGTGACAAAAAACTTTTTGCAGGCGTATCCTCTTGAGTTTCAGGGTAGCTGCGGGGGTGTGAAACTCGTGCCTTGGAACCTGCTTCAGGAAATGGACGCCAGGTGCACATTGTCCTGACTTCGGGCCAGGTCCACCATGGCTTCGGTAAATCCGGACTGGCTGAAAAAAACATAGTGTTTTTCAGAGCCGTCCGGCAAAGAAACGCTTTGTGCCTTTTCCATCAATTGCCGGTAAACATCCGCATCCACAGGTGCGGCAGTATACTTGCACTCACCGAATACCGCATGCTCCCGGTTCTCAGTGACGCCCAGAAGATCTATCTCCACATCCTTGTCCCACCATCTGCCAGCCTGGATCAGCTGAATATGCGGCGATTTGACAAGCCCCTTCTGCATAAGCCACTGCCTGCATATGTCTTCGTACACACAACTGACATGACTTGACCTGAATTGATCTTTGATCTTTTTAATAACTACTTCAGTGTTCTCAATCTCCAGGTAGCTTCTATAGGGATGGACGAATCTGAACCAGAAACTGATGAAGTTGTCTGTAATTCGATACAGGCCCTTTTTGCTTTTTTCCGGGTTCTTTTCAGTGATGGGAACTTCTCTGACAATGAGATCCAGTTCCTGCAGGGTTTTGAGATATTTTGTCAGCCCGGACTGATTCATGCCCAGGGCAGAGGAGATCCTGCCCAGCTTTCTGTTGCCGGCTGCAATGGTTTTGACCAGGGAAAAGTAAGTTCCAGTTTCGCCGAATTCTTTTTCCAGTAAAAAAACCGGCTCTTCAAATAAAAAGCTCTGCCTGGACAGAATATTTCTTTCTATGGCCTGGAAGATATCCGTGGCTGGTGTAAACAGTTCAATATATCTGGGCACCCCTCCGGTCACAGCATAGTACTCGATGAGGTTGATGCGCTCAGGGTGTTTGAAAAAGAGTCCATAATCCTGATATGAAATCTGATCCAGCCTGATCTGTCCGGTCCGTCTTCCATACAGGGGACTGGAATAGGAGAGAGCCTGCTCCACCATCATGCCCACGAGAGAGCCGCAGAGGATGACCATGGACCTGGATCCGGCCAGCATCTGATCCCAGATTCTCTGGAAAATGGAAGGAAAAGATGTCCGGGCCTTGCCCAGGTATTGAAATTCATCAATGGCAATGATTTTCTTTTTTTCCGGCTGGTGCTCATTAAGCACGGAAAAGATTTCATCCCATTCCAGAAGGACATCTTTTTTTAGTAAGGTGTTATGTGTGAAATCCGAGACTGCGTGTTGAAAGTTTCTCCTGTTTTCCCGTTCTGATTCCTCTGTAGCCACAAAATAAAAAGCGTTTTTTTCCTGAATGAATTGTTTGATCAGGGTGGTTTTGCCTATCCTTCTGCGACCATAAAGGATTACCAGCGAGGCCCTGTCCTGAGCGAACTCATCCTCAAGGAATTGAATCTCTTTCTTTCTACCAATAAAAAATGACATTTAGTGACTTACTCCTGAAACCCTGTCATAAAAAACAAGAAACTTAGACAGGATTAACAGGATGGATAGGATAATCAGCCACCGGCCTGATGCCGCTGACTGGATTTACCATCCAGCACTCACTTTCTTCCGACATTCATGAGTGCCGGAAAAAAGTGAGTGCTGGAGTGATTACCTTTTGGCCTGGCTTCCGCCTGTCCCGTTTAATTGCTCGCAGAGCAAGCCCGAAGGGCATTAAACTGGGAGCCAGGACAAAAATGTTTTTCTCTTAATCAATCTCTTAATCCTGTTAATCCTGTCAAAAAAGTTCTTTTCTTTATTGGGTTGCGGGCAAAACCCGCCTTAGTCATTATATTTTACAAAGTTACGCCTGTCAATTATAATAATTCATTTTATTATAAAATTTTTTATTTTTTTCCCATGGACAAATGACCCTGACAAGGAAAGCCTGGCCTGGTTTGATCATACTGGCGAATACAAACATCTTGACCCCCAAGCCTGCAACGCTTTAAATGCCCTGGTTACAGCAGCGCACCTGTTGACCAAAAAGACCCAGGGCGTATCTGTTTAGCGCTTTGCATGTGGCATGGGGACTGGCTCTTCCGGGACCCACTTGTCCCAAAAAATGAGATGTTTTAAGCACAAAATGATGCTCAAGTGGGTCCCGGAGTGCCTGTCCCCTGCTTTCCTTAAAAGCGCTAAACAGATACTGTTCGTGCATGGCCTGCAGTGCATGCTAAGCGCTGGAATGAGCCTTTACCGCATATCCGCCTCTTTCAAGGATCACTTTGAGAGTGCCCATCTGGATGGAATCGTCGTTGACTACTACAATGCATGGCTTTTTGGGTTGCTTTGATTGCATCTGCATTTTTGGATGTTCCCTTTAGCATTGATCAAGGATGTCCGACAGTTTTTCAAACTCCTGCTCTGCCTCGGGCAGCAGGCGTTCCAGCCCGGCCAGTTGGCCGGATTTTCCAGCAACCTCAATTTCCTGCAGCACTGCAGCCAGGGCTTTGGCCCCGACGGTGGCTGCAGAGCCCTTGAGGGCGTGGCTGATTTCATGGACAGCCTTGGAATCCTGCACACGTATCGCCTCGGCCAGGCTGGCCAGCTTTTCGGGTGTTGTCTGAATGAATTCCTGCACGATGCTGGCTGCAAGCTCTTCGTCTTCCAACCTCAGCAGCAAATCCGCCTTGTCGAAAACCGGCGGCCCGGAGTCCGGTTCCAATGATGACTGCTCAGTGATGAGTAATGAAGAGAACTCAGTTTCCGCCTGCGTCCCTCCGCCTTCATCATTCATCATTCCTCTTTCATCATTTCTTACCGGCAGCCACTTCTCCAGTACCTGGGACAGCCGCCCCGGCTCCACGGGCTTGGCCAGATAGTCGTCCATGCCTGCTTCCATGCATCGTTCCCGGTCCCCGCGCATGGCGTGGGCGGTCATGGCGATAATTGGAATTCTGAATTCTGGGATTCTGGAATTAAGGGATTGAGGAATTAAGGGATTGAGGGATTCAGGAATTGAGGAATTTTGGGATTCGCTCTTTAGCCTCTGATCTCTGACTTCTAACTCCCGACCTCTGATCTCTGCGGCGCGGATGCGCCGCGTAGCTGCAAGCCCGTCCATCTCCAGCATCTGCACGTCCATGAGCACCAGGTCGTAGGGGACGGTTTTCAGGGCTTTAATTGCTTCGAGGCCGTTGGCCACGGCATCCGCGGACAAGCCAAAATTTTTGAGCATGGCCAGGGCCACCTGCTGGTTGGTGATATTGTCTTCGGCCAACAGGATGCGCGCCTTGCGGTCTGAAAAGTCAATCTTTCCAGACCTGCTCTTTTCTTCACGGGCTGAATGCCGGGTGACCAGGTCCTGAGGTTCATCACCGGCCATGACCAGGGACAGGCAGTCGAACAGTTCGTCGTGGCGAAGCGGCTTGGCCAGGAATGCTGCGAACCAGATATCCTTCATCCGCCTGGCATCGCCTTGCATGCCGGCCGAGGACATCATCACCAGGCGCACGTCCTGCAGCTTCTGGTCGGCCCGGATGGTCCGGCCCAGAAACTCGCCATCCATGCCGGGCATCTGCATGTCAATGATGGCCAGATGATAAGGGTCGTCCTCGGCCAGGGCAGTGTACAGCCGGCCCAGGGCGGTAGGACCGTCCTTGGCCTCGTCCGGACGCATGCCCCAGCCCAGCAGGCGGGTCATCAGGATTTCACGATTCGTCGCATTGTCGTCCACAATCAGCGCACGCACATCCAGCAGATCGGCGGGCACCGGGACCTCGGCCTCCGCTGTCCCGGCCAGGGCCAAACGGATGGTGAACCAGAACGTGGTCCCCTGTCCTTCAACGCTGTCCACGCCCACGTCGCCGCCCATCATTTCGGCCAGCTGTTTGGAAATGGCCAACCCCAGTCCCGTGCCGCCGAACTTCCGGGTAATGGAGGCATCCACCTGGGAAAAACTCTGAAACAGATCGCCCACCTTGTCCGCGGGAATGCCGATGCCGGTGTCCCTCACCGAAAAGTGAAGCATACAGAACTCTTGTGACTCCTGACTCCTGACTCCTGACTCCTGAATACTGACTCTCACCACCACCTCGCCCCGTTCCGTGAACTTCACCGCGTTGCCGACCAGGTTGGTCAGGATCTGGCGGATGCGGCCGGGATCGCCGATGAGGTTGTCCGGGACGTCCGGGTCCGCGCTACAGATGAATTCCAGGCCTTTTTCCTCGGCCTTGAAGGCCATCATGGAGGCAAAGTTGTCCAGCGTGTCCCGCAGGTCGAAATTCAGGGCCTCCAGTTCCAGCTTGCCGGACTCGATCTTGGAAAAGTCCAGGATGTCGTTGAGCAGCGCCAGCAGGGCCTGGCCGCTGGAGCGCACGGTTTCGGCATAGCGGCGCTGGGTCTCGTTCAGGTCCGTTTCCAGGAGCAGGCCGGTCATGCCGATGACGCCGTTCATCGGGGTCCGGATTTCGTGACTCATATTGGCCAGGAATTCACTTTTGGCCCTGCTGGCCGCATCGGCCTGCATTGTGGCAATGCGCAACCGCTCCTGGTCCTGGACCCTCTCGGTAATGTCCTGCTGAATGCCGAACCAGCGGCAGTCGCCGTTGTCAAAAAAGACGGGATTCGATTCCACCAGCGCAAAGCGGACCTCGCCATTGATGACAACCCGGCCTTCCCAGTGAAAACGCTTTTTCTCCCGGGCAGCCTCCTGGTTGAGCAAAATGAAATTTTCCAGCTCTTCGGGATGGATCATATTGAAGGCAACCGCCGAATTGGCCAGCACATCTTCACGACGGAGGTGATTCATCGCGCACCATCCGTCGCTGACGTATTCAAATTCCTGTCGGCCATCGGCCCGGATCCAGAACACGTACACCCCCACCGACATGTAGACGACCAGATCGTTGAAGCGCCCCAGGGTTTCGCTCAACGCCTCCTCCGCACGCTTGCGGTCCGTAATGTCGGCCAGGACGCCCTCCCAGACCGTGGTGCCGTCGGCAAGAGTGCGTGGCTTGGATTCAGCTGTGACCCACCTGACCTCGCCATGGGCGACAACCCTCGTCTCGCCAAAGAAAGGCGTTTTCTCCGCAAAGGCCTTGGCGTTCAGTGCCACCCAGGCGTCAAAGTCGTCAGGGTGTACGCAGGCAAAGGCTTTCAGCGGGTCAGACGCGGCCTTTTCGCGGGTCAATCCGGTCAGTTCCAGAAACTGGCTGCTCATGAACGCGAACCGCGCCATTCCGCCCTCGGGGGGCTGCACCATGGTATAGGTGCCGACAGGGATGTTCTCGGTCAGATCATAGGCTGTCTTCTCCAGCCTTTCCTCCGCGATGCGCAGGGCCTCTTCAGCCTGCTTCCGGGCGCTCTGGTCGTACATGTAGCTGCGAATGCCCGTCAGGGCGCCTTCTTCATCGCGAACCAGCAGGGTGAAATCGTAGGTCCAGAGGTAGTAGCCGGCTTTGGTCCGCAACCTGTAGGATGTTTCAAAGGAGTCAATGTAATTGGCGATATTATGCCTGAGCTCATTGACGATTCCCTCCACATCATCAGGATGAATTATTTCTGTATACCAAAAATTTGAATGCTGCATCTCTTCAGGACTGTATCCGAGAATCTGTTCAACATTGGATGAAGCGAATTTCACAGTCCATCGCCCCTGCATCTCAGGTGACCACTCCATGGTGAACACGGGGCCGGCGGCAAAGAGGTTCCGCTCATTTTCCAGGTCTTCAACAGCCTTCTTGTGCTCGGTAATGTCCCTGCTGATGCCGAAAATGCCGCTCACTTTCTGTTTGTCGTCAAAAACCGGCCATTTATTGGTCTGGACATATCCTGTTTCGCCGGTTTCCTTGTAAAATGGATTGACCCTGTTCAAAATCGGCTTTCCTTCATTGAAGACAGGTTTTTCTTCTTCATTGTAAATAGTTGCCGTATCATGAGGAAACACCTCAAAATCGTGCTTGCCGATCATCTCCCTCCAGTGCGCATGGTTTGTAATATCAGCCAGGGTCTGACTGCAAAAAATGAATCTGCTGTTGATATCTTTATAGTAGATAAAGTCGCTTGTCTGGTTCAAGATGACTTCAAGGCTGTGGGTCAGGTTTTTTCGCTCGTTTTCAATCCGCTCTCTTTTGCGGAGCAGGAACACGATGAGCGCGGTAAAGGAAAGAATGGTCCCGGCTCCAAGAACATAGAGCCATATCAGCGGTGTGAGGATTATCGCGGAGGAATGCCATCCCCCGGAGGGTATCGCCGCGATTTGCCAGCTTCCATGGGGAAGTTCCATCACCTTGGTCAGCGGAGCATTTTCAAAAACCTGGGGATCGCCGAAAAAAACATCGCCCCCGTCTCCGAGAGCGTCCCTGCCCCGAATGGCGGTGCGCAAACCATCCTGCTCGTCCCGTATTCCTGCTCCGGCAAAAATTTCGTCACTGTTCATGACCACCGAGGCCATGCCCCAAAATGCTTCCCGGCCTGTGCTTTCGTCCCTTCTGGAGATGGGAATCCGGGCAATAAGTCCCTCTCCGCCCTGGACAAGCGCCAGAGGACCGGCAAGCACGATCTCGTTGACCCTTCGGGCCAGCTCCACGGCCTCGATCTGGTCGGGGAGCGTCCTGTAGTCCAGGCCGACGGCGGCCTCGTTGCCTTCGATGGGGTACATGAACTGAATGACCATGTCCCGGGCAAGACCGATGTTCCGCAAATCGTTTTCCCCGCGAAACTGGACCTCCATGGCCCGGGCAAAGTCATCCTGGGTCAGATCGGGGTTCATGGCCACCAGGGCTTTCACCGCGGAGACCTTGTAGATGTTCGCGGACAACCGGGACGACAGGGACGCCTTCATGCCGTCCAATGCCTGTTGTACGAGTTCAATTTCCTGCTGCTTGCGGCGATCAGATTCAAAATTGGCCAGGATGACGCCGATCAGAACAAAGAGCCCCAGTAGCATGGCAAACAGAGAAATGGCCAGCACCACCGGGCTGCCCTTGCGCTGGTTCGAACCTGATTTTTTTTCAGGGGACAATCGGGGGGGGGTGGGCCGCTTCTTCAGGTGTTTGCCTTTGGTTCATTACCAATCTCCATGAAAATGCAACATGTTATGTAACTAACTCATCCCGGCTTCATGACGCCAAGTTCGGAAAGCAGCCGCTGAAATTCCCATTCCACCCGCGGCCCCAGGGACGTGCAGGCGGCAAGGTCTTCATCCCTCCCGGCAACTTCCAACCGGCTGGCCATTTCCGCCAGGGCATTGGCGCTGACCGACAAGGCCGAGCCCTTGATCGCATGGGCATGGTCGCGCACCGCGGCCAGATCACCGTCAATGATGGCCCGCAGCAGAACTTCCAGGCGTTCCGTGTTCTGCTCCACAAACATCTGCACAATCACCTGGATAAATTCCTGGTCACCGCTCATTTGCTCCAACAACTTCTCCCTGTCGTACACCGGGAGGTCACCCCCCCCCTGCGCCGCAGCCCGTTCCTCGCCAGTGTTCCCGCCGGCTTCCTCTCCTGCTTTGCCTTCCGGCCACCCAGCGGAACCAGGCTCATCCCCATGGGAATGATCCCGGGACTCCGCCTCCTCCTTCCCCAGCCACTTATCCAGCATCTCCGCCAACTGGACCGGCTCCAGCGGCTTGGTCAGGTAGTCATCCATCCCCGCCTCCAGACACTGCTCCCGGTAGCCCTGCATGGCATGGGCGGTGAGGGCGATAATTGGAATTCTGAATTCTGGGATTCTGGAATTAAGGGATTGAGGAATTAAGGGATTGAGGGATTCAGGAATTGAGGAATTTTGGGATTCGCTCTTTAGCCTCTGATCTCTGACTTCTAACTCCCGACCTCTGATCTCTGCGGCGCGGATGCGCCGCGTAGCTGCAAGCCCGTCCATCTCCAGCATCTGCACGTCCATGAGCACCAGGTCGTAGGGGACGGTTTTCAGGGCTTTAATTGCTTCGAGGCCGTTGGCCACGGCATCCGCGGACAAGCCAAAATTTTTGAGCATGGCCAGGGCCACCTGCTGGTTGGTGATATTGTCTTCGGCCAACAGGATGCGCGCCTTGCGGTCTGAAAAGTCAATCTTTCCAGACCTGCTCTTTTCTTCACGGGCTGAATGCCGGGTGACCAGGTCCTGAGGTTCATCACCGGCCATGACCAGGGACAGGCAGTCGAACAGTTCGTCGTGGCGAAGCGGCTTGGCCAGGAATGCTGCGAACCAGATATCCTTCATCCGCCTGGCATCGCCTTGCATGCCGGCCGAGGACATCATCACCAGGCGCACGTCCTGCAGCTTCTGGTCGGCCCGGATGGTCCGGCCCAGAAACTCGCCATCCATGCCGGGCATCTGCATGTCAATGATGGCCAGATGATAAGGGTCGTCCTCGGCCAGGGCAGTGTACAGCCGGCCCAGGGCGGTAGGACCGTCCTTGGCCTCGTCCGGACGCAGGCCCCAATCCAGGAAACGGGTAAGCAGGATTTCCCTGTTCGTGGCATTGTCATCCACCACCAGGGCGCGCAGGCCCCGCAGGTCCGCCGACATAGACGGAATTTGGTCACAAGTCTCAGCCAGAGACAAAGGAACAGTGAACCAGAACGTGGTTCCCTGCCCTTCGATGCTTTCCACTCCCACTTCTCCGCCCATCAATTCGGCCAGCTGTCTGGATATGGCCAGGCCCAGGCCTGTGCCGCCGAATTTACGGGTAACGGACGCGTCCACCTGGGAAAAGCTCTGGAAAAGCAGGCCGATCTTGTCTTCCGGGATGCCGATCCCCGTGTCCCTCACAGAAAAGCGAAGCATACAGAACTCTTCTGACTCCTGACTCTTGTCTCCTGTCTCCTGACTCTTGTCTCCTGTCTCCTGACTCTTGTCTCCTGTCTCCTGTCTCCTGACTCCTGACTCCTGAATACTGACTCTCACCACCACCTCGCCCCGTTCCGTGAACTTCACCGCGTTGCCGACCAGGTTGGTCAGGATCTGGCGGATGCGGCCGGGATCGCCGATGAGGTTGTCCGGGACGTCCGGGTCCGCGCTACAGATGAATTCCAGGCCTTTTTCCTCGGCCTTGAAGGCCATCATGGAGGCAAAGTTGTCCAGCGTGTCCCGCAGGTCGAAATTCAGGGCCTCCAGTTCCAGCTTGCCGGACTCGATCTTGGAAAAGTCCAGGATGTCGTTGAGCAGCGCCAGCAGGGCCTGGCCGCTGGAGCGCACGGTTTCGGCATAGCGGCGCTGGGTCTCGTTCAGGTCCGTTTCCAGGAGCAGGCCGGTCATGCCGATGACGCCGTTCATCGGGGTCCGGATTTCATGGCTCATATTGGCCAGGAATTCGCTTTTGGCCTTGCTTGCCGCATCGGCCCTGGTCAGGGCCGCGTCCAGCTCGACAGTCTTACGTTCCATCTGCCGGGCGGTCTCGTGCAGCTTCTCCTCGGCCTGCCTGCGCTCGGTGATGTCGATGGCCGTGGCCAGGACGCAAGGGGCGGCGTTGACCTCGATGCACCGCAAATGAATCTGTACCCAAAAAGAACGGCCGCTTCTGGAACGCATATGCCACTCAAAAACCTGCGGCCCCTGTTCCACGGCCTTTCGGATCCATTCCTGGGCCTCGGCAAAGGAGTACTGTGGGTCCAGCCAGATATTGCCGGTTTGCAGTTCCTCAAGGCTGGCGTACTCACAAAGGTTGCAGGCTGCCTGATTGGCGTCGAGGATGGTTCCGGATTGCGCATCGTTGATGTAGATGGCCACTGGAGAGTCGTGAAACATGGTCTTGAACCTGGTCTCGCTGCGCAGCAGCTCCGCTCCGGAACGTCGCAGGGAGCGCCCGGCCCAAACCAGCCCGGAAAGCCCCAGGCCGCCGATCAGTCCGTGAGCGACGAGCAGGAACAGACGTTGTTGGCCCGCGGCGTCCAGGTAGGGGCGCAAGGGCACGGATACGCTGATTCCGCCCATGGGGTCGCCTTCCTGATATCCTTGTTCCGAATGGCAGGTCAGGCAGGAGGGCAGGGCCACCAGGGGCCGCATCAGCCGAAACACGGGCTGCCCGTCCATCTGCTCCACGGTCACCGCCCGGTCCGCCCCGTCCAGAAAGGTTTGCAGAGCTTCGGTTTCCCAGGGGTCAGCCGCATTAGCCGGACGCAGAGGCTGCAGGCTGGTAATGTGGCCGACCAGTCCGTATTCCTGCCGCCCCAACTCGTGAACCTGCCGGGTCATGTAGGCCGGATTGACCAGGGTCAGCTCCCGGCCGTCCGCGGTAACCACGTCCCGGTGCGGGAGATGGCTGAGATACGGGTTAGGGGGCGTGGCCTCCGTGGGCGGGACATAGACTCCGCCATGCATGGACGCCCAGAGCCGATACGTCACGTCCTTCATGAAAGCCGAATGGGCTTCAGTTTCCGCCAGATCCGTCAGGGACACGCCCACATGCCGCCAGTTCCAGGCCAGGGAACCGCCCAGAACCAGCAGCCAGACCACGGCCAGGATAAGTGTTACGAACCGCCCATTGGCCCGAGGGCCACGAGACAATGGCCTTGCCGGAGAGCTTCCGGGCTCAAATGCCGGGGGGTGCCGCTCAGATTGTGTCATCATGCCCGTGCTCCGCAAGGTAAAGTCAGATTGTTATCAGTCTTTTCCATTTCATGATTCCTACATGGTGATCCGAGGTCAGTTCAAAAACATTTGACAATCTTGTTACATGGTACATTGAATTCTTGCACCTATTCCGCCAGGCCGCCAAGTCACAAGGGTTCTCCGGCCTGGCCGGTCAACTCTCTTCTTTGCCTTGCATTCCCATTCAGGGACGCTGGAGCGTCCGAGGGCTGCGTTCCAAAAAGAACGAAGAACCAGGAACTTTGAACTCTCAAGCTATGTTTTTGGCCCCAAAAAAGGCATTCTAAGGCAATATTTTGGCCCTGTAGAGGTCATTTAATTAATTAGTTCAATAAGTTGATTAGGTCCGACCCCCAACGGTATTCCGGGGCTGGAGCAAAAAACCATCTTATGTTGCCCAGGTACAGCCTTCAAAAATGACAGCCGGCCCTGGCATGTCAATTTTTACCTGCAAAAAGACCATCTCCGGGGCTTTTTTGGAGGGATACCCTGCATTTCCGGCCGGGACCAGGTGAGATGCAGTCACGCCGCCGGAAGCGATCATTATTTTGTAACCCTTCAGGGGGGAGGTATGCCAATTTGCCTGTCTGCCAGGCGGGTAATGCCCTGTGGGGATCTATATTCTTCAAAACCGTGTGTGCGAAGCACCTGCCTGCCCGCTAAAACTTCGCAGGACAGCTAAGCGCATTTTATTCGGGTGTCCGCCTGAAGATTTTCCGTGCCTAAGAAGATTTTTTGGGCACGGGCAACTTCGTTGCACACCCCGGTGAAACCCGCTGCGCTGACCCAGCACTCACTTTTCCATTTGTTTGCTTGTGATGAAACCGAAATTATTAAAGTGAGTGCTGGGTGTTTCACGGGGCGAGCGGGCGGCTCTGCCGCTCACGGTTGGGGAGTACGCTTCAAGTCTATTCTCGATGGCGATTGCTGGCATCCCCTGAATGGATACGTTATCTTTGTATAAAGAGGATGATCTTGACTGTCCCCCATGAATTATGTTCAGTATTCCCTATTCCCTATATGTATATAATAAGTGCCAGTCTGAGCACCCCAGTCTCTTAAAATATGTCCAGGTCAACAGTGGAAAACCGCATCCGGGCAGTGTCAGCCATGAGCAGGTTCCCTCGCAGGATAGGACTTACGCCGGTCATAATCCTGACGAGTTCGCCGGCCTGAAGGGATGCAGCAAATGAAGCCACAGGGGCCAAAACTCCTTGTTCATCCTCCACAGAGTTGGCTGCCTTACCCATGAACTCTCCAATCCCAGATTCACCCGGCCATGTGGTGCATACCAGAGCGTGCCACCCGGCAATTCCAGCTGAGACCAGGGGCAAGTCAGCAATTCTGGCCATTTCCAACAGTTCCTGGCGGTAATCTGCACCACCCAGGCAGTCTGCTACGGCCTGAACAGAATCCAGCAGATCAAACCTGACGAAATCCTCAACAGCCACAACTTCCACCAACGGATTGATGGCGAGGGCTCTTTGCCTGGCCGCCAGGGCCTTGGATTGTCCCAGGGTTTCGGATGTGGCCAGAATCTGCCGGTTGCAGTTGCTCTCTTCAAATACATCCGGATCGCAGGCTACAATTTTACCCACTCCCATGCGCACCAGGTATTCACAGAGATTGCCACCCAGCCCTCCGCACCCGACTAAAAGTACTGCCGATCTGGCCAGGCTGATCTGATCCGTTAAACTCAGGGCGTGGTTGTTCCTCTGATAGCGCAACGGGATTTCCCCTGCCTCCATGGCCAGCAGAACCTCTTCCTGGACTATGTTACCTGATTTGTGTGCACGGTTGAATATTTCCCGGTCTGAAATATAAGTTTGTATTGGCTGCTGGATCATATTACTTACATAACTCATTGTATTCGTGAATTTCTATTGAATATAATATACAAAATTTACAGCTTATTTGTAGATTCAATTGACTGTTTGAAGATCTGTTTACTTTGATTTATAAATAAGTATAGTTGTAAAAATATTTCTTATGTCCATTTTTTCATCCACCACAAATATAAGGACACAAAGATACTGAATCCCTGTCCGAAAGCCTGGTTTTCAAGTTAGCTAGTTTACCGTTAACAAAAGCGAGCATGACCTGATCCTCACTAAGCCCTAAGTACTTCAAAAGATCTGCCAGGGTGGAATCACTGGACACTTGAAAGTATTCAGGATTATCTGGTGCATATTTTTCCAGAATTGATTCCAGGTTCAATTTTATAGTGATGGATTTTGCATGAAAGCAGGGTTCGTAAATTGCATTATTTGACTTGTTTTTTTTCATATAACCTAGTCCAGAATAAGGTCTTGCAGAATTCTTTTGGTCGGATGTCTTTTTAGAGTAATGGCTTGCAAAAAGTCAGTTTGTCAAGCTTAAAAGACAGCAGTCTAAATAAATAATTTATAAAAGTTAAAAAGTTACAATGACAATCTTAAATGTTTAACAATATTTATTGGCTATTTGCAGTTACATCTTGCTAGTTCTTATTCAATTGTGTAGGATGTTATACAAAAAATATCGCTGTCATGATATTAGGGAGGCCCAATGCTTTTTAAATTCTTCACCTTGCAGGTACGAATTATATCTCGAGCAAGAATATCTGACGAGTCATACCGGGGCAAGGGCTGGTGAGCAGATGAAAGCGAAGCATCAGGCAGAAGACTCAATTCTGTACACGCGATGACCAAAGCCTGCGCACCTTGCGTTTCCAGGCTGGATACGGAACTTTCAAACACAGGAAAGGCCAGGTCCATTGCCCCTTTTTTGATATCCTTGATAAGAACCATAACCCTGTCCTGGCAGGCCGTCTCAGGGTAGACCACCCTCACCCCGGACGCAGCAAAAGCCTGTTGGTATAGGCCTGTAAGGATCAGTGCAGTGGAACCCAGAATGCCCACCTTGTCTATCCCAGGCTGTTGTCGCAGAACTTCCTGTACTGTAATTTCAATCAGGTTGAGCATCGGAATGGACACTGCACCCTGGATATCCTGAAAGTAGTAATGGGAGGTATTGCAGGGCATGGCTAGAAAGTCAGCGCCCCAGGCTTCCAAACATCTGGCCATGTCCTGCAATTCCGGCACAGGACTCTCCCCTGCACCATCGATAAGCGCCTTGATCCGCGAAGGAACTTTGGGATTGTTGTCCACAATACAGCGGATATGATCAGCATCGTCCAAAGCCGGAGTCAAACGGATCACACGGGACATCAGGTCCACAGTGGCTTCTGGTCCCATTCCGCCGATGATGCCGACGATCTTTTCCTGGTTTACATCTTGCATATTATTGTTAAGATAACCATTCAGAGGGGTGCCGGATACGGGTCTGCGGCGATATTGCCAGAAATCACAATTGACGCCTTCCTGAACGGCAACGCCTTGATCATCTTCGAACTCAGGTATCGACTCATCAATGCTTCATTCCACCGTTAGCCAGCCAATCCAAACTCAATCTATACAGCGTTCCCTTGCTGGGCACACCTTTCTCATCCCAGCCCATCATAGCATAGTACAGGTCCACGGCCTGTTGAAAGGAATCCGGAGAAATGGCCTCACCCTTGAGTACACCGTCGGGCAGGGGTTCGAACATCCGCCGGAAGAGCTTATCGTCCTTGCTGTCCATTCCCTGGCGGACATTGAACATCCTGGCCAGGACTATGGAGCGCTCGGCCACAAGCATCAGTTCATGCACACTGGTTTGCCAGCCGGTTATGGCTTCCACGGCTTCACATAATTTGTCATAGGTCATGGAAAACAAGGGAGCCACAACAAAGTTGCACAGCCCCAGGGTATTGTTCATGGCCCAGGTCTTTTCCCCGGCAATAAAGTAGCGCACCTTTTCCGGACCGGTGTCCAGGGCCTGAGGCGCAACGAAGATGCCCAGCGGATTAACCAGCTTCACCCCTTCGCCCTGAAAGGGAACCTCGTGAGGGGCCTCGATATGATCAGCACCTGTCGGCGACAGGGCAAAGCCCAGACCGACGCCTGTCTTTCCCCTTGGATCATGAAAGGCCGGCTCCTGTCCCTTGACATGAAAAGCATACTCTTCAGCACCTCTGCCAATGGCTGCAGCAGCCCTTTTTACACCCTGGGACAAAATGTCGCCGATGCCCTCCCGGGCACCGATCTTTTCAATGAGATCCAGCATGCCTTGTGCGTCATCGAACTTAAGCTCTGTACCTCCCAGATCACCGGCGGACAAAATGCCCTTTTCCGCCAGTTCCATGGCGAAAGACACCACAGCCCCGGTACCCACTGTATCCAGGCCCAGTGCATTGCAGCGCTCATGTCCCTTGCAGACCGCATTCAGGTCTCCCACCCCGCACATGGAGCCCAGTGCGGCCAGGGTTTCATATTCCGGTCCCCCATACCGTTTTTCTTCTGTGTTGTTCACCCTGCGTTTGCAGGCAACAGCGCATTTATAACAGGTATGAGTGCCTTTGCTGACTTTCTCATATCCTTCCCAACCCAGGCTGGAAGCATCCTCAAACTGGCAGTCCCTCCAGTTACGGGTAGGCAGGATACCCGAATTCTGCTGGGCCATTAGATGCTGCACCGTTCCGAACTTGCGCATGTTAATGCTTGGCATATGCTCTGCAATCCTTTTGCGATGCCATTTGCTGATCTCGTCCAGCTTATCCGGGTCAGCCAGGGACATGTTTGCCGAGTCTCCACGCACGGCCACTGCTTTTAGATTTTTAGATCCCATGACCGCTCCCATGCCGCATCTTCCGTTGGCATGAGCCAGTTCATTGATTATACAGGCCAGCCGGACCATGTTCTCGCCGGCCGGACCGATGGAGGCAATACGGATTTTCTTTTCCCCCAGCTCATTCTTTATTGTGTCCAGTGTGGGGGCGTTTTCCTTGCCCCAGATATGAGCGGCGTCGCGCAGTTCAACCTGACCATTATTGATCCACAGGTATACAGGCTGGGGAGATTTTCCCTTTAATACCACCGCATCAAAGCCGGCATGCTTGAGTGCCGGTCCCAAATAACCAGCCGCCTCGGACTCTCCAAAGCCGCCGGTTAAAGGATTCATGGCTGCAACTGTATAGCGGTTGAAGCCGGATATTCCGCTGCCGCAAAGTACCGATGCCGCAAATACCAGAACATTGTCCGGCCCCAAGGGATCAGCCTTCGGCGGAATTTCCTTGAGCATATACCAGGATGCAAGGGACCCGCCGCCCCAGTAGGTGCGGTACCAGGCCTCATCACGCTCATCCACGGACCAGGTCTGGTTGGTCAGATCCACGACCAGTATTTTTCCGTTGTAACCAAAGGGCATTTGAAGACTCCTTTAATGGTTTTGTCAATTAAGAAAAGTCATAGTTTTAAGGTTTTTAGCAATAATAAAATGGCTGGCTTGAAATGGCAGTCAGGGCCTCCAGCCTCGCAGTCTGGGAAATTATTAACCTTCTACCTGCATTAATTATCTTTCCTGAATGTCGGCATATAGGCATACAGCGCGGGGGAGCCACCGGTATGCAGGAACAGGACATTGCTGCCCCGTGGAAAATGTCCGGAACGGACCAGATCCAGGAGTCCGGCAGCTGCTTTACCCGAGTAGACCGGGTCAAGTAAGATAGCTTCATGCTTAGCAAAGAGGCGAACCGCCTCGACCATGGAGTCCGTGGGAAGGGAGTAGCCGGGGCCGACATACTGGTCGTAGCAGACGACCGCCTCCCTTGGGATGGACATCTTCATTTCCAGCTTTTGTGCAGTCTCCTCAGCAAGGTTGTAAACAATGCCTTCCTGGACATCCTTGGGTCTGGAGACGTTGATTCCGCTGACCGGAATATTTGCATTCGTGCCGATCATGCCTGCAACCATGCCGGCATGCGTACCTGCGCTGCCTGAGGGCACGACGATGTGGTCGATGTCCTGGTGCCCTGCATTCAACTGGTTCATGATCTCTTCTGCGCAAGCCACATAGCCTAGGGCGCCTATGGGATTGGACGCTCCTCCGGGGACGATATAGGGTTTTTTGCCATGGGACTTCAATTCATCCCCTTTTTTGCGCATTTCGGCCATCATGTCCGAACCGCCGGGAACAACCGAGATGCTATTCACATCCAGCAGATGGAACAAAAAATTGTTTCCATTGTTTTCAGGATGATAAGTTCCCTTAACCCTCTCTTCCAGTATCAGGTGACAATCCAGATTTTCCTTGCAGCACCAGGAGGCCGTCAGCCTGCAGTGGTTGGACTGGACCGCCCCGCAGGTAATTATCGTATCCGCTCCCTGCTCCAAAGCATCGGCCAGGCAGAATTCCAGTTTGCGGGTCTTGTTTCCCCCTCCAGCCCCTGGAAGCAGATCATCGCGCTTGACAAACAGATTGACCTCCATCCCCAGGAAAGTGCTCAGGTTTTCCATAAACTCGATGGGTGTTGCTTCCTCCAGGTAAGCACGACGGGGATATCTGGTAAAATTCATGATAGTCTCTCCTGTTTTGCAAATGTTTAAGGTTGCAGTTACAATCAGTCGCGTGGACCGTAAGATTTATTCGAGCTACAGATAACTCTTTGACTTTTCTGTTCCCTGTCATCTGTTTTGGCAGTTCAACACTCGAAAACTGCCTCAATCTCAATATCCGCGCCCAGTGGAAGGGCCGCTACCTGAAAGGCCGTCCTTGCGGGATAGGGCTCCTTGAAAAACTGGGCGTAAACCTGATTTACGGCCTGAAAATCGGCCATGTTGGTCAGAAACACCGTAACCTTGATCGCCCGATCCAGGCTCGTGCCACCGGCCTCGGCAATGTTTTGAAGATTTCGCAGGCATTGTTCAGCCCGGACCTGGATGGAACCCTGGAGCATATCTCCTGTTTCCGGATCCAGGGGCAACTGGCCTGAGGTAAAGAGCAACGATCCTAAAGCTACTGCCTGGGAATAGGGTCCTACTGCTTGAGGAGCCTTGCTGGTGTGAATAACGGTTTTTGACATGCGATTCTCCAATGATGGTTAAGTTAAATTATCAAGTTGAGGTTCAGTACCCCAGGATAGTTGGCAGCCACAGCACGGTTTGAGGAAAAAAGACCATTAAGATGATCATACCTATGGTAACAGCACAAAATGGCAGGGCCTTCCAGGATATTTCTTCAAGAGTGACATTGGCGATACCTGAGGCAATGAACATATTTTCCCCCAGAGGAGGTGTGGAAAAACCCACACCGCAGCAAGCGACCAGAATGACGCCGAAGTGAATAGGGTCTACTCCCAGAATGGTCATAACCGGAAGCAGGACTGGAGTGACAATCAAGATAAGGGCCAGGGTTTCCATGAACATGCCCAGAAACAGCAAAAACACGACAACCAGAATTAGAAGAAGATGGACGTCCGAGGTTATGCTCAGCAACTGCTGGGCGATGAGATCCGGGATCCGGTTCTCTACCAGGATTCTGCCGAAGGCGAAGGCCGTGAACATAATGATCAGCACGCGCCCGGTCAGCCAGGAAGTGGTGGTCAGGGATTTTTCCAGGCCTGCAAAGGTGATCTCCCTGTAGATGAAGATGCCCACGAATAAGGTATAAAAAATAGCTACTATGGCTGCTTCCGTGGGTGTAAAAATTCCGGAATATATCCCGCCCAGAATGATCACCGGTGCCAGAATGGCCCAGAAACCACCCTTTACAGCCAGCAGGAAACGACGCAGGGAAAATTCCTCCATGTCTTCACTGTAATTGGTTCCCCGACAGAGCAGAAAATGGACTATGATCAACCCCATGGCGATCATGAGGCCTGGGATGACCCCTGCCAGAAACATTTTGGTGATGGACTGCTGGGAGGTTACACCATAGATGACCATGGGAATGCTGGGGGGGATAATGATACCGATTCCCCCGGCACTGGCCGTGGCTGCGCCGGCATAGCCCTTGTTGTAGCCCTTCTTGATCATTGCCGGAATCATCAGCATGCCCACGGCTGCGGTAGTGGCCGGGCCGGATCCGGAAATGGCTCCAAAGAATACGCAGGACAAGGTTGTGGTGATGGCCAGACCGCCGCTGATCTTGCCTACCATGGTCTCCGCGATGTGTACCAGCCGTTTGGAAATACCGGCGCAATCCATCAGTGCTCCGGCCAGGACAAAGGCAGGCAGAGCCATGATGGGAAATGAGTTGACCGAATTGAAGGCGATCTGGACAATACTGGAGAGATCTGTTCCCACATAAATGAAGGTGATCATGGCTGAAACGCCCAGCGCTACGGCAATGGGACTTCCCATTAGCAGCAGGATGACGAAATACCCGAAGAGGACGGTTGCTGGTGACATGATGAGCTCCTTTTAGTTACCCGACTTCTCGGCCAGTTTTGTCATGGCCTCAGCGTCAACCTTGTCAACATCGCCCATTGCCTCTTTTTTGACATGCATAATGTAATTAACCTGTATGATGCGTAAGCTCATCAAGGTGAAGCTGATGGGAAAGATATAATAGAGATAGGCCATGTTCCAGCCCAGTGCCGGGGAATGAAAGGCAAATAACTGCATATTGTTGATGACCTTGATGCTTTCATGTATCATGGTCACATTGAAGCCGATCCAGATGAAATCAGTGAAGATTTGTGAAAATTTGCCAATCGCCGGACGAAACAGTTTAAACTGCATTGTAACTCTATTGTGGGCATACAGTCTGGCAGCATAGGACGCCCCAAAGAAAACGAACCATACAAAACAAAAACGGGAAAGTTCTTCGCTCCAGGGCAGGACAATACTGAATGCTGCGCGCAGGAATATCTGGAAGAACAAAACGATGACGAAAAAAGACAGCAGGACCACACAGATGTATCGTTCCAGGTTGTCGAGAATGTGCAATATTTTTTTGGCCATAAGGATTTCTCCAGGCGGTGTATCTGTTTAGCGCTTTGCATGTGGCATGGGGACTGGCTCTTCCGGGACCCACTTGTCCCAAAAAATGAGATATTTTAAGCACAAAATGATGCTCAAGTGGGGCCCGGAGTGCCTGTCCCTTGCTTTCCTTAAAAGCGCTAAACAGATACAAGGCGGTTAAATGAACACAGAGGGTCATAGCTCCAACACTTGCTGTTTAGGAGAAGGTGTCGCTGCAGTATCAGCAAGACAGCCTGTCATATGTATGGATGTTTGCACGACAATGAAAAACAACTCTGAAAATATGGAGAAATGACCCCTCCAAGGTTCTGCTTCCCTGGAGAGGTCAAGGACAGAGGCTACTTGCCAAGGTGCTCGCGCATGGTGTCGATGACTTCTTTCCCGCCGACAAAGTCGTAATACTCAGGCCAGACTTTTTCCATGGCTATTTCCCGCCATTTATCCTCGTCTTCCAGTTCGCACACCTCAACGCCTTCGGCCTGCATAGCCTCCTTGGCTTTTTCGGCTTCTAAAACCTGAAAAAGCAAGCCGTACTGCTGGGCCTCGATCCCGGCTCTGGTAATGATTTCCCTGGTCTCATCGTCCATGTTCGCCAGGGTGTTTACGCCGATAATCATGGGTTGCAGGGAATACTGGTAGTGGGTTTCACTGATGTAGTCCTGCACCTCGTGAAACTTCATGGTGTGGTTGACTATGTAGGGGTTTTCCTGTCCGTCCACAACTCCCTGCTGCAATGCGGTGAAGGTTTCTCCCCAGGCCATGGGGACCGGGTTGGCACCCCAGGCATCAAAGGCCGCTATGATGACCCTGTTCTGAGGAACACGGATTTTCATACCCTTGATATCCTCCAGATTGCAGACCGGGCGGCGGGAATTGGTCACATAGCGGAAGTTGGAGTAGGTCCAGCCAAGGATCTCAAATCCGCCTTTTTCTTTACTGATCTCGTTCCAGTAGTTACCCAGATAGCCGGTGGTAGCCTTGACAGCATCGTAGTGGGTTTCAATAAGGTAGGGATAACTCAGAGCTGCGTACTGGGGTATAAAAGGCGCCACGTTGCCCACGGCCACGATGGCTACTTCCAGTTGCCCCATGCGGACGTTTTGGAGCATCTCCGGTTCCTGACCGAGGACGCCGCCAGGAAAGAGTTCAACCCTGATTTCACCATTGGACAACTCTTCAACGACTTCCTTGAAACGCTGTGCGAATGCGCCCTGGTCCGAATCAATGGGATCTCCCATACCGAGCCTCATAACCTGCTGAGCCGAAGCGCTGCTTGCCATCATACCAAAAAATACACATAAACATACAGCCATCAAAATAATTCTTTTAAACATTCCAATACCTCCACAACGTTAATGGTTTACTTGTCTCATCTCCGTCAAAAGATGAATTCAGAGATGATACCATCGCTTGAAGTATTTCACCTCCTCTATTTTTCAGTTAATGTTAAATAACTATGGGCAATCAAATATCGTAAAAAATCTATGAATTTAGATTTACTATGAAAAAAGAATACTAGCCTGAAACTTTTTTGTACACCGCAGTAAGCTGACTTGCATGCGATGAGTATCAGTTTAGAACTGTAAATTTGTACAAGATTGATTTTTTCAGTTGTCTAATTTTAAATTCTGAAATAATCTCTATATACATTTATAACGTCGGTCTTTGTGACATTACGTGGATTAGTAAGCTGCATTCCTGACGACAATGTTTCATCCGCCATTTGGGCCAGCTTTTCCTCATTTACAGCCGATCTATCTACAGTGAAATTCATAGAAAGGTCATCAAGGAGCCGCTCTATCGCGAATACAGCAGATTCCGCCTGCTCCATCATCCTGCTTCCAGGAGCAGCACCCTCCAAAAGCAGAGCCATCTCCCTGTACTTTTCCGGACATGCCAGCAGATTAAATCGCATAACCGCAGGCATCAGCACAGCACATGCCGTACCGTGCGGCAGGTGAAAATGGGCCCCCAGCGGGGAGGCCATTGCATGGACCAGGCCGAGCCTGGCGGTATTGAATGACATGGAACCCATTGCACTCGCCTGGAGCATGGCTCCAGCGGCTTCGGTATTGGAGGGATCGGCGACAAATCGGCGCAGATACTTGCCCACGAGGTAAAAGTTTTGCCGGCAATACGCATCAGTGATGTGCGTTGACCACTTGGAAACAAATGCTTCAGCACAGTGAGAAAGCGCATCCATGCCGCTTGCCGCAGCTACATTGGAGGGGAGGCTTTGGAGCAGGTGCGGATCAAGTAGAGCGACTTTGGGAATTTGCATGCAGCTGCGAAAGGAGAATTTGTAGTTACGCTCCTCATCGTAGAGAACCGCGCCAAAGCTGAGCTCGCTGCCGGTTCCTGCCGTAGTGGGAACGGCTATCGACGGCAGTGGCGGGTTGCAGTACTTTTCAGGACCCTCATAGGCAGGCAGTGGGCCCTCGTTTGTGGCCAGGCAACCAACGCCTTTTCCCGTGTCCATGGTACTTCCACCACCGACCAAAAGCATAATGTCGCATTGTTCGCTTTTTTGCAGTTCTGAAGCTTTCATCACTGAACTCAGCGTGGCATTCACTTCCACCTGATCGAAGACAACATACGGCAGATTTTCCTTCTTCAAAGACTCCAGCACTCCCTCCAGCAATCCTGCCTTAGCCACTCCTGGATCGGCAACAACAAGGACTTTACTGCAATTGAGCGCCTTGACCTCTACGCCTGCTTCAGCCGTAATCCCGGCACCAAACTTGATTTTAGTGGGACAATAAAGATCAAACGGTTTTTCTAGACTCATGACACACTCCTTTTTCGTGCAATGTGGTTTAGTGATCGCGCACATCATTAACTAATATGATTTTTGAAGACTTGAAAATCCCAGTTCTCCCTCGGGAAGAATTTTGTGAGTCTCCAATCACATGACCGGGCATGACCTTCCATGCCCTCAACCCTGGAAAGACGTGAGGCGACAGCACTGAAGCGCTTGCTGGCCTCTGTGTCGATCTCCTGATATGTACTGATTTTCAAAAATTTGTGTACACTCAGACCTCCGCTGTGTTGCGCGGCCTTTCTTGTGGGTAAAATATGGTTTGTTCCAGAGCACTTATCACCGTGAGCAACCGAACTACCTTCTCCAAGAAAGAGAGAGCCGTAGGATCGGAGGCTCTCCAGCCACCAATCCGGATCTGCGGCTAGAATCTGGACATGTTCAGGGGCATAGGTATCGCAAACTCGACATATCTCGTCCCGGTTGTTGCAGAGTATGATTTCACCGAAGTCAGCCCAGGCGGTTTTTGGCACATGGGGATCCGGCATGTCCGCTATTACCCTTGGCACCAGGTTCAACACCTGATATGCTAGATCCCGGCAATCAGTGAACAGCCAGACAGGTGAATCCGGGCCATGTTCAGCTTGAGAAACAAGGTCGATGGCAATGGTCATGGGGTCCGCACTGCGGTCAGCGATAATCGCTGACTCAGTTGGACCTGCATACACATCGATCCCGCATGTTCCATCTCCTGCCAGCAGAGCCTTGGCCTCGGCCACGTAAGCATTGCCTGGACCAACCAGAATGTCAGCCGGCCTGTTTGTAAAATAACCATAGGCCATGGCCGCAACTCCCTGTACACCACCGAGTTCAAGAATCACATCCGCTCCGGCAAGATCCATGGCAAAAGCCACAGCCGGGGCGATACTCTCCTCTCTGGGAGGAGAGCAGGCAACAACAAAAGGTACTCCAGCAGCCTTAGCGGTAGCCACGCTCATTATGGCCGAACAGGCATGCGCGAATCGGCCTCCAGGTACGTAGCACCCGGCGACATCCACCGGCAGAACCCGTTGCCCCAGACGTACACCTGGATGAGGACGGACCTCGAAATCTTGAATGCTTTGGCGTTGCATCCGGGCAAAATTGAATACCTGGTCATGAGCAAAACGGATGTCGGTCTTGACCTGTTCCGGAACCATGGCAATCAACCGCTCCTTCTTTTCCTCCTGAAGCACGAAGTCTGTCGACCAGCCATCGTATTTTGCAGCCATCTCACGGACAGCGGGCTCGCCCCGTGTTCTGATGTCATCCAGCAGAAAGGTGACTGCCTCCCTGATCCTGGAGTTACCGTATGCTAATGACTTTTTTGCTTTTTTAACTAGTTCCATCGGGCGATGCTTCCAGCTGTTCAACCTGCATGAGTTCAGTTTTTCTAAAATACAATCAGGTCCCATCCAGTATTGTTAATGCCTTGAGTATCACTTAGCGGCTGAAAAAATTGTTGTCAATATTTTATAAAATTTTTTTTAAAATTTTTTATTTTTTTAAGGTTAAATTTTTCTTAACTTTGCAATCTTTTTGATGTAAATACCCTTGTCATATCTGCATTAAAGCAAATCTGTTTATCCTTAACAAGTCGTACTGACCGATAGGCTGGAGAGTGTTTGTGCAACCCAAATGTGCTTTCGGGTGGTGAAAAAAATGGAAGATAATAACTGTGAAATGAAGTCACTGGTGGCATATCAAAGGATCAGAGATATGATCATTTCCAGGGAAAAATTCCCCGGAACGCGCCTTGTTATCTCTGATCTGGAGGATGAACTGGGAATAGGCAAAGGGCCGATCAGGGAAGCCTTAATGCGTTTGGATCGTTCCGGTCTTGTGCGGAATATTCCTTATAAGGGTGCTGTGGTGGCAGAGGCTCCGCGAATGCGGGAAATTGAAGCCATATATGAAATGCGGGCCAAGCTGGAAACGACCCTCGCCTTAGAGGCCATGGAAAATGTGGATGAGCAAGACATTGCCAATCTGGAATCCATACTGTCTGAAATGGATCCAGAACTGAATCTCCATGAGTTATACCATCTGGATCGCTATTTCCATTCCCAGCTTTACGGATATTCAAGGTTACCCCATCTTTGCCTCGTAGTGGACAAGCTGATGGAGTCCGTAGACATTTTCCTTATCAATCGTCCTCGCGGCAGCAAGTATTTAATCCAGATGCAGGCTCAGCACAATCAGATTATTGATGCTCTCAAAAATAAGGATGAAACCATGCTCAAAAAGAGTTTGAAGCACAATATCAAGCATGGGTTGAGGCTGATCAAAAAGGCTTATGGTCCTTATATGCACCATTAGTGTTTGGGCTTCAAATATGAAACCCGGAAGTCGAAAAAACTGCCTTAAAATATTTACAGAAGGTACTCAAGGAAGCTGGAATATGTAATCTGGCCAGTTCTCTCGATGACCTTAAAGTCCCGCCTGGGAACAGGCTGCACAAACTTGCAGATGATCGTGAAGGACAGCATTCAATAGCTATAAAAGGGTTACGCGGGGACAGTCCCCTGGGCTTGTGCCATTAGCCAACACCATGCCCCCTGAATGGTTACGGAGACGGGAAGCTCTTACCTGTCCCCCATGTCCCACTCTCACAGGTGCTTTTGCGTCAACTGCTGCAAATCTCGTTCAACCAAAGAGTCTTCTGGAGGGAACAATCCAGATACCTGGGTCAGCAGCTTTCCTGACTTCCCTGCCCCGGTAGACAACCAGTCCTCCACGCCATCTATTGCCCAGTTTTAAAGCCACATCCTGCATGGTCCGAAAGTCTTTTGCATAGACTTTATCCCGGGACTTGATCTCTACTCCGGTTATACCGGCAGGGGTCTCTATTAATAAATCCAGTTCCCTCCCGGAGCGGGTTCGATAGAGATTTCTGACTAAGGTAGTCTTGCCGGTTTGCCTGGCCCCGGTGAGCACTGCGATCCGCTTTCTGGACGCTTCAGGCAGGGCTTGTTTTAAAAAACGAAAGCGAAGTGAATTTATTTGCATGCTCGTATATTAAGCTGTAAAATTTACGACGTCAACGGCAATTTTACATTCAATTTCTGTAAATATCGGCAAAGAGATCACCTCCCCGGGCTGTGTATCTCCTGACATTTTCAGCTGATCCATTGACATTCGTTATTTCGTAACCATTCAGGGGGACCTCGGTGTTGGCTGATGGCACAAGGCCAGGGGACTGTCCCCGCTAAGTGATGATTATGATGCATCACAAAATTTCGCGTCTGTACTTTTCCGTTGTGCAGTAAAAGTGTCGCGGGGACTGTCCCCTTGGCCGGTATCTGCCCCCTGAATGGTTACGTGCGCTTCATTGCCAAATGGCTGCCATGATGCAGGTGCAAAAAACCGGTGCTTCAGGCTTGAGCCCCTGGCCCTGCCCCGGCAGGGCGGAGCACTGTATGTCCAGCTTCAGGACCAGAAACCGAATCCGGCTTCGGGTTTATCTCTGATTATGCCTTCTTCAGATCTTCAATAATCTTTTGCAGCTACCCGCACTGTTTTGCCGGGTCAGACATCGCCTGAGCCGACGAATTCATGGCATCAGTGTTTTCCCTGGAAATGCGATTCACATCTACCATGCTCTTGTTCAGTTCCTCGCTGGTAGAGGACTGCTCTTCAATAATCCTGGCGGTCCAGGCTGCGGTAGTTGATGGCTTCACTCAGGTGGGCTGTACTGATATGCTCCTGGCCTTCCAGATCGGCAACGGTCCTGGCCAGACGCAGAATCCTGGTATGTGCCCTGGCGGACAGGGCCAGACGCTGAACAGCCACCTCCAGAAATGCATGCTCTTCCTGGCCCAGGCTGCAGAATTCAGACAGCCATTTGCCCGAAAGCTGGCTGTTGGTCAGAAAAGGCAGGTCCTGGTATCTTTTCTCCTGAATCTGCCTGGCCCTGTTGATGCTGGCCTTCATCTCCCCTGAATCCATGGAACTTCTGGCCTTTTTCAACTCTTCATAAGGCACGGAAGGCACTTCTATATGCAGATCAATGCGGTCCAGAAGAGGACCGGAGATGCGGTAGCGGTAACGCTGGATCTGGGTGGGTGTGCAGGTGCAGGGATGCTGATCATGAGTAAGATACCCACATGGGCATGGGTTCAACTCTTGCAAACAATTCATCATCACCAAAACACCTTGAAATAGTTATAAAACCACCCTTCTGGCACCTGCCCAAACCGATCCTGAAATCACTCGGACTCCCCAAAAAGGCAACCTACACCCCAAGCGAGGTTGCAAAAGCCCTGGGTGATCACATTGATGTCATGCGTAAACGCTTACTGGCTAGTATATATCCTGAGCCGAAACTTTACAAGGGGAAAGGGCATAGGAGGTTTACGGCCAGGGAGGTGCTGAGGATGGCTGAGATTAAGGAAAGGATCGGGCTGGGATTTGATCTAAGGGTAACAAAGTAGAATAATGGACATATAAGATAAGCCAAAACCCTTTTGAGCAGAGAAGTAGATTGTCAACTAAACATCATTTGGCACCTGGGCTAATAGATCATCTAAATAATCAATAAGGCCATCGAAGAACTGAAGAAGGATTCCTTTGATTTGCTGGAGACCGTAGTTAGCACCTTTAAAACATAGATAAAGGTCATCAGCCGTTGAAGTAAAAAAATACTGGTAATAATCCTCAATAAGCGGATCATTGTTAATTGCCCTGAGGCTTCCCCCTGTCAGACCGAAAAGGCTTTACCCTATAGCAAAAAAACCGTGCCAACGCGACGGGCTTCTTGAACAATGGATTGAAAAGACCTTGCAGGTCGTGTAAAAGGCAGGTTTGGGGTCGGACCTAATCAAGTTATTGAGTTGATTGTATAAATATCCTCTATATAGTCTAAAATTGGCCTTAGAACGCCCATTTCGATGCTCAAAAACCAGTTGTAAGCAAATATGCCCAGAGCCAACAGATATTTTTTGCCTGATCATGTATGGCATATTACCCATAGATGCCATAAAAAGGAATTCTTGCTTAAATTCGCCAAGGACCGTAGCACATGTGTGAGCGCCAACCTGAATATGTCTTAATTATGCCGGTTTGAAATTGTTTATATCTTATTCTTGTATCTTCTTCTAAAAGAGAAAAGAAAAAATATTTTTTATTTTGTCTTCTTTTCTGTCCTTCTTTTTCTTCCTCTTCTTCTGTCTTGCCGTTACTGCCTTCTTTGCCTGTCTGAGGCAAAGGAGGCTAAGTTCTTGGGCCGTAAACAAAGCCAACAAGTTGTCTGCCTGCACTGTGGCGAAGCCTTTTGTCCCGACTATCGAAACAGGGGCAAGCAAAAATACTGCTCCAAAGTGCCTTGTCGGGCAGCCAGTAAGAAAGCCAGTCAAAAGGCCTGGCTGGATAAGCCTGAAAACAGGGATTATTTCCGGGGGCCGGCCCATGTGGACAGGGTCCGGAACTGGAGAAAGCAAAATCCCGGATATGCCAGGCGCAAGACCACTGCTCCCAGGAAAACGTTACAAGATCACTGCCTCCAAAAAAGCGTTGAAAATCAACGTGTTGAGGAAACGTTACAAGATCACTGGATCACGCAACCATCTGTTATTATAGGACTAATCTCCTCCTTATGCGGGAGTGCGTTACAAGATGACATCGTCAGGGCCGCCCGGCAGATGTACACCCTGGGCTGTGACGTCATCAACAACCCCAAAGGAGGATTTCATGTACCAAAAGTATCCGATTCATCCCCAGAGACTGCGCAAGGTTCCCAGACAGTTCAGCTGGGTGGACCACAGGCTGGTTCGTGACGGTCATATTGAGAGGTTAAGCCATGCTGCAGCAGCCTTGTACCTGTTCCTGGTGACCGTGGGCGATCAGCAGGGGCTTAGCTACTACTCCGACCCCATTGTCATGCAGCGCCTGGGCATGGATGAAGTCACTTTGCAGCAGGCGCGCTTCAATCTGATCCAGGCTGACCTCATTGCCTGGAAGAAACCGCTTTATCAGGTTCTATCCATCCAGGTCCCACCCGTAAATCAGGCCAGGACAGCACAGGCCGGGCCTGTGCACTTCTCAGACGTTCTCAAAAAACTTGCCGGGGGTAACACATGATTGATTATGAGCTTTATGCCAGAATAAAGCACTACCATGAACAAAAAGGACTTACCCCGGCCCAGATAGCAAAAGAACTGCAGCTGGATCCGCGTACAGTGGGCAAATGGCTCGAAGCAAAGCAGTTTCATCAAAGAAAGTCAGTAACAAGACCAAGCAAGCTTGATCCCTTCAAGGATACCATCGTCAGGATGCTGGAGGAGCACCCCTACACAGCCGTCCAGGTTTTGCGCAGCATCAAGGAGCAGGGCTATACAGGAGGCTCCTCCATTCTCAAGGAATACATAAGCAAAGTCAGGCCCAAAAGGTCCAGGGCCTTTTTAAGTCTGGCCTTTGCCCCAGGAGAGTGCGCCCAGGTTGACTGGGGAAATCACGGCTCCATCCAGGTGGGAGACAGCAGGCGCAATCTCAGCTTCTTTGTCATGGTCCTTTGCTACAGCAGGATGATGTATCTTGAGTTCACTGTCTCCCAAAGCATGGAGCACTTCCTGGCCTGTCATCAAAACGCCTTTGACGCATTCGGGGCGGTCCCCAGAAAAATCATGGTGGACAACCTGAAATGTGCAGTGCTCAAGCACCCCTATGGCCAAAAACCGGTTCTAAATCCCAAATATCTTGACTTTGCAAAGCACTGGGGTTTTGAGATCAGTGCCTGCGGAGTCAGAAAGCCCCATGAAAAAGGCCGGGTGGAGAATGCCATAGGTTATGTCAAAAAGAACTTGCTGGCCGGCCTTGAACTGCCGGATTACCGGGCCATCAACCATTACGCCCGCCACTGGTGCAGGGCAACAGCCAATGTGCGTATCCATGCCCAGACCGGCAAGAAGCCGGTGGACATGCTTGAAGAAGAAAGAGAGCACCTTTTGCCCCTGCCTGTTAACACCTATGATATCGGAGTCTTAACCCAGGTCCGGGCCTCGTCGCAGTTCCGGATCACCCTGGAGTCCAACCGCTATTCCGTGCCAGCCAGGTACGCAGGCAAACGCCTGACCTTGAAGACTTATCCTGATCGCTTATGCATCTATGACGGCAACAATCTTGTGGCCAGGCATGTCCGCAGCTTTGATAAAAAAAGGGACATTGAAGACCCCGATCATGTCCAGGAGTTTATTGTCCAGCGCCGGGCAGCCAGGGATCAGCAATTGTTTTCCCGGTTCCTGGCTTTGTCCCCAAGAGCAAAGGATTACTTTTTTGAGTTGGAGAAAAAGCACTTGAACATCAAACACCATGTCCAGAAGATTGTAGCCTTAAGCGAAATCTATGGCTCTGAAGCCGTGTCCAGGGCCATGGACGACGCATTCACCTACAGTGCCTTCTCCTGTGAGTATGTAGCCAACATCCTGGAGCAAAGAGCCAGGACCATGCCCGCACCAGGAGCCCTGCATCTGACCAGGCGAGAGGATCTGCTGGATATTGAAGTCAAAGACCCTGATCTAAGCATTTACGACAAACCCAAGGAGAAAAACCCATGACCAACAAACACCAAAGTGAGGTGCACAGGCTGGAAGAAAATCTCCAGCTGCTCAAGCTAACCTGTATAAAAGAGCAGTACAGGCCGGCGGCTGACAAGGCTGCCAGGCAGAACTGGGATCATCTGGGCTATCTGGCCAGGCTGGTCCAGGCAGAAGCAGATGCCAGGCATGATCGCTCCATCCAACGCCGTATCAGGATGGCCCGTTTCCCAGGCATAAAAACCATGGAGAACTTCGACTGGACATGGCCGACCAAGATCAACCGCCCGGCCATCCAAAACCTCTTTCGCCTTGGATTTATGAAGGACAAGGCCAACATAATAATCCTCGGAGGAGTAGGCCTGGGCAAATCACACATAGCCACAGCCCTGGGTTACAGTGCATGCCTGGAAAAGCATTCGGTGCTGTTTGCCACCACCATAGATGTCATAAACACCCTCTCGGCCGCACAGGCTGCACACAAGCTCAAAACAGAGCTCAAGAAATATGTAAGTCCTGAACTGCTCATTCTGGATGAGCTTGGCTACCTGCCCATAGACAAGCAAGGTGCAGACCTGCTCTTCCAGGTCATAAGCCAGCGCTACGAACAAAAATCAACCATCCTGACCACCAACAGAGCCTTCAAGAAATGGCCCGAGGTGTTCAACAACGACAGCACCCTGACCTCAGCCATGTTGGACAGACTTCTGCACCATGCCGAAACTATCCTCATTGAAGGCAAAAGCTATCGGATGAAAGACCAGGTTCAGGAACAATAGCTCCGCATAGGCAACCGCCGGCATCAACCTTTATGTCTGGAGCTGGCGGTTGCTCCAAAACAACATTTTTAAACCGGCGTTTTATGGCATCTTCAAGCCGGCGCTAACACACATGGGTAAAATGGTTGTTTGAAGCCAAAAAAAGGTATGGGCTACAGGTATTGAACTATACGGTTACCTCGAATCATATTCACTTGCTGGTACACGGACATGAAGACAAAGATGCTATACCCAGATCGCTACAATTGATAGCTGGCAGGACAGGCCAGGAATACAATCAAAGGAAGAAGCGTAAGGGGGCTTTCTGGGAAGACAGGTATCACGCTACAGCAGTGGATGTTGATGAACACCTTGTTCGATGTCTGGTCTATATAGACTTGAATATGGTCAGGTCCAGAGTGGTTAAGCATCCCAATGAGTGGAGTCACGGGGGATACCCTGAAATAGTCGAGCCACAACAAAGATACCGGATTATCAATAGGGATCTCTTGCAAAAACTTCTGGATATCGATGATGGTTTATCAGGGATTTACTCTGGGTGGGTTCAGACAGCATTGGATGAGAGAACTCCAAGGCAAGCCGACTGGACTGAAGGTGTTGCAGTGGGCTGCAAAGATTTTGTCGAAAAGGTCAAGGAAATGCTTTGCGGCAGAGCTTGCGGCCGCAGGGTCCATGAAGTAGGCAAGTCAGGGATGTACGCACTGAAAGAACCTGTATCGGCTTACAATGATGTTTTTGAGGGTAAAATGGGGCTTCTAAGCTCCGAAAATAGGCTATTTTGGGATATTTATCCTGATATTTAAGGATGATGGTTAGGTCCGACCCCAAAGAACGATCGAAGTTATCAAAGAACTCTGCCGGGGGCCGGGCATAACCGAATTCATCCGCCGCGCAGTTCGCGCAACGAATGATCGAGCGCTCAAAGTAACTCGAAAAGTATTTTGTTCTCGCGTCCATATCGCTTCTCGTGGCGCTCTAACGACAAGCTAACCAGCCGGCCTTGCCGGTCTGGTTGAGCGCCTGGTCCGCTGTGGTCAGGCTACTTTTAGATGAAGATTTTTCCCTACTGCTTGAGCATAATTCACTAAAGTTGAAAGCCGGATATCCTCAGCATGATTTTCAATTCTAGAAATAGCTGATTTTTTGGTATTTAATATAGAGGCAACCTGTTCTTGAGTGAGTCCTGCTTCAAGACGTGCCTGCTTCAAGAGGACACCAATCTTAAATTGCTCATATCCTTTATCAAAGTTCTCTCCAAAACTGGGGCTTTTCTTTTTTCTTTTCTCAATATATTTATCTAAATCATCCATTAGCCTTCCCCCTCCTGCTAAAATATTCTTTCTTACGCTTTTCTGCTAATTCAATTTCCTTTTTAGGCGTTTTTTGGCTTTTCTTTTGGAATGAGTTTGTCAAAATTATCAATTATCAACTCGTTTCCAAAGAAGAAGCCAAGCAAACGAAAAGTGTTTTTTCCAACATCAATACGAACTTCCCAGATATCATCCGTATTTACCAGTTTTTTAAAATACTTAGATGGAACACGGTCAATTTCTTGGATTAATTTCAATACCCAGGTCACTTTCATAACTTGCGCATCTGTCAGGTTATCCAGATGATCTTCAACTGGGCAATTCCCAGACACTGAACGATAGAATTCAATGCTTTTCATTAATTTAAAGTACACATATATGTTAACATTGTCAAGGAGATTTATTGTTTTGTAGGCAGCGAACGAAAAGCTCACTCTTACATCTATGTTTTTGGCCCAAAAAAAGGCATCCTAAGGCAATTTTTAAGGCCTTATAGAGGACTTTTACTCAATTAGTTCAATGACTTGGTTAGGTCCGACCCCCATAGAAACCAATAGACCATAGCATGGTCCGCGTCAGGGATGCATAATTCAACCCTGAAACGCAACTTATTTCGTGCACCAAGTCACCTATTTTCTAATTGTCGTTGCGGGCTTGAATAACTTATTGCTCTGGGGACTGTCCCGGGATTACAAGTATGGAAGCAAGGGCATATGGGGGTATGATATTCAGAATATCTTCACCCCACACATGTGGGGCGCGGTTCGTTTAAGTTCACTGGCGGTGACTACTGCTGTTTTTTCAGCTCGCTCACGGTAACCGGCTTGAGTCCTCGAAGCTCCAGGCCAGCGATGATCCGGGGCAAAGCCTCGGCTGTCGGCAGATCAGGATTGTTCATGTGCAGGATTACAATGCTTCCCGGTCTGACGGAATCAATTACATAATCAGCTATTTCCTTCGGGGATGCATTTTCATCAGCGTCTCCGCTGGCGATATCATACTGAACCGTCAGCATACCCAGCTCGCCGGCAATATCCACCACATCGTTGTTTTTTTTGACATAGGGGGGGCGAAACAGTCTCGGCATCTCTCCGGTAAGCTTTCTGGCTATTAGCTGGGTATAGCCAAGCTCCTGCCTGATTACAGAGGGATCGTGCCGGGTAAGATCAGGGTGGGAGTAAGAGTGGTTGCCAAGCTCAAACAGATTATTATCATGCAGAGCCTCTGTCTCCTGCGAATAGTTGAGCATCCATAGTCCCCCCAGAAAAAGGGTGGCTGGAGTTTCTGTCTTTTTAAGTATTTTGATGACATCCGGATCGTAGCCCGTTTTCTGCCAGGTACTGCAGGCATCGAAGGTTAAAGCCACTTTTGACAGGTCGCTCTCAATTCTCTTTAGTACTTCCGGGCTTTTCTGCTCAATTTCCGGTGAAACTTCTGGAGCCATATCCGGATGTGCTCTTTTGAATCCATCCAGCACATCTTCCGGCATTTCTTCTGTCCAGGCCGGCAGGGCAGTCAGCAGCAAGACAGCCAGGCAGATGATGATGCAGAAAATAAGTCTGCTCAAGTTTGTCATATTCCATGTCCTGATGTGACTGCAAAAATTCATTTTTGCAGTCACAGATGTCAGAGCTCAGACGTCAGAGGTCCCCAGTGAAATCCCCCAGTTAAACAAAAGAGGGTTTAACCGGGTAAACTTCGGGAACTCCAAGGAGTTATTTCACGGGGCAGGCAGTAAAAACAAAGATTTATATCACGCGAAGACGCGTGATTGATTTCTGAATTATTGATTTCTCGACTTTTTGCAGATTCATCTGTCCTGAGAAGATTTAACTGCAAACAGTCAAGGCGGGGACTTGAACTAAATATAGCCTGACCAGACCAGTTCTAATTGTCAAGCGGTTTGTTGCCATGAGGTTCTTCACATTATGTTTGTTCGGGTCGGACCGAGCAAATATATTATAAATATATAAAATGATCTCGTTTTTTGCTTGCTTTTAAGTCTTATAACCGCCATATTTATGTGGTAAAAGCAGTGCTAAACTTCTATTCTCGAGGCGACAACTATTTTGACACATGGGACCCGCTTTGGATGGTTTAAATGAAATAATTGGTGGTTAACCAGTCACTGTTGCGGACTCGCTTCACTCGCCGCAAAGCTCCAACGTTCGGCTATAAAGGATTGACTTAGCATGAATACCGTGTTACCGTGATTTCATGATACGATCATTTAAAGATCAGGGTACAGAAGATATTTTCGATGGGAAAAACAGCAAGGCTGCCCGAAAATTATGCCCGCAACATCTTTGGATTTTAGCTGCGAGAAAACTGGAGCAGGTTGACTCCGCAACAAACCTTGACGACTTAAAAGTTCCGCCGGGAAATCGCCTGGAAGCCCTGTCAGGGGATCGTTATGGGCAGTACAGCATTCGAATCAATGATCAGTATCGGGTATGTTTTAAATGGGATAATGGCAATGCAGATAATGTTGAAATAGTCGATTATCATTGAAAGTTCAGGAGAATATCATGATCAGAATTCCGAAATACAGGGAGCCGACGCACCCGGGACAAATGTTGATGGAGGATTTTTTGGCTCCACTGTCAATAACGCAACGAGATTTGTCTAAGGCGATTCATGTTCCTTACCAGCGAATTAACGAGATTGTAAATGGGCGGCGCGGTATTACACCCAGTACAGCATTACGCCTGGCAAAATTTTTTGATATGTCAGAGGATTTTTGGATGAATATGCAGCTTCGTTGGGACCTGTATCGTGCTAAAAAATCAGAAGAAAGAGAATTGCGTATGATAAAGCCCTATACGTCTTCTGAACACACAGCCCATATGTAAAAAAGGCTGCCGTACCATTCAGCCCGGGTGACAGCCAGGGCAGGTGGAATTTTGACAAATCGAGGGGGAAACTGAATTTCAAACAACTATTGCCAAGCCAGCGGGGGCACCAGCAGATATTCATGGTTTTCAGTGGTCAAGCGGGCGATTCTGCTACATAGATAACATCTTCCCTGGAAACGCGGTGATAACCTGGGAAAACGTGCTCTGAAGCCATATCTTTATTTTCTGCCTCAATTTTGATTCAAACCTGCTCTTATGTCTTGAAATGTTTGTAAATCCGGGCTATTGATCTACTCAAAATTCCATTCATGGGTTATTATCGCCCTGCCGGCCAGGGTTTTTCAGCTATTGCTGCCCGAGTGTCCGGTTTTCTGCACTTTTCCTGGCCTGCCCTGCTGAAACCTCAAGGGGTTTCAAAGGTTCAGAGGGCTTTTGGCCTCTTTCCGAGTATTGCTCTTAGCAGTCCCATTACGTGTTATTGCTGGCTTGGGTCGAATTTTTGATCATTGACTGAGCTTGTTCTCATATCTCAACAGGTGAGGTAAGCGTCCATTTAACCCCATCTTTTTTTCTCCGCCTGATGTGCTAATGGTCTCCCAAATACCAAGGAGGGACCGTTATGCAAACCAAGTCACAGAAGTACACGCCTGAGGAGCGGGCCGGGTTCTGGTCCGCGCATATCAACAAGTGGAGGCAGGGCAGCCTGACCAAGGCCGAATACTGCCGCAGGGCAGAACTGTCCAAGCATGCCTTCTATTACTGGTGCAAAAAGCTTGGGCACACCTATTCCAGGAAAACCCTGGAGGAAAATGCCGTCGTGCCGGTGCCCCTGAAGGTTGTCCAGGAGAAAACCCATACGCCTCTGCGTCTGATGGTCAATAGCTACCAGGTGGATATCCCGGGTGATTTCCAGCAGGAAGTACTGGCCAAGCTGGTCCGTACTCTGGAGGAGATCACGTGATCGCGGTTAGTCAGGCCAGGGTGTATCTGGTCACCGGACATACCGACATGCGCAAGGCTATAGACGGGTTATCCATCATGGTCCAGGCTCAGCTGGAGCATGACCCCTTTTCCGGGCATCTGTTTGTCTTCTGCAACAGGCAGCGGACCATCATCAAGATCCTGTACTGGGACACAAGCGGTTTTTGCTTGTGGCAAAAGCGCCTGGAGAAGCAAAGCTTCAAGTGGCCTGCATCAAAGCAGGAAGTTATGGAGCTTGATGCGAGGCAGCTTGTCTGGCTTTTAGACGGTCTGGACCCTGTGCAGGTCAGGGGGCACAAAGAGTTAAAATTTTCCACATTATTTTAGATTTTTTTGCAAAAAAAGCTTGCAATTCCAAATGTTTGTGTGTATATGAATACTCAGTTATGGACATCAACAACTTGCCAGATGATAAAGATGCGCTCAAAGATATCGTTGCTGACTACCACCAGCAACTTATCTACCTGCAGGAGAAACTGAACTTCCTGCAAAAAGCCATCTATGGGTCCAAATCCGATAAAAAACCCAAATGCGGCTCTAAAGAGACCTGGCCCATGATGCCTGGCCTTGTTGAGATGGAAACCGAGGTGGAAACGCCCCAGGAAAAAACCATCACCATACCTGAACATTCCCGTAAGAAACGTGGCCGCAAGCCCATCCCCAAGGATCTTCCCAGAAAGGATATAATCCATGACCTCTCTGGGGAGGAAAAGATATGCCCCTGCGGAGTCGAGCTAAGCCCGATAGGTCAGGAAGTAAGCGAAAAACTGGATTATATCCCTGCCAGGCTGATTGTTAATCGCTACATCCGTCTCAAATACGCCTGCAAAAACTGCGAGGGAGCCGAAGATGATCAGGGTGCAGTCAAAATAGCTCCCATGCCGGAACAGCTGATCCCCCAGGGCATAGTGACTCCAGGTCTTATGGCTCATATCATCACAGCCAAGTTTGTGGACGGCCTACCCTTTTATCGCCAGTGCAAGCAGCTTTTAAGGCTGGGCATTGATATCTCCCGTTCCACCATGGTCTCCTGGGCCATGCATGCGGCCAGGGTCTGCGAGCCTTTCCTGGATCTGTTCAAAAAGGAGATCATGCTCGGATTCCAGGTGGGCATAGACGAGACCCCGGTACAGGTACTTGATGAACCGGGCCGGTCCAACACTTCCAAGTCATATATGTGGGTTTTCCTTGGCGGCCATCCTGAAAATCCCACTGTCCTTTATGATTATCATCCCACGCGAAGCGGTCTGGCCCTGGATTTCCTCCAGGACTATCAAGGTTATATTCAAAGTGACGGCTATGCAGTCTACAACGACCTGGGCGACAAGCCGGGCATATTCCATGTAGGATGCCTGGCCCATGTCCGGCGCAAGTTTATGGATGTGGTCAAACTCTCCAAGAAACAAAAGCACAAGGGCGGAACCGCCCAGGAAATCCTGAACCTTATCGCCAAGCTATATATCCTGGAACAGTCCTTTGAAACCAGAAAGCTAAAGCCCGACCGGATACAGGAAGAACGTCAGGAAAAAAGTATACCCATACTAAACCAGATAAAAACTCTGCTGGACGAAAGAAGTAAAACCACCCCGGACAAAAGCAAACTGGGCACGGCCATAAATTATGCCCTGAACCAGTGGGACAGAGTGGTGCGCTATACACTGGATGGCCGGCTGCGGCCTGACAATAATCTGGTGGAAAACGCCATCAGACCCTTCGCCCTGGGACGCAAGAACTGGCTTTTTGCCGGACATCCCAATGGAGCCAAGGCAGGCGCTATGTACTTCTCCCTGGTGGAGACAGCCAAAAAGAACGGCCTGGAGCCTTACGCATACTTACGCCACCTGTTTGAAAACTTGCCCCTGGCCAAGACCGAGCAGGATCTGAAGGCCCTTATGCCTCAGTACATAGATCCGGAAGTCCTGCCTTCCCCCACTGCCTGCTGATCCCAACCATCATACCCCTGGCCTGCTGCATATCCAGTGGGCCAGGGAATACTACCAACGATACCCGCCCATGGATAGGTGTACCCGTTTGGACGCTTACGCTTGTTCTCATATCTCAACAGGTGAGTGGACGGGTGATCACTGGTTAGATTTCACAAGACCTGGCCACCCAGATTCTTACATTGGCTCGGGATCTACCCCAAAACAGAATGGGAAGAACACTATGGCTAACTTTGATGATTACATTGTTTTTGTGGATGAAAGTGGCGATCACAGACTTGAATCAGTAGATTCAAATTACCTAAGGGCAATGTAAACGGCTGGGGACTAAAAGTGTTCCCATAAAAAGCGAAAGGCCCTGGTATTCACCAAGGCCAGACGCCGACCGGGCATTCCCAGTCCATTTTCATAAACAAAATCTATATCTTGTATAAGGGGCTGTCAACATTTGTTGCCAACTAACTCAAGACTAATGCCTGTGCCCTGAACCAGACCCAAAACTACAAGTTTTTCCTTGTAATCCACTTGAAATAATGGTTACTTGACCGAAATTTGATAAGACGAGACTTTTAAAGGGCTTTTCTGATAATAACCAGGGAGCAGGGTGGATAAGATTCCATTGGTTATAACTGGGATGTTTTTGATCATAGAGAGATTGCAAATTGAACGGTAATGATTTTAAATGTTTACATATAGATCCATACATTCTTGATGGTAAAAGTTGTCTGTAAGACCCAAAAATTGGGTTTTTTTGAGATGAAATATAATGATAACAGCATGTTGCTGGTCTCAGAGACCTGGCTCACAGAGACCTGGCTCAGAGAACTGAAGGCTGATCTGATCATCCTTCTGGCCGATCACGGCTATCCCCCGGTGGACAGGGATGAAGTGTACAAGGAGATCTTTGAGCAGGCCGAGAACTTCAAGAAGTATTAAAGCAGGGTCAGGGGTTGAGCTGTGCTTATAAAATTTGAATCGCTTACAGCGGAATAAAGGAGTTGCTTCTGACAGAATCTGAAACCTTGATTCCCAAGCACGGCGGCTACCGGAAGCTCAAGAGCTTTCAACTGGCCCAGCTTGTATATGATCTGACCGTGCGTTTCTGTGGGCGGTATATAGATAAGCGCAGCCGCACTCATGATCAGATGGTTCAGGCCGCCCGCAGCGGGGTGCAGAACATCGCGGAAGGATCAGAAGTTTCTGCCACATCCAAGAAAATGGAGCTGAAGCTTACCCAGGTAGCCCGGGCCAGTCTTGAAGAACTGAAGCTGGACTACGAGGACTTCCTGCGTCAGCATGACCTGCCTTGCTGGGACCGAAATCACCCCCTGCGTCAAGATCTGGTTGATGCACAATGCCGAAGCGTTGATGACGTGGCCGAGTGGGTGATGAATGCGGCTAAAAAAATAGCCTGGGAGAGAGGACACAGTGAACAAAGTAGACTTGGGGAATCAGACAAGGATATTGAGTCTTCTACGTTTACTGCGTCCTCTTTTTATCCTGAAATCTCGGCCAATGCAGCTCTGACACTGGCCACTGTAGCCGGTTATCTCCTGGACCGGCAGATCCAGGCCCTGGCTGAGTCCTTTGAAAAAGAAGGCGGGTTTACAGAACGACTGTACAGTGTGCGTACCGCCAGAAGACGAAAATAAATCTATGAATTCGAGAACAAAGCTATATACAAGGCTCTTCAGGACTGGTGCAGAGAGAACGACATCCAACTGGCGGATTAATCGATGGCTGCATGGCCGCAAATTGATTTTGTCGACGACCGAGAAGGATGTCTGTTCACAGCAACGGTTTACCGAAAACAGGTTTGCTCGGGTCGATTTGCTCGGGTCGAACCCAGCCAATATATTGAAAATATTTAAAAAGAGCTCGATTTTTGCTTGATTTTGACTCTTAGAACCGCCATTTTGATATGGAAAAAGTAGTTCTAAAGTTCAATTCTCCAGGGCAACAACTATCCTGACACATGGGGCGGTCCGTGTCATGGTGTTTGTCGACCGGGTGGAAATCGTCAGCCCCGGCCACCTGCCGGACAGCCTGAGTCCGGAGGATATCCGCCAGGGCAAGACCATCCGCCGCAACCCCACACTCACCGAGCACGCCAGTCATATCCTGCCGTATCGTGGCATGGGCAGCGGCATTCCCCGTGCCCTGGAAGCCTGGCCGCAGATCGACTTGGTGGATGATCCCGCGGGCAACCAGTTCAGCGCCGTGGTCTGGCGTGCAGAAGCGGAATGGTCGGTTGACACTGCCGCCCCGCAAGTTACGGGGAAGTTACCGGGGAAGTGAAACGGTTGTCGCTACCTGGGCGACTGGCATCAGCGGGAGAATAACCGGCCTTGCAGCCGATGCCGCGACCGCTGCGCATCTCTGGCGCGGCTGAGTATGCTCGTTCGGCAGTAGCAGAATTTATGTGAGAGGTGATTTATGAAGATTAAAGACCTGATTGAAGCGGCAGAGGCTCTCCCAGTGGAAGAGCGTGCGTTAGTAGTCGATTCGCTTCTGCGCAGTCTCAACCCTCCCCAATCCAGGATCGATGAAAAATGGGTTTCGGTAGCGCAGGAGCGATTGAAGGAGTTTCGTTCCGGTGATGTGGAGACCGTCCCCGGAGAAGAGGTGTTTGCGAAAATCTGGGGCGAGCAATCTCCATGAGCTTCCGCTTTCACCCTGAAGCTGAGCGCGAACTTCGTGAGGCTGTCGCCTACTATGAAGATATAGAGCCTGGCCTCGGATACGATCTTTCTGTGGAAGTGTATGCCGCAGTTCAGAGGGCTGTAATGTATCCAAAGGCTTGGCCAGTGCTTGACGGTGATATTCGGAGGGCCTTAGTACGGAGGTTTCCGTATGGAGTGCTTTACTCCGAGGAACAGGGAGTTCTCCTGATCATTGCCGTGATGAACCTTCATCGAGAGCCGGGCTACTGGAAGGGCCGATTTTGAATGTCGAACAAAGTCTTTTTGCCGACGCTCGTGCCTCGCGCGGCTGATTAGCAGCGTTTAGGCCAATAAGACAAGAAGTCGCGCACGATAGGAGATTGAATGGAAAACGGACAACTGAACTGGATCGCCAACTTCATCTGGAATATCGCCGACGATGTGTTGCGCGATGTTTATGTGCGGGGTAAGTACCGCGACGTGATCCTGCCCATGACGGTCATCCGCCGTCTTGACGCCTGCCTGGAGCCCACCAAGCAGGACGTCCTGAAGATGAGCGAGCAGCTGGACAAGGCGGGCGTGGCCAATAAGGTCGGCGCTCTATCAAGGGCTGCCGGTGCGGACGCCAACCACGCCTTCTACAACGATTCGCCCTTTACCCTCCGCGATCTCCAGTCACGGGGAAAAGCGCAGCAACTCAAGGCCGATTTCGAGACCTACCTCGACGGCTTCAGCCCGAATGTCCAGGAGATTCTGGAGAAGTTCAAGTTCCGCAACCAGATACCCACGCTGGTCGATGCCGACGCCCTCGGCCCGCTCATCGAGAAGTTCCTCAACCCGGATATCAACCTCTGCCCGCACCCGGTCCGCGACGTCGAGGGCAACGTCCGCCTGCCCGGCCTGGACAACCACGCCATGGGCACGATTTTCGAGGAACTGATCCGCCGCTTTAACGAGGAGAACAACGAGGAAGCGGGTGAGCACTTCACGCCCCGCGACGTCGTCAAGCTGATGGCCAACCTGATCTTCTGGCCCATCGCGGATGACATCCGGTCGGCCACCTATCGCGTCTATGACGGCGCGTGCGGCACCGGCGGCATGCTGACCGTCGCCGAGGACACCCTCCAAGGGCTTGCCTCCAGCCGAGGGAAGAACGTCTCCATCCATCTGTTCGGTCAGGAGGTCAACCCCGAGACCTACGCCATCAGCAAGGCCGACCTGCTGCTCAAGGGCGAAGGCCAGGGCGCGGAGAACATGAAGTTCGGCTCGACGCTCTCCCGTGACGCCTTCCCCTCCGGCGAGTTCGACTTCATGCTCTCCAATCCGCCCTACGGCAAGAGCTGGAAGATGGACCTCGACCGCATGGGCGGCAAGAAGGACATGTCCGACCATCGCTTCGTGGTCCAGCACGACGGCGACGAGTTGTCGCTCATCACCCGTTCCAGTGACGGCCAGCTCCTGTTTCTCGTCAACAAGCTGACCAAGATGGTCGAACCCACCGAGCGCAGTCCGCTGGGCAGCCGCATTGCCGAAGTCCACAACGGCTCGTCCCTGTTCACCGGAGACGCGGGCTCGGGCGAGTCCAACATCCGCCGTTGGATAATCGAGAACGACTGGCTGGAAGCCATCATCGCGTTGCCGCTGAACATGTTCTACAATACCGGCATTGCCACCTATATCTGGGTGCTGACCAATGCCAAGCCCGAGGAGCGCAAGGGCAAGGTCCAGCTTATCGACGCCACCGACATCTACCAGCCCCTGCGCAAGAACATGGGTGCGAAGAACTGCGAGCTGTCCGAGGAGCAGATCAAGCAGATATGCGAGATGTTCCTCGCCTTCGAGGAAACCGAGCAGTCGAAGATCTTCCCCAATGCCGCCTTCGGATACTGGAAGATTCGTGTTGAACGTCCGCTGCGCCTGCACAGTCAACTGACCCGCAAGGCAATCCAGGGTCTGCGCTACGCCTCCGGCGACGAGGACATCCGCCAGGCCCTGCACGAAGAGTTCGGCGACACCATCTTTGAGAACTTCTCGTCCGTGCGCAAGCAGGTCGAGCAGACCCTCCACGACTGGGGCGGCAATGGAGATGAGGACTCCGACGGAGATGAAGACAGTGACACGCCCAAGCGAACAGTCATCCCGGAGAAGAAGCGCAAGAAGCTGCTCAAAGCCGACACCTGGAAGCGGGACAAAAAGCTCTACGATGCAGCCCGCGCTCTGCGGGATGAACTTGGCGAGGATGTGTTCACCAACCACAACATCTTCCGTGACGCCGTGGCCGATGGGCTGAAGAAGCTGGGCATCAAGCTGTCTGCCGGTGAGCAGAAGATTATCTTCAACGCTATGAGTTGGCGCGTTGAGGATGCGCCCCCGGTCATCAAGAAGGCCCACAAGCCGGGCAAGGCCGAAGTCGACCCGCTCCACGGATTGTATGCCAACCCTGAAGGCGACCCCGGGCTGGTTCTGGAATACGAACCAGACAGCGAACTGCGCGACAGCGAGCAGGTTCCGTTACTGGAAGAAGGTGGCATCGAGGCGTTCTTCCGCCGCGAGGTCCTGCCCCATGTCCCAGGGGCCTGGATCGACGAGTCGGCCACGAAGATTGGCTACGAGATTTCCTTCACCCGCCACTTCTACAAGCCGCCGGAGCTGCGGCCGCTGGAAGAGATCAAGGTCGACCTGCTCGCCCTGCAGGAAGAAGGCGAAGGCCTGCTTGAAGAAATTGTCGGGGGGCAGAAGGCATGATTGATGAATTGAAGCCATACGCCGAATACAAGGACAGCGGCCTGCCTTGGGCAAGCAAGATTCCCACGCATTGGAAGGTCAGACGCGCCAAGAACCTCTTTCGTTGCATCGACGTCAGGTCGAAGACCGGCACCGAGGAGAGATTGACCGTATCCGCAGAGCGCGGAGTGGTGCCCCGCAGTTCGATGAAGGTGACCATGTTCGAGGCCAAGTCGTACATCGGACATAAGCGCTGCTGGCCCGACGATTTGGTCATCAACAGCCTTTGGGCATGGGGACGCGGGCTTGGCGTGGCGAGGCACCACGGCCTTGTAAGCAGCGCATACGGGGTTTACCGGCTGAGACCAGAGTTTGACGAGTATGCTCCCTTCATCCACCACCTTGTTCGATCAAAGGTGTATCACTGGGAGCTCCGCACACGATCCAAAGGCGTGTGGATTTCTCGTCTTCAGTTGACTGACGACGCTTTCCTGAGAGCACCAATCCTGGTGCCGTCGGTCGAGGAAGGTAAGGCCATCACGCGCTTTATCCGTGACATCGACCGCAAGGTCAATGCGTTCATCCGAAATCGGCGGCGGCTGATCAAGGTGTTGAACGAGCAGAAGCAGGCCATTATCAATCGCGCCGTGACTCGTGGCCTCGACCCCAACGTGCCCCTCAAACCCTCCGGCGTCGACTGGCTTGGCAATATCCCAAAGCACTGGGAGAAAAATCGGCTGAAGTTCCTGGTTCGTAACGTAAACGAGCAGACGTCGACGCGGCAACCTGACGAAGTCTACGTTGCACTTGAACATGTCGAGGGGTGGACAGGGCGAATTACGCTGCCGAGCGAAGACATTGAATTTGGCAGTCAAGTAAAACGGTTCCATGTGGGTGACGTGCTCTTCGGCAAGCTACGCCCGTACTTGGCGAAGGTTACTCGCCCCAGCGTGAAGGGAGTCTGTGTCGGGGAGTTCCTTGTCTTGCGCCGCAAGAACGAGGCTCTGCTTCCAGAGTTTCTTGAACAAGAACTGCGATCTAAGCTGTTTATCGACATCATCAACAGCGCAACATTCGGGGCGAAGATGCCCCGGGCCGATTGGGACTTCATCGGAAATCTCTTGATCGTCTACCCACCGACGCATGCTGAACAATTGGAGATCCTATCAGACACCGGTAAGCAAACAGCCTCACTTCAGGCGGCTATCGATAAAGCCAATCGAGAAGTCAGCCTCATCCAAGAGTATCGCACCCGCCTGATCGCCGACGTGGTCACCGGCAAGGTGGACGTCAGAAATGTGAAGTGTGAAGGGAGAAGTGTGAATGAAGAAGAATTTGAAGATATTGAGGAGGTAGAAAAAGCGGTCGACTTGCTGGAGGAATCTGAAGATGACAAATAAGCGTCCGCCAGAAATTACAGAACGCGCTTTTCAATTCGCGATACGGATTGTCACATTGTGTCAGCACCTGGACGAAAAGCCGGGCGTGTCCAGAACGCTGGCAAAACAACTGCTGCGTGCAGGAACTTCCATCGGCGCCATTCTCGAGGAAGGCAGAGGCTCTCAGTCCGAAGCGGATTATCTAACCAAATGCTCCATTGCGTGTAAGGAAGCACGGGAAACCCTGTATTGGTTGAAATTGCTCGCCGCGTCAGAAATGCTGCCGGCAAACCGCCTCTCGGCAATGACAAAGGAATGTGATGAACTTGTAGCCATCTTGACTACTATAGCCAAACGGCTCAAGGAGAAACGGAATGGCTGAACAAAATTCACCCTTCACCCCTCACACTTCAAATTTCTACCCCGACCTGCTGGCGGAGATCAAGGAACGTGTCCGCGCCGCCCAGTACGAGGCCCTCAAGGCAGTCAACACTGAGTTGGTCGGGCTGTATTGGGATATCGGGCGGATGATCGTGGAGCGGCAGGCGGACGCCAAGCACGGTTCGGCCATCGCGGATCAGCTATCCAAGGATCTTCGGGCCGAATTCCCGGGGATTGGCGGGTTTTCCCGTCGCAACATCTTCTATATGCGGGAGTTCTACCTGCTGTACCGTGACGACGAGCGAGTGCAACCACTGGTTGCACAAATCGGCTGGACCCACAATCTAGCCATTCTCCAACGTTGCAAGGACCCCCTGAAGCGCGAATTCTACCTTCGCATGACCCGCAAGTTCGGCTGGTCCAAGAACGTGCTCATTCATCAGATCGAGAACCAGAGTTACGAGAAATCGCTGCTGGGGCAGACCAATTTCGACCAGGCGCTGACGCCGGAATTGCGCGCACAGGCCAAATTGGCGGTGAAGGACGAGTACACTTTTGATTTTCTGGAGCTGGGCGAGGAGCACAGCGAACGTGAGTTGGAGCGGGCGCTGATTGGCCGCATCGAGGGTTTCCTTCGGGCCATGGGCGGCATGTTCGCCTTTATGGGCAGCCAGTACCGCCTGAACGTTGACGGCGAAGAATACTTAATCGATTTACTGCTGTTCCACCGCCGCTTGCGCTGTCTGGTCGCAATTGATCTGAAGATCGGCAAATTCAAGCCGGAGTACGTCGGCAAGATGCAGTTCTACCTGACCGCCCTGGACAAGCAGGTACGCCAGGAAGACGAAAATCCTGCCATCGGCATCATTCTATGCAAGGAGAAGAATCGCACGGTTGTCGAATATGCCTTGCACGACGCCCGAAAACCGATCGGTGTGGCGACCTATGAAATCACCAGGACATTGCCGCAATCGCTGGAAGGCGAACTGCCGTCGCCGGAGGACATCGCTCAATTGCTGGAGGATCTCTGATGCCGACCGATACAAGCGAAAAAGGGCTGGAAACACTGATTGTCGAGTCGCTCGTCAACGAGGCGGGCTACGTCCAGGGCAGCAACGATGACTACAGCCGCGAGCATGTCATGGACCTGGCGAAGCTGCGCGAGTTTCTGGAGGCTACGCAGCCTGAAACGGTCGAAACCCTGGCCCTGGATCAGGACTGCCCCAAGCGGACGCAGTTTCTGCATCGCCTGGACGCGGAGATCGCCAAGCGAGGCGTCATCGACGTGCTGCGCAAAGGCGTCAAGCATGGGCCGGTAAGCCTGGACCTGTTCTACGGCACGCCTACGCCGGGCAACACCAAGGCGGCCCAGTTGCACGCGGCCAATATCTTCAGCGCGACGCGGCAGCTTCGCTACAGCCAGGACGAGACACAGCTCGCCCTGGATCTGGGCATCTTCATCAACGGTCTGCCGGTGGCGACGTTCGAGTTGAAGAACTCGCTGACCAAGCAGACAGTCAACGACGCGGTGCGGCAATACAAGCGGGACCGCAGCCCGAATGAGCCGCTGTTCAAGTTCGGCCGCTGCATGGTGCATTTCGCGGTGGACGACAACGAGGTGCAAATGTGCACCCACCTCAAGGGCAAGGACTCGTGGTTCCTGCCGTTTAACCAGGGCTGGAACGACGGAGCCGGGAACCCGCCCAACCCTGACGGGCTCAAGACCGACTACCTCTGGAAGCGGATTCTCACCAAGCTAGGCCTGACCGACATCCTGGAAAACTACGCCGAGATCGTCGAGGAGAAGGACGAGCGCGGACGAAAGAAGCATCCGAAGCAGATATTTCCCCGCTATCACCAGCTTGACGCGGTCCGCAAATTGCTGGCCGATGCTGCCGTCAAGGGTGCGGGTGAGAAGTACCTCATCCAGCACTCGGCGGGCAGCGGCAAGAGTAACTCCATCGCCTGGCTGGCCCACCAGTTGATCAGCCTGGAAGATGGCCTGCCTGCCGAAGCCTCTGCCTGTGCAGCTGGCACGGCAGTCAGGTCGGCGCAGGCAGGCGGCAGGTCTGTCTTCGATTCCGTCGTGGTCATTACGGACCGGCGGGTGCTGGACAAGCAGATTCGCAACACGATCAGGCAGTTCGCCCAGGTGTCGTCGGTGGTCGGGGCGGTGACGGGAGAATCCGGGAGCAAAACGCAGCAGCTCAGCGGATTCCTGAAGGCGGGGAAGAAGATCATCATATCGACGGTGCAGACGTTCCCGTTCATCCTGGATGCGATCGGGGACGAACATCGCGGGAAGCGGTTTGCTATCATCATCGACGAGGCCCATTCCAGCCAGGGCGGGAAGACCTCGGCGAAGATGCACATGGCGCTTGAAGATCTTGGTGAATACAAAACATCCTGGGAAGAGCTTGATGCTGAAGACAAGATCAACAGGATCATGGAGTCGCGGAAGATGCTGGCCAACGCCAGCTACTTCGCCTTCACAGCCACGCCCAAGAACAAGACGCTGGAGATCTTCGGGATTCCGGGCAAGCCGGTGGACGGTAAGGTTCCCTACCGGCCTTTCCACAGCTACACGATGAAGCAGGCGATCCAGGAGGGGTTCATCCTGGACGTTCTGGCGCACTACACGCCCGTCAACACTTGGAGTCGTCTGGCCAAGGAAGTGGAAGACGACCCCGAATTCGACACGAAGAAGGCACTGAAGAAGCTGCGGCGTTACGTCGAGTCGCACGATCACGCCATCCGGACGAAGGCCGAGATCATGGTGGTCCACTTCCACGAGCAAGTGGTTGCCCGGAGGAAGATCGGCGGCCGGGCACGGGCTATGATCATCTGCAGCAGCATCAAGCGGGCGATCCAGTACTACGAGGCCGTCTCGGCCTACCTCAGGGAGCGCAAGAGCCCGTACCACGCCATAGTGGCGTTCTCCGACTTCGAGCAGGACGGCAAGAAGATCACCGAGGCATCCCTGAACGGGTTCCCGAGCAGCAAGATAGAGGAGTACTTCAAGGCGGGCGAGATCAAGGACATCTCGGGCAAAGACCCGTATCGCTTCCTGATCGTGGCCGACAAGTTCCAGACCGGTTACGACGAGCCGCTTCTGCACACGATGTATGTGGACAAGGTGCTCTCCGGCATCAAAGCGGTGCAGACGCTATCGCGGCTGAACCGGGCGCACCCGCAGAAAACCGACACGTTCGTGCTGGACTTCATGAACGACGCCGACACAATCAAGGCTGCGTTCTCAGATTACTACCGCACGACGGTGCTCAGCGAAGAGACCGATCCCAACAAGCTGCACGACCTGAAGGCGGCCCTGGATGGCTATCAGGTGTATTCCTATGAGCAGGTCGACCAGTTGGTCCGACTGTTCCTCGACGGCGAAGACCGGGACAACCTGGACCCGATTCTGGACGTATGCGTGGGCGTCTACAACGACGAGCTGGACGAAGATGGGCAGGTGGACTTCAAGGGCAAGGCGAAGGCGTTCACGCGCACGTACCAGTTCCTGGCGTCGGTGCTGCCCTATACCAATGCCGAGTGGGAGAAGTTGTCCATCTTCCTGAACTTCCTGATTCCCAAGCTCCCGGCACCCGTCGAGCAGGACCTGTCCAAAGGCATCCTCGAAGCCATCGATATGGACAGCTACCGCGCCGAGGTTAAGCAGATGATGCAGCTCGCGCTTCCGGATGAAGACGCTGAGATCGGGCCCGTCCCAACGAGTGGCGGCGGACGAAAGCCGGAGCCCGAGCTGGACGCACTGAGCAATATTCTCAAGGCATTCAACGATCGGTTCGGCAACATCGAGTGGGAAGATGCGGATCGCATCCGCAAGGTGATTACCGAAGATATACCGGCCAAGGTGAAGGAAGATCAGGCGTACCAGAACGCTATGAAGAACAGCAGCAAATCGGCGGCGCGGCTGGAGCACGACAGGGCACTTGAGAAGGTGGTCATCGAGATGCTGTCCGACCATACGGAGTTGTTCAAGCAGTTCAGCGACAACCCCGGCTTCAAGAAGTGGCTGGCGGACACGATCTTCGGGGTGACCTATGATGAGACTGTATAGCAGGGAAATGAAAAACAGTTTGTTCGGCTCGGACCCAGACAACATACTGAAAATATTCAACAAGAGATTGTTTTTTGCTTGATTTTGAGTCTTAGAACCACCATTTTGATGTGGAAAAAGCAGTTCTAAACATCTATTCTCCGAAGTGACAACTATCCAGATACATGGGGACGATTTGATGACGAAATATTCTTGCTACGAGCATAGCCAGTCCTCCGAAACGCCAGTATTTATTCCGGAAGAGGATGAGCTTAGGCGGGATATTGAGTCGCTCAGAACGTGGAGGGAAGATTTCAAAAAAAGACCTGCTGCTGAGGTGTATCATGCCTGAGCGTGTTCGCTGCGAACGCTACATCCAGAAAATGATCATGGCTTTGCTCTTCAACCTTCGACTAATCGTCAGGGGCGCCGGACTGCAGGACGCAAAGTGTGCGGGGAGAACGGCACCGACATGACCCCTTCAGAACTCACCAGCCTCCTCGCCCGCGGCGAAGACAGCCGCCACCAGTTCAAGCGCAATGCAACCAATGCCGACGGCCTTGCTGCTGAGCTTGCCGCCTTCGCCAACAGTGGTGGGGGCTGGCTGTTTTTGGGCGTGAATGACGATGGCAGTATTGCGGGGCTGAACGCCGCTGATATTCGCCGGTTAAACCAGCTATTGGGCAATTCTGCCTCCCAGCATGTGCGTCCGCCGTTGCACCCGCTGTCTGAGAACGTGCAGACAGACCAGGGCATCGTCATGGTGGTGGAAGTGCCCGACGGGTTGGCCAAGCCCTACCTGGACAATCAGGGGCGTATCTGGGTCAAGCAGGGTGCGGACAAGCGCCATGTGACCTCTCGCGAGGAAATGCAACGGATGTTCCAGCGCGCCGCGCTGCTCTACGCCGATGTAGTGCCGGTGGCAGGCACCTCGGTGGAAGATATCGATGACAAGGCATTCAGTGCCTACTTTGACCGGCGCTATGGCGCGAGCGGCGAATTTTCCGGCCTGACTCGGGAGCAGCTGTTGCAGAACCTGGGGCTGGGCGATGGTCGGGAGCTGAATCTGACCGGATTAATGTTGTTTGGCCGCAATCCACAGCGCTGGCGTCCGGCCTTTGAAGTGAAGGCTGTGGCCTTTCCCGGCAAGGTGCTGCACGACACCCGCTACCTGGACAGCGAGGACATCAAGGACGCCCTGCTGGAGCAGTTCCGGGGTGCCTTCGCTTTTATCAAGCGCAATCTGCATCATGTGCAGCGCGGGCGCGGTTTCAACACTCCGGGGGAACTGGAAATCCCCGAAATAGCGCTGGAAGAACTGCTGGTGAACGCCCTGATCCACCGGGACTATTTCACCAGCGCCTCGGTCCGTGTCATGGTGTTTGTCGACCGGGTGGAAATCGTCAGCCCCGGTCACCTTCCGGACAGCCTGAGTCCGGAGGATATCCGCCAGGGCAAGACCATCCGCCGCAACCCCACACTCACCGAGCACGCCAGTCATATCCTGCCGTATCGTGGCATGGGCAGCGGCATTCCCCGTGCCCTGGAAGCCTGGCCGCAGATCGACTTGGTGGATGATCCCGCGGGCAACCAGTTCAGCGCCGTGATCTGGCGTGCAAAAGCGGAATGGTCGGTTGACACTGCCGCCCCGCAAGTTACCGGGGAAGTTACCGGGGAAGTTACCGGGGGAGTTACCGGGGAAGTGAAACGGTTAGCCGAAGCCATGCAGGGCGAGATGAAGCGCTCCGAGATACAGGCGGCCCTGGGATTGAAACATGAAGACCACTTTCGGGAGAGCTATCTGCGGCCCGCCCTGGACGCCGGCGTTATCGAAATGACGATTCCGGACAAACCGCGCAGCAGCCGCCAGAAATATCGCCTGACAGCCTTGGGCCAGGCGCTGCTGAAGGCCGGACAGGAAAAGAGGGAGTAGCGCATGGTGAGCAGAGCCCGCCCCGAGCGACTGACCCAAAACCGCGTGGTCGACCTGTTCACCCGTTCCGAGGCGGAAGGCGGGCTGGGTTATCGCTACCTGGGCGACTGGCATCAGAGTGAGAGACAACCGGCCTTGCAGCCGATGCCGCTGAGCATGCTCGTTCGGCAGTAGCAGAATTTATGTGAGAGGTGATTTATGAAGATTAAAGACCTGATTGAAGCGGCAGAGGCTCTCCCAGTGGAAGAGCGTGCGTTAGTAGTCGATTCGCTTCTGCGCAGTCTCAACCCTCCCCAATCCAGGATCGATAAAAAATGGGTTTCGGTAGCGCAGGAGCGATTGAAGGAGTTTCGTTCCGGTGTGTATGCAGTGGTGGTGGCCAGCAAGCGCCTGTGGATCTACCGCAATCTGGCCGAATGGAAGGACCTGAATGCCACAGCGGTGGCCCGGTGGAATCAGCAAGCAAAAGCAAGAGTCTACCCCCCAGGGGATATAGATCAAAAAAAAGGGGTTAAGCCTTTTAAGCCTAACCCCTGGAAATTTCTGGTGGAGCTGAGGAGAATTGAACTCCTGGCCTCCTGAATGCCATTCAGGCGCTCTCCCAACTGAGCTACAGCCCCTCGTGAACAATCATGAATATATTTCATCAACGGTCTTGTCAAGAGAATTGTCCGGTCTTTGAAAACTTTCTTGCCCTGCCGGCCGACTAAAGCTATGCTGAAATCAATGCAGACCTGTGCTCGACTGAAACATATTTTACCAACCCCAATGGCAGGAGATACCCGCCCTTATGGCTGAACTGCTTAACACTTTAGCGATACTTATAAAATAGAATATCATATCTCAATTTGGGGACAGGCACCCCGCACTTATTTTTATTAAATGATCCTGATTTTATTGGAAAAAATAAGTGCGGGCAGAGCTAGCCCCCGGAGGTTAGTCATAAGTTTCGCTGTAATGTTAAGGCACAGAGCGATAATGCTGCCGGCCAGGTCGCTTTGCAGGCGGGCTGATACTCCTGCGCAGGGAGGCTTTTATATGCGCTTGGGGCTGAAAATCTTTCTACTTCTGTTTGTGGCCGCATTCACCATTTCCGGAGCCACGGGATCCTATTTCTATTATCAGGCCAGGCAATCCTTGCTGGAATCCATCCAGAGTCAGTTGCTTACTGCGGCCAAATCCTTTTCCGGGCTCATTTCCGGAGATGACCTGGAAGCCCTCAATTCTCCTGAAGACATGCATTCCAGTGCTTACCCCAGGATCCAGCGTATCCTGCACCAGATTGCTCTGACCAACGAGGACTTCCTATTTGCCTATACCATGCGCATCCAGGACGATGAGGTCCTGTTCGTGGTGGACTCACCCCCCAGCGATGATACCGGTGACGGCCGGATATCCCCGGACGAAATGCCTGAGCCCGTGGGTGCTGTTTACCCCGATCCTCCATCATCCCTGCTCAAAGGCTTTGTCCGCCCCAGTGTGGATCAACGTATTTACCAGGACCAATGGGGCTGGACCATATCCGGGTACGCTCCCATCAAGGACTTTCGGGGACGCAATGTGGGACTTCTGGGCATAGACATGTGTGCTGAACACATGGAGGCCAAGCTGGCCGCCATCAGACAAGCCGGACTGATCTCCCTTGGCGTGGCCGGACTTCTGGCCCTGGGAGTGACCCTGCTCCTGACCAGACATATTACTGGCCCCATCAAGTCCCTGCACCAGGGTCTGAGCCGGGTCAGCGCCGGAGACCTTGATGCCGTGGTCCCGGAGCATGGCCGTGACGAACTGGGGGACCTTTCCCGGCACTTCAACCAGATGGTGGGCGAACTAAGAGAAAAACAGCTTCTACAGTCCAGCCTGGGCAAAGTCATGCCCAGGGAAGTAGTCAGCAGGCTGCTGTCGGATGATCCCAAACTGGGCGGGGAGACCGCAGAGGCATGCATCCTTTTCTGCGATCTGCGCGGATTTACCAGCATCAGTGAAAAACTGCCGCCAAAGATCCTGGTGGGACTGCTCAACGACTACTTTTCCGCCATGGTCCAGGCAGTGGAGAAACAAGGCGGTCTGGTGGACAAATTTATCGGGGACAAACTTATGGCCGTCTTCGGTCACCCGATAACTGATGAAAAGGCAGAAGCCAAAGCCCTGCAGGCCGGTGTAGACATGCTCTCGGCCTGCGACCGCCTGAACTCCACCCTGGCCCTGACCTCGGATCTGATCCTGGAAAACAGCATAGGCATTCATACCGGTCATGTCCTGGCGGGCAACATCGGTTCACCTCAGCGAATGGAATACACTGTGGTCGGTGATGCTGTGAATATCGCCGCCAGGCTGGAGGCAAAAACCCGTGAAATGCACACCAGGTTGATCATAAGCTCCCATGTCGCCGCAAAAATCTCTCCGTTGCCCGGGCAGCTGCGTTCTCAGAAAAATATCAGCCTGGAGGGCAGACGGGAAACTCTGGACATCTACCTGCTGGAGAACAGTGACCCGGTGGGCACACGAGGCAGGGATAGTGAGTTATAAGAGTTCAGAGGTCAGAGATCAGAAGTCAGAGGGCAGAGGACAGTAAAAACAAAGTGTTATATAGATCATTGATTCCTAACTTATTCATTTTCCGACTTTTTGCAGGTACATTTTAGTGACTTACTCCTGAAACCCTGTCATAAAAACAAGAAACTTAGACAGGATTAACAGGATTGACAGGATAAGCAATCAGCGGCCGGAAGCCGCAGATTGCATTAGCCATCGCCAGAGGCGAGTGATTACCTTTTGGCCTGGCTCCCGGCCAGGACAAAAATGTTTTTCTCTTAATCAATCTCTTAATCCTGTTAATCCTGTCAAAAAAGCTCTTTTCTTTATTGGGTTGCGGGCAACGTCCGCGTTAGAAAGGCAAAAAAATAAGCCGTTCTTACCGGCCGGGGACAACTAAATAGCCTTGCCCGGGTTTAGAATCCCGTCCGGGTCAAAGACCTTTTTTATCCCGCGCATGATTTCCAGTGCCGCGAGGCCGGGCTGCCTGTTTAAAAAACCTCTTTTGGAAAGACCCACCCCGTGTTCCCCGGACATGCTCCCTCCCAGGTCCAGCACCAGCTCAAGAAGCTCTGCCCGGGCCTTCTGGACCTCTTTTTGCACAACTTGCTGCTTGTCGTCGTACATGAAATTTACATGCAGGTTGCCATCGCCAACGTGGCCGAAGGCCAGTACCTGCAAAGAGTGGTTTCCGGCGATGCGGCGAATGCCCTGCATGGCCTTTAGAAGACTTCCCCGGGGGATGCTCACGTCATCACTGGCTTTGCCTGAGCCCAGCCTGAAAGAGGCCGGATTGATGAGCCGTCGCAGCTCCCAGATACGCTCCTGGTCACTGTTTTCGGCCTCATCAACGTAAACCGGCTCTTTGAGCCTTTTGCGCGCCTCTGCCATCTCCTGTCGCACACTGCCTTTCAACCCGTCACACTGCACCATGAGGGCGGCGCCTGCGTTATCCGGCCAGGGCATGCCGGAATAGGCAGACAGGCACTGCAGCACCTCCCGGGGCAAAAACTCCAGGGCGCAGGGCAGAAGACCGGCCCCGAAAATCTGGTCCACACTCTCCAGGGCCTGTTCCTCGCTTTCAAAGCAGGCCATTATGGTCGAAGCATACGCCGGGCGGGGCAAAAGCTTGATCCAGGCCCCCACAACCACACCGAGACAGCCTTCCGAACCCACCATTAAAGAGTTCAGGTCCAGGCCCACTACGTTCTTGTGCACCTTTCCCCCGGTGCTGATGAGCTCGCCCCCGGGAAGCACCACCTCCAGGCCCAGGACATAGTCCCGGGTGACACCGTATTTTACAGCCCGCATGCCCCCGGCATTGGTGGCTATATTGCCCCCGATGCTGCAGATGCGCACGCTTGCCGGGTCCGGGGGGTAAAAAAGCCCTTTTGCCGCAGCCGCCTGCTGCAGTTCATGAGTAATCACTCCGGGCTGGACATGGGCCGTAAAGTCCCGGCTGCTGAGGGAAAGTATGCGGCCAAGCTTCAGGCAGGACAGGACAATCCCGCCTGCCTGGGGCACGCAGGCGGAGACAACATTGGTCCCCCTGGCCCTGGGGATGACCGGCACTTTTTCCTGCCCGGCCCAGTGCATAATCTGCCTGACCTGCTCTACCGTTTCCGGCAATACCACCGCCCAGGGCATGGCAAAGCGCCGCCCGGCATCAGTGCCGTAGATAAGTTTTTCTGCAGGATTAAAAAGAAGTCCGTCATTGGGCAGGATCTTGCCCAGATCTCTGACCTGGGATTTTTTCAGAGACATCTCCCCCCCATGCCCTAAGCAGCCGGCCCGGTGAAAATTCCCTGTTCCCTGTGCTCCATGCCCTGCGCCCCATGCCTACTTATATTTGGCCATTTCCCGGGCGGTATCGCGTTCCACGGCCCTGCGCTTTAGGGTTTCGCGGCGGTCATGGAGTCTAAGGCCGCGGGCCAGGGCAATTTCCACCTTGGCTCTGCCCTGCTTGAAATACATCCGGGTGGGTATAACAGTCAGACCCTTTTGCTCCACCTTGCCCATGAGCCGTTTAATCTCGCTTTTGTGCATAAGAAGCCTGCGCGGACGTACCGGGTCATGCTGGGCATAACCGGCGTTTTCATAGGGGGCTATATGCACGTCCACCAGGTAGGCCTCACCCCGGTCAAAGCGCACGTAACCCTCCTTGAAACTGACTTTGCCCGCCCGCAAAGACTTGACCTCGGAGCCTGTCAGGGCCATACCAGCCTCCATGGTTTCCATTATTTCGAAATAATGGCGCACCTTGCGGTTGACCGCAATTATCTTTATGCCGCTTTTGCCTTGTGACATAGCCTACTTCTTGTGCTTGCGCTCAATCCACCAGCGCTTGTCCTGGCTTTCAAACCACCAGGCGGTGTGATCGCTTTCAAAAATCGCCCCGGCCAGTTTGCGGCCGTGCTCCGTCTTTACCCGCTCCCAGGCGTATTCCAGCCACTTAGTTGCGTACCTGTTGCCCAGATCCTCCTGCTCCTTGAGATTCAGGATAAGATCCAGCTGATCCGCATCCTCGGCCAGGCCGGCCTCCAGGGTGCTGTTCTGGTCCAGTTCCTCGTGAAGAGGAATCACTTCTTCTTCCAGACCTGTGCCCCGCAGGGCATCCTCCAGGGCTGACCGGTCATTGGTCTTGTTATACAGCCGGTTGACATAATTCATGTCCCCTACCCTGGATTCGTGAATATCGTGAAAAAGGCACATGTACACGGTCTTTTCCCGGTCCGCCCCGGCCATCCTGGCCAGGATATAGCCTATTACCGCGGTGCGGAAACTGTGCTCGGCCACATTTTCCGAGCCCGTACCCAGAAACTGGTAGCCTGTACGCGGCGTTCTCTTGAGCATGCCCACCTCGTGCAGGAAATCGGCCACACGGGGCAGGTTCAGTTTTGCGGTCATATATTGCGCTTCCTGTAATATAGAATGCTTCAGCCCTGGCTGTGCCACACCAGGCCTGGATAAGCTCTGAGTTAATAGTTGCGCTGCTGCGCTTTGACTGCTCAGCTGCGGTAATCGGAATTGATGCGGATATATTCGTCGGTTAGATCCGAGGCCATGAGAAAATATTCGCCCTGTCCCCTTCCCAGGTCAATATCCACCTGGATATCCCTGGAGGATAGCAGAGGGGCGAAAACCTCGTCTATATCCATATCCACAGGTCTGCCCTTAGAAAAGATCTCCAGGCCCGCCAGGCTGAGCCTGACTTTGTCTGGGTCAAAAACGGCCCCGCTTCTGCCCAGGGCGGCCACAATGCGGCCCCAGTTGGGATCGCACCCGAACATGGCCGTCTTGACCAGACTGGAATTGCCCACCGCCCTGGCCGCCTTGCGCGCGTCCAGGCTGTCTGCCGCCCCGGTTACCCGGATATGCATGACCTTGGTGCCGCCCTCGGCATCCTTGACGATCTGGTAGGCCAGATCCCGGCATACATCCTCCAGGGCTTTTGCTGCTATGTCCCGGTCCCTGCTGGAGTGTAATCCTGCCCTGGATCCACCTCCTGCCAGGGCCAGAACGCAGTCGTTGGTACTGGTATCTCCGTCCACGGTTATGGCATTGAAGCTCTGCTCCATGGCCCCGGCCAGCATCTCCTGCCACAGGGCCCCGTCCACCTGCAGATCCGTCAGAACAAAGGCCAGCATGGTGGCCATATCCGGGCAGATCATGCCCGCTCCCTTGGTCATGCCCCAGAAGCGCACCCGGCCCTGGTCCAGCTCTATCTCCCTGGCTGCGGTCTTGGGAAAGGTGTCCGTGGTCATAATGGCCATGGCCGCCTGTTCCCCGGTGCATTTTCCCAGGTTTTCCACCAGACCGGGCAGGCTTTTTTCCCAGGTGGGCATGGGCATCCTCACGCCGATGACCCCGGTGGAGGCAGGCAGTATTTCCCCGGCAGAAATATCCAGGTGTCCGGCCAGCAGGTCCAGGGTCCTGCGGCAGTCGGCCAGGCCTTCTTCACCGGTGCAGGCATTGGCCTGGCCGGCATTGACCAGCACAGCGCGCATGAGATCGCTGCGGTCTAAGTTTTCCCTGGCCACCAGCACCGGGGCAGCCTGGAATGCGTTGGTGGTGAAAACACCGGCAGCCCTGGCCGGAGTCCGGCTGAATATCAGGGCCAGGTCCGGGCGGTCTTTGTACTTGAATCCAGCCCGGACCGCAGCCAGATCAAACCCCAGGGGTAGATCCTGCATGTCCTGTATCCTTTTTTGTAGCCATTCAATGCAAAATTCTACTGCTGCGTACTCGCATACATTCTTCCCCATGCCCTATGCCCAATACGCTTTGCCCCATGCCCCATGCGCCACGCGCCACGCGCCACGCCCTAACCACAGCATTTCTTGTATTTCTTGCCGCTGCCGCAGGTGCAGGGGTCGTTGCGGCCTACTTTGGGCTCAGCCCTTCGCTGGGGCTCCTTTTTGGCCTCTTTTTTTTCCTCGCCCTTCTGCGGGGCACCGTAGCGCAGGTCTTCCTGTTCCTTGTGCCTGAATCCTTCAACCTCTTCCTTCTTGCGGATCCGCAGGCGGCACAGGGCCCGGACCACGTTTTCCTTTATGCGGAAAAGCAGTTCTTCAAAGAGTTCATACCCCTCGCGCTTGTATTCCCTTTTGGGATCGCGCTGGCCGTAACCGCGCAGGCCGATGCCCTGCTTTAAGTGATCCATCTGCAGAAGATGCTCTTTCCAGTTGCGGTCCAGGCTTTCCAGAAGGAAAAACCGCAGCACCTCCTCGTACTGATCCCCGGCGTCCGCCTTGAGCTGTTCCAGGTGGGCATGGACGGCGTTCAGGGTCTTTTCCTTTTCCGGGGACTCCACTTCCGGGAGCAGGCGCTTGATATTGAAAATTTCTTCCAGTCGTCCCATGAGCATGGAGCGTTCTTCTTCATCCTCCAGGCTGTCCGGAGTGCTCTCGCCCACCGGGGAGTAGACATCATCCAGGACATCCTGGATCATGTCCAGGACGTAATCCTCGAGTTTTTCCGCGTGCATCAGCTCCCTGCGCTGGGTATAGATGACGGTTCTCTGCTGGTTCATGACGTCGTCAAAGTCCAGAAGCTGCTTGCGGATATTGAAATTGTGCGCTTCCACCTTGGTCTGGGCGTTTTCAATGGCCCGGGAGATCATATTGTTTTCAATGGGCTGGCCGTCCTCCATGCCCAGCTTGTCCATCATCCCGGTTATGCGCTCGGAACCAAAAAGCCTGAGCAGGCTGTCGTCTAAGGCCAGGTAGAACCTGGATGAACCGGGATCGCCCTGACGACCGGCCCTGCCCCGGAGCTGGTTGTCTATGCGCCGGCTTTCGTGGCGCTCAGTGCCCAGGATGTGCAGGCCTCCGAGTTCGCGAACTCCTTCCCCCAGGACTATGTCCGTACCCCTTCCGGCCATGTTGGTAGCCAGGGTCACGCGTCCCATTTCTCCGGCCCGGGCCACGATCTCCGCCTCACGCTCGTGGTGCTTGGCGTTTAAGACCTCGTGGGGAACTTCTCTTTTGTTCAAAAGTTTAGACAGGTGCTCGGATTTTTCTATGGATGTGGTCCCCACAAGCACCGGCTGTCCCCTGGAATGCAGCTCCAGCAGGTCGTCGGCGATGGCGTTGAATTTTTCCTGCTGTGTCTTGTAGACCACATCAGGCAGGTCCTCACGGATCATGGGTTTGTGCGTGGGGATCACCGACACATCCAGGTTGTAAATTTCTTTGAATTCAACCGCCTCGGTGTCTGCGGTACCGGTCATACCGGCCAGCTTGTCATACAGCCGGAAGTAGTTCTGAAAAGTGATGGAGGCCAGGGTCTGGTTCTCTGCTTCCACCTTGACCCCTTCCTTGGCCTCCAGGGCCTGGTGCAGGCCGTCCCCGAAACGCCGGCCCGGCATCAGCCTGCCGGTAAACTCGTCCACGATGATCACCTGGCCGTCCTTGACTATGTATTCCGAGTCCCGGCCGAACAGATGGTGGGCCTTGAGGGCCTGCAGTACATGGTGCTGGTAAGTTATGTTTTCCGGATCATAGAGGTTTTCCAGGCCCAGTATATTTTCCACCCTGTGCACGCCTTCCTCGGTGAGGGTAACGGTCTTGGCCTTTTCGTCTATGTTGAAGTGTTCGTCTTTTTTGAGTTTGGGTACCATGGAATTCATCCGGGCATACAGGTCAACGGATATGTCCGCTGGCCCGGAAATAATAAGCGGGGTACGGGCCTCGTCGATGAGTATGCAGTCCACCTCGTCCACAATGGCGAACTGCAGGTCGCGCTGCACCAGCTGGTAGGCGTAAAACTTCATGTGATCGCGCAGATAGTCGAAACCAAACTCGTTGTTGGTTCCGTAGGTTATGTCCGCGGCGTAGGCCTGCCTTCGATCCTCGTCGCTCATACCGTGCACCACCACGCCCACATCCAGTCCCAGGAAATTGTAGAGCCGGCCCATCCACTCGGCATCGCGCCGGGCCAGGTAGTCGTTGACAGTGACAATGTGCACTCCTCTGCCGGTCAGGGCATTGAGCACAACCGGCAGGGTGGCCACCACTGTTTTACCTTCACCGGTCTTCATCTCGGCAATGCGGCCCTGGTGCAGAACTATCCCGCCTATGAGCTGGACGTCGAAATGGCGCATGCCCAGGACCCTGTGCGAGGCTTCCCGGACCACGGCAAACACGTGGGGCAGAAGATCATCCAGGGAAGCCCCGGCAGCGGCCTCCTCTTTCCAGGCCTGGACCCTGGACTGAAGCTGCTCGTCACTTAGAGAACTTATTTCCTCTTCCAGGGAGTTGATACGTTCCACCAGGGGCCTTAAACTTTTGAGGTACCTTTCGTTTTTACTTCCGAATATTTTTTTGACTATATTAAACATCAAATTCCTCTAGCCCGAAAGTGCCTGGACCAGCACTTTTTGAGCATTTATTTACAAACTGAGCAAGGATTCACCATTTCGTCCAGCACCTTGTGCTGTTAAACTCTTTCACCGGCTCTAAGGCACACTCTACTCTTCCCAGGCCTCCAGGACATGGATCTCGTTGTTCAAGGGATCAATCCTGCCCAGACGCAGCCTGAAGGCCTGTCCGATCATGGTCTTGCCTCCGAAGACCTCGTGCGGAGCTCTGATGAGCACCTGCTCCCGGGGCAGGGATAATACCACCGGGCCGCTGTTGTCCACCACCACCCCGGTCCAGGTAGTGTGCCTGGCCTGCTGTTTGAAATAGAGCAGCTTCCAGTACCTGGGGCGAAATTTCTGGATCCTGCTCACCTGTCCCATGCGGGTGTTCATAAAGGGCAGCATTTTCTCCAGCCAGGTCCTGTCCCTCACCGGGTGCCCGGAAAGAGCCGCAGCTATCTGGGCCTGATTCACCAGGTCCACGTATCTGCGCAGGGGCGAGGTAACCGAGGCGTATGCCCCGGCTCCGATGGACCTGTGGGGACGCGGCCGGGTCTCGGTGAGGGTCGCCCCCATGGAGCGTATCACCCGGTAAATCTCCTCGGGCTTTCGCCATACCCCGCTGTAATCTTTGGGCAGGACTATATCCTGGGTGCGGTATAAAAGTGGGATATCTTTCTCCCTTGCCCAGCTGGCCAGGACGGTGTTGCAAAGCAGCATGAACTCGGACACGATGAGATGAGCCCCGGGATGGGTCACCCCGGGCATCAGGCTGACCAGGGTCTGTCTGGGTGTATGCTCCAGCCTGATGATTGGTTCGTTTTGCTCTATGATTACCGCACCCTGCTCCAGCCTTTTTGCCCGCAGGGTCCTGGCCAGCCTCAGGGCCGAGCCCAGGCGGGATGCCGGGTCCATGGCCAGCTCGTCCTCCACTTCGGCATAGGTCCGGTTGGCCTGTACCCGGACCCATTCCAGGCGAGGCTGCAACCTGTACACTATACCCTGAAAATCCAGATCAATATCCAGGACCATTGCCGGGCGTCTCTGACCCTGGTTCAGGCTGAACATCTCCTCGGCCAGAATCCGGGGCAGCATATCGCTTTTTCCCTCGGGCAGATATAGACTGGAAACTCTGTGGGCTACATCCCGGTCCAGTTCTGATCCGAAAGTCCAGTAAAGGCCCGGACCGGCCAGGGCCAGGGTCAGCGAATAGCCGTCTGCATGCTCCCGGATATAAAAAGCGTCGTCAATATCCCGGGTAGAGGCGGAGTCGATGCTTATCAGCCCGTCAACTGCCGGCTCGCCGCTTTCCTGCTCCAGCTTCCGGGAAAGGGCCTGAATCTCCGGGTCATGCGTTTTTGACCATGAGTCTTCCCAGGCATAAGCCGCCTGCTCCAGCATGTAGTTGTAGTGCTCCGGATAAATGCCCCAGGCCCTGGCCAGGATAAAAGGCAGGTGCGGATCCTGGGGCAGACCCGCGGAAAGCTTGCTCCAAAGGTCCTGAGTATGGGGATCTTCAGGGTTTTTAATGCGCTGGACCAGAATATTTTTAAGCTGTCCGGCCAGTTCCGGGTCTTCCGGCTCCGGTTGGTCCCCGGGGGAATATTCACCTGAATGCAGCTTCCTGAAAAAATCTTTGCCGATACTCACCAGACGTTCTCTTTCCCGGTGCAGGCGTTCCTCCTCCATCTTTTTTTCGGCTGTTTCCCGGGAAAAAACCTCAAAATCGGGAGGTGAAAACTTGAAATGAGTCCTGGCCTGGAGCATGGCCCTGCCCAGTGCGGCTGTCCGGTCCGCATCCGGCTCATCCCAGATAAGGCCTGCGAACCAGAAAATGGAGGCCTGGACGATCTCTCCCTGGGCCATGGACCATACGTCCATTACGTCCAGGTCCTCCTGGATACTGTTGCGCCTGTGGTGATGCTCCTGCAAAAGCTGCAGCACGTCCTGCCTGGACAGGTCCGGAGAGTACACCGGACCTGTCCAGGGCATGACTCTTGCAATCGGCAGTTTGACTTCGCGCTGGTTTATGTTCAGCACCCGGACCCTTGGAGACTGGACCTCCTGGATCCAGGATACAAGAGGCTGGTTGTTCTGCAGGTATTCCACCACCTGCCCGGGGCGCAGTTCAGCTCTGTGGTGCTTGTAATCGTTCAAAGGCCTCGCCTTTAGTGTTTAAATGACCGCTGTCCGGTAAATACCATGGCTGCCTGGGGTTGTGCCTCGTTCAGGGCCTGGATGACCTCGTGATCGCGCATGGAACCCCCCGGCTGAGCAATGGCGGTGATCCCCTGTTCCAGGGCCAGGTCCACCCCGTCCCTGAAGGGGAAGAAGCCGTCGGATACCATGACCGCCCCGGGAAGATCCGCCCGTTCCTTGAGGGCCTTTTCTTCCACTGATGAAAGCAGATCTTTGGCCTCAGGGTCCGTCCTGGCCTTTTCCCTGGCCTGGTATATGGACTGTCCGGTCTGTTTGAAAATCTCCATGTCCATGTACTTGGTATAGGCCTTGTGAATTGTCAGGTCCACGCAGCCCACCCGGTCCTGCTCCCCGGTGCCTATGGACAGTGTGCGGCCATCCCGGGCGAAAAGCACGGAATTGGAAGTAACTCCTGCCTCCACCGCCCAGGCGAAAAGAAGATCTTCTGTCTCACGCTGGTCAGGATGCCTGGCACTTACAACCTGGTCTTTGCCCTGGGCCTGGGCCGGGATAAAATCTTCTGGCTCGCGCATACGGCTGGTAAAGGAAAACTGGACTATGACACCGCCGTCCTGCATGGACTTGATATCCAGAAAAGGATAGTCGGCAAATTCCTGCAGCCTGCCCAGACCGGCCATTTTGATGATACGCAGATTTTTTCTGGTCTTGAGCCTGTCCAGGGCTCCAGGCTCGAAATCGGGAGCTGCCACCACCTCCAGGTAATTATCCGCAAGAAACTCGGCCCCGGCCAGGTCTATGGGCCTGTTGAGCACCACCGCCCCGCCGAAGGCAGCAATGCGGTCCGAGTAGTAGGCCTTCTGCAGTATATCCAGGACCCCCTCACTGGACCAGGCCGCCCCGCAGGGATTGTTGTGTTTGAGGATAACCGCCGCAGGTTTTTTGTGCAGATACTGCAGGACATTGATACCGTTGTCCACGTCGGTAAGATTGATTTTGCCTGGATGTTTGCCCGCCTGGAGCATGTCATCCTCCGTAATGGCCGAAACCAGACCCTGGCCCGCACCCTTGAACTTTACCCCGCCAAGCTCCAGACCGCCGCCAACAGGCTCGTACATGGCCGCCGCCTGGTCCGGATTCTCCCCGTAGCGAAGCCCCTTCTCCTGGTCCTGTACCACCCAGGTCCTTTTGCGCATCCTGATTTCCTGATCCCCGAGCCTGATACTCATTTCTCTGGGAAAAGGGTCTTCTTTAATGTCCTTGTACATCTTTCTCAAATCCTGCATGTTTTACATCCTCCTAAATGTGCTTTTTCGGGGTTGCTCAAGAGACTTTTTTTTCATAACACAGGCCTGTTGCAGGGGCAAACTTTTTCAAACCTGCAACCCGAATGGACTGGCCATAAAAATTGTGATTATTCACCGAATTGCCAAAGCAAAGCAGAGACAAGCTGCTGACATTTACTAAAAAATATTGATTTTCAAGGACGGCACGCAGTTATGGAAAAGGTTCTCAAGAAGCTGGCAGACGAACTCAACAGCCTGGACGAAGCGTCCCTCATCAGCCTGTGGGACAAGTACTATGAACGGGTGCAGAATTTCTCCCCCAGCCGTGAATGGGAGGAAGATATACTTATTCTGTCCATGATCCAGTCCGTGCGCTGGAAAAACCAGCTTTTCAACCAGTGCCTGAGCCAGCAGTCAGGGATCCCTTCAAAGCACGAAGAAAAAAAGGACTCACTGCGGCCAGTCAGAAGGGACAAGGTCAAGAAATCCGCCAAGGTGCTCAGCTTCAAACCTCGAGAGTAAGGCATGTCCGTATAGGAGGCTGTAGTAATAGCGCACACTTTCCACGAAATTAACCGCTTCATATCCCCGTGTATAGCCCCGGGGCACAGTTTCGTAATATTCTTTGTAGCTTAAGAGGGGATAAGTTTTTTTAAGCCCGTTCCAGGAATCAGGGTTATAGCCCTGACGCTCAGCCAGCGTCCTGGCATCATAAACATGCCCCAGGCCCTGATTGTATGCGGCCAGGGCCATAAACCACTTGTCCCAGGACTCAATGCCTATTCTATCCATGCGCTCCCCGAGCATCTGCAGGTACCTGGCTCCACCGGCGATGCTCTGGTGAGGGTCCAGGTGGTCTTCTATACCCAGAAATTCAGCCGTATGCGAGGTGATCTGCATTAGACCCCTTACCCCGGTGCGGCTTGTTGCCCCTGGATCAAAGCGCGACTCCTGGTAAATGATCGCCACCAGCAGTAAAGGGTCCAGACTGTACCTCCTGGAAACATCCCTGATTGTCTGTGCATACTTAGGCATCTCATTTTGCAGGGCATGCTGAAACTGTCTTAGTTCATATGGATCCTGTTCTTTAGGATAAAATCCCAGATACCTCTCCAACAGTTCATCCAGCAGTCCGGAATTCTTGATATCTTCCCAGAACCGTTCCAGATTGCGGTCCAGATTCATATAATGACTGCTCCAGAGCCAGTTCAGGGAGTAAGTCTCATCCAGTTCTTCCGTTCTGCGCACCTCCGGATAAAACCCCTTCCAGAAGGTGTAGTTCTTTTCATCCTTGATACCGAAGCGAAACCTGCGTTCAGCAAGGGCGTCAAAAAAATCCTTTCCAGGCTCAGGCCTTTTGGAAGGCTCCAATTCACACTGCAGAACTTCACGCACATCCTGCAGAATTTTGTCGAAAGCCGACCTGCCGGGGACAACCACGTCGGTTGCGCAAAGGTCCTCCAGGCTTCTCAAAGGATAACGCCACTGGTTGTGCAGGACGAGAAACCGGCCCTCCAGGTAGACCGGCCCTCTTTGAAGACTTTTTTTATCCGGGGTCTGCATGCCCGGTACCGGCAGGAGAAGCTGCAGATCATGGTTGATAAGTTTTTCCATGCCCTGTCTAAAATCCTGCAACTCCACCCAGACCGGGGTCAGTCCGTTGCGGCTGCAGAAAAGCTCCACAAGCTCACGGTCCAGGCCGGGACCATAAGGGCTTAGATTTGCATCAACTCTTTGAGAGGGCTTGAAGCCGATTCTGATGGTGTCTTCGGTCCACTGGCGAAGTTCCATGCGGTAGGAGTACTCATACCAGAAGACTAAAACCCCCTGCACCAGCAGCAGACAAATTATTGCAGCGATTTCTTTTGAGGATATACAGTAATTTAAACGATAGGACATGCCTGAACAGACTCCTTGACCAGTTAATGCTGAGCAAATGCTGTATGACAAAGTACTCCAATTTATTACTTTACTTTATTTCCGGGTAAATGGCAAATTTGCTCATCAAGGCCCGCATTGACTTTGCCTGTTTGCTATTTTAAAAAAACAGGCTATTTGCAAAAATTCAGGCACACACCCCCCATCCGAGCCCGGGGCGAAGCGCACTGCAAGACATAATTACCGCAGAGATTACGGAGGCTGATTCATGTCCAATATCGTTGTATTCGGGACCCAGTGGGGTGACGAAGGAAAGGGAAAAATAGTCGACCTTCTTACCGAGCGCGCCGAGGTAATTGTCAGGTTCCAGGGAGGCAACAATGCCGGGCATACCCTGGTCACCAGGGACAAGAAGTTCATCCTGCATCTGATCCCCTCGGGCATCCTGCATCCGGACAAACTTTGCCTCATCGGCAACGGGGTGGTTCTGGACCCGGAAGTTTTGTGCAGGGAAATGGATGACCTGCATCAGGGGGGAATTGAAATCACACCTGACAGCCTTGGAATAAGCAGAAAGACCCATCTTATAATGCCTTACCACAAGGAGCTGGACAGGGCCAGGGAGCAGGCCAAGTCCGGTAAGGACAGGATAGGCACTACCGGCAGGGGCATCGGGCCGTGCTACGAGGACAAGATGTCCCGCGTGGGCATCAGGGCCGGGGACATGCAGGACAGCGAACTTATGCTGGCCAAAATCAAAAAGGCCCTGCCGGAAAAAAACGCCCTGCTGCAGAGCCTGTACCAGAACACCCCCCTAGAGGCAGAAAATGTCCTGCAGTCCATAGCCCCTTATGCAGACAGGTTGGTGCCCTATTTGACCGATGTATCCCTAAAGATCCAGGAAGCCAGGGAAGCCGGGCGCACAGTGATGTTCGAGGGCGCCCAGGGGGTGCAGCTGGATATAGATCACGGAACCTACCCCTTTGTAACCTCGTCCAATACCATCACTGCCAACGCCTCTGCAGGCACCGGGAGTTATTACAGCATGGACGAGGCCATAGGCGTGGTCAAGGCCTATACCACCCGGGTTGGTCAGGGCCCTTTCCCCACCCAGCAGGACAACGACGTGGGAGAACATATGCAGGTTCAGGGAGCTGAGTACGGTTCCACCACAGGACGCAAAAGACGCTGCGGATGGCTTGACTTGGTTATTCTCAGAGAGGCGGTGAGACTGTGCGGACCAACTGCGCTGGCCATTACCAAGCTGGATGTCATGAGCGGCCTGGATACCATCAGGGTCTGCACCGCCTATGAGTATAAAGGACAGCAGATCCTTTATCCTCCTCAGGAAGAAAACGCCATGTCCCTGGTCACACCCGTATACCAGGAACTCCCCGGCTGGAGCCAAGATATAAGCCAGTGCAGAACCCGCCTTGACCTGCCGCGGAATGCGCGCATGTATATCGAGCACATTGAAGATGCCCTGAAAACTCCGGCCAGAATAATATCTGTGGGTCCGGACCGGGAACAGACCATCAGGTAGCCTGCAGGGGCTAGAGTTTTAATGACCATGTCTTCTGCACCTTCAACAGCCATCCAGGAACAGAGCAACGCAGCCGGGCTTCTCCTCAGGCTGGTCGACAACCCGCCCTGCAGCTTGGTTCTCGAAGGCGGCAGTCAGACACAGAGAAGCGCCCTTGCCGGATACCTGCTCAAAGCCCTGCACTGCAGAAACCCTGGAGATGGTCCGTGTCTTAAATGCGATATGTGTGTCAAGATTGAGGCTGATGCTTTCAGGGACCTCTTCCGGCTTACCCCCCTGGAGGGCCTGTCTGTCGATGAAGTCAGGGAAATTAGGCCCGCTCTTTCCCAGAGCCCGCATCACGGCTGGCGGATGGTGGTGGTGGAGGAGGCCGGTGAAATGAACGCGTCTTGCGCCAATGCTCTCCTCAAATCCGTGGAAGAGCCTGTAAGCCGGAATATTTTTGTATTCCTGTCCAATGAAAGGCAGTCCATCCTGCCCACCATCGTTTCCAGGAGTTTTGTGCTCACCCTGGGTAGAACACCAGGGACAGGCCTTGAATCCGGGCAGGAAGAACTGTATTCGGACTTCAGCACTTTTGTCCTTCATGGAAAAGGTTTTATGCACAAATGCTCCAAAAAGGAGAATTTCGACCTGACCGGAGCCAGGCAGTTCCTGGTGAGAATCCGCCTGGACCTGGCCCGGGGCATGCGGGGGGAAAAAAGCCTTTTTAAGAACATTGAGCCTGTAAAAGCAAACAAAATGCTTCTAACCCTGCAAAAGGCGGAGCAGGCACTGGCATTCAAGGCGCGCACCGACCTTGTAATGCAGTGGCTGGCCCTGACCATGTGGAAAATTTTCAATAAAAAACAGTAAGCACCTGTATACTGCTCAATTTTTTTCTGCCCGCCGGGCAAAGGAGAACTTAATAATCTTATGTTTACCGAACAGGATATTTATCTTTACAAGCAGGGAAGACACTTTCGCCTGTACAAGCACCTCGGAGCCCAGGTGGTCATGCATGGCGGTGTACGCGGAACCTACTTCGGGGTATGGGCCCCCAACGCGGAACAGGTCAGCGTCATTGGAGATTTCAACTACTGGGACAACACTACCCATCAGCTCAATGTCCGCGGCGACGGTTCCGGCATCTGGGAAGGATTTGTGCCCGAGGCCATGCCCGGTCATAAGTACAAGTACCATATCCGCTCCAGATTTCAGGGCTACAGTGTGGACAAGGGCGATCCCTTCGGATTCTACTGGGAAACAGCTCCCAGCACAGCTTCCATTATCTGGCAGATGGACTACCAGTGGGGAGATGAAGAATGGATGCAGAACCGCCGGGAAAAAAACCGCCAGGACAAGCCCTTGAGCATCTACGAAATGCACCTGGGTTCATGGATGCGGGATCCGGATAATCCCGAGAGGCTCCTGAGTTACCGGGAACTGGCTGACAGGCTGCCGGGGTATCTTGTGGACATGGGCTTTACCCACGTAGAATTTATGCCCGTGGCCGAACATCCTTTTTACGGATCCTGGGGTTACCAGATCCTGGGATTTTTTGCCCCCACCAGCCGCTACGGGACTCCCCAGGACTTCATGTATCTCATAGATGTCCTGCACCAGCACGGCATAGGGGTCATCCTGGACTGGGTGCCTTCCCATTTCCCCACCGACGAGGTGGGACTGGGATTTTTCGACGGCACCCACCTGTATGAGCATATGGACAGTCGCAAGGGGTTTCACCCGGAATGGAAAAGCTACATTTTCAATTACGGCCGCAATGAGGTGGTCAGCTTTCTTATAAGCAACGCCCTTTTCTGGCTGGACTACTACCACATAGACGGGCTTCGCCTGGACGCTGTGGCTTCCATGCTCTACCTGGATTACGCCCGTGAGGACGGTGACTGGGAGCCCAACGAATTCGGGGGCAATGAAAACCTGGACGCCATAAGCTTTCTCAAGCACCTCAACAGTGAGGTGTACCGCTCTTATCCGGATGTCCAGACCTTTGCCGAGGAATCCACTTCCTGGCCCATGGTTTCCAGGCCTACATACGTAGGGGGCCTGGGATTCGGATACAAGTGGAACATGGGCTGGATGAACGACACCCTGAGCTACATGAGCAGAGAGCCGGTATTTCGCAAGTATCACCACAACCAGATGACCTTCAGCATCTGGTACGCCTTTACCGAAAATTTCGTCCTGCCCCTGTCCCATGACGAGGTGGTGCACCTCAAAGGATCACTGGTCACAAAAATGCCCGGTGACGACTGGCAGAAGCTGGCCAACCTGCGGCTTCTTTTGGGCTACATGTATGCGCATCCCGGCAAAAAGCTTTTGTTCATGGGGGCTGAAATGGCCCAGTGGACTGAATGGAACCATGACAAGAGCCTGGACTGGCATCTTCTGCAATACGACCGGCACAGGCAGGTTCAGGACTGGCTGCGTGAGGTGAATAACCTGTACCGCAACCGCCCCCAGCTTTACGAGCTGGATTTCGAACCAGGGGGATTCTCCTGGATCGACTGTACCGACTCGGACAACAGCGTATTATCCTTTATCCGCCGGGACAAAGAGAAGAAGCCGCTGATTATGGCCGCCAATTTCACGCCTGTGCCCAGGCATGATTATATCCTGGGGGTACCGGGACCTGGACCCTACAGGGAGATACTCAACAGCGACGATGCCCGGTTCGGAGGTTCTCACCTGGTCAACCCGGATGTCTATCACGCTCAGGAAATCCAGGCCCATGGATATTCCCACCGCCTGAGCCTGACACTTCCCCCCCTGGGCATATTGTTCATGGAGCAGAGCTGATGAAGAGGTTAAACGGCATACTCCTGCACATATCATCACTGCCTGGACCCTACGGATCAGGCGACATGGGTCCACATGCCTACCGCTTTGTTGATTTTCTGGCCGGCAGCAGGCAGAAGATCTGGCAGATACTGCCCCTTAACCCCACCACACCCGGGACCGGCAATTCACCCTATTCCAGCTACAGCGCATTTGCCGGCAATCCGCTTTTTATTGATCCGGAAGCGCTGCAGGACAAGGGTCTTCTTGATCCGCAGGATACAAGAGATCTGCCCGGCTTTCCAGAACACCGCACGGATTATGAACTGGCCGGCGACTTTAAAAAATCCTTGCTGCAAAAGGCCTTCAAGCGCAACAGGGAAAGCCTGGAAAACGGTTCAAAGTTCGAGCTTTTCTGCCGCAACCATTCCTTCTGGCTTGATGACTTCGCTCTGTTCAGCGCCCTCAAGGAACATTTCAGCGGAGCACCATGGTACAGGTGGCCAAGAAAGATCAGGCTTCGCCACCTTGAAGCCGTGGAGGAATTTAAAAACAGACTGTCAAATGAAATATTGCGGGAAAAATTCTGTCAGTACTTATTTTTCAGTCAGTGGCAGAAACTTAAAACCTACGCCAATAACCACAACGTGCTCATATTCGGGGATCTGCCCATCTATGTCAGCCTGGACAGCTGCGACGTATGGTCCAACCCGCACCTCTTTTTGCTGGACCAGGAGAAAAACCCCACCAGGGTGGCAGGAGCTCCGCCGGATTATTTCAGTGAAACAGGGCAGTTGTGGGGCAATCCCATTTATGACTGGGAAGAATGCGCCAGGGAGAATTACCAGTGGTGGATCAAGCGCATAAGGCAGAACCTGGTTATGTTCGATCTTTTAAGATTTGATCATTTCCGGGGGTTTGCCTCCTACTGGAGCATACCTGCCGGTGCCCAAACCGCAGTTGACGGTAAATGGGAGGAAGGCCCCGGGCACCGTTTCTGGTCCGCCCTGACCAGTGAAATATCCCCGGCTCATTTTGTGGCCGAGGACCTGGGATACATTACTGAAGATGTACTGGAGCTAAGGGACAGTTACGGCCTGCCGGGAATGAAGATCCTCCAGTTCGCCTTTGGCGAGGATATGCCCACCAACCCTTATATACCTCACAATCATATACCCAATTGCGTGATCTATCCGGGAACTCACGACAACAACACGGTGAGAGGATGGTTTGAAAATGAACTGGATTCCATAGCCAAAAAAAGGCTCAGCGAGTATACCGGGCGAAGGCTCGATGCAGAAAATATTTGCAGGGAAATTATCCGCATGGCCATGTCCTCACCGGCCAGATTATGTGTTTTACCCATGCAGGATGTACTCGGCTTAGACGGGCGTTTCCGCATGAATACACCGTCTGTTGCCCGAGGAAACTGGGAGTGGCGTGTAAAAAGTGCAGAAATTGGCATTGATATCAAGGAATTTTTGCTCTACTTTACCACCATCTACGGTAGAGACAATCACTTTGATGCCGGTACGAACCATACATAAAGCCGGAGATGAATAAGCCCGGAAACCTGAGGGGGATGCAAAAATGAACGCATTTAGACTGATTTTTCTGTTGCTGGTTTTTGCCGCAGTAATGCTCGGCCTCAGTCAAAACACTGAAACACTGGGATTAAAGGCGCCTCTGGAACTTGATCTGTGGTTCATTGAGCTTTCTTTGCCCCAGGTGGCCATGTATGTATTCATCTTCTTCTGCTTTCTGCTGGGCATAATTTTTGGTATAATCACTTTTTTCCCGGCCAACAGGGAGGCCAGGGAAAAATTGAAAGTCCTGCGCAAAAAATTGAGGCTCTTGCAGGAAGATTTTAAGACGGCCGAAATGGAACGGGCCAGACAGATCATGAAGCGCCAGGAAAAAATAAGCCCTGACGAAGAAGCCTTTAAGGAAGAAATTGTCAGTTCAGCCTCATCCAGGGCCTGGGGCAAGGCGGCCATGGCCGGATGCGTAGTTCTTTTCTTCATCCTGGTGGCTCTTTACTACTACGGCCACACAGAATTTGAAAAAGTGCACGAGCAGACTAAAGCCAATATGGAAAAAACCACCGGCATGATTGAAGATACCCAAAGCAGCCTGGACAGCCTGGAGCATGATTTCAGGGATGCGGATAAAAAACTGGGAGAGCTGGACCGTGAATTCAGGGAGGAGACCGCAAAGCTTCAAGACGCCACAGAAAACATGCAGGAAAAGCTTCAAAAGCACTCCGGGGAAATAAGCGAACTAAAGCTCATACCGGTTAAGACCCGTGATTACCTGACTGTCATGCATCTTGAGCAATACCTGCAGACCCTGGGTTACCTGAAGAAGGAGGCTGATACAGAAGAAGACAGAAAACGCCTGCAGGAGGCTGCAGAAGAAGTCCGCAAGGCTCTGGAGCATTACCGGGAAAAATCTGATTAATCCCGGATAGATGACAGATGTTCAATGCGGGCCTCAATGGCTTTGGGGTTGGGATGTATGTCCAGGATTTCTTTTAAGAGATCTACAGCCTGATCGACTTTATCCTGGTCAAGGAGGACCTCTGTCAGGAGAAGTCCAGCCCTGGACCTGTATTCATTCCCGGCATCCAAGCTGTAAGCCCTGGATAAAACCTCCCCGGCCCTGGTAAGATCATTTTCCAGGTAATAGGATTTCCCCCGGGTATAATGAATCATGGAGCACAGCTCGGCATCTGTTTCGCCTGAACAGTCAGAAAATTTTTCCAGGTCCTCCCGGACCCTCTCAAATTCGCGCAGCTGAATACCTGTTTTGGAAAGGAAAAGAGCTGCTTTTTTCCTTTCCTTACCGGACTGTGCCAGTTCCTTGTTCTTTTTCCAGAGCCGGCGACTTTCCCGTGGCTGTCCCAGTCTATCATATTTACCTGCAATCCTGGCATTGATATCCAGGATTGTGTCCAGTTCCCCGTCGTACTCCATCTGCATGGCCTTTAATATATCAAGCCCTCCCTCAATGTCATTATATATATCCACACTGATGCTTAAAAGCCGGTTCCAGGCCTGGTATCTTTTTCGTCCGTGCTCATTTTCGTCTATATACTGCTGGTATAAATTTCTGGCCTGGTTGAACTGACCCGTGGAAAAATAATATTCAGCCTGGTCGAAATCATCCGTATCCTCTTTTTGTTCCAGGCATCCAGGAAGCATAAAAAATATGAGAACCGGAAAAATGATGTAAAGCAGCCTTTTCATACATGCAACTATTCTACTGCTCTTCTTTATCACCAAGCAGGTGCTGTTCCGGGATGATCAGGTCTGCGCAGATCACCTTCTGATCATTTTCCAGGTCAACCATTTTTACTCCCTGGGTTGAGCGTCCAACAGACCGGATATCGCTGGTGCCCAGCCTGATTATCTTGTTGGCTGAGGTGAAAATAATCAGCTCTTCCTGGTCTGATACAGGCATTGAACTCACCACCTTGCCCGTTTTGGAGGTTACCTTCATATTGATAAGACCCTTTCCCCCCCTTGCCTGTAACTTGTACATGTCCAGGCTGGTCTTTTTTCCGAAACCTTTTTCCGAAATGGTAAAAAGCTCCCTTGCTTCGCCCGGATCCAGTACAGCCCCGGAAACCACCTCGTCGCCCTGGCGCAGGGAAATTCCCTTGACCCCGGCGGCGTTTCTGCCCATCGCCCGGAGTTCCCTGCAGGCAAAGCGAATGGCCAGGCCATCATGTGTAGTTATAATTACCTCGGATTCATCTTTGACCACTTTGACCCCGATGAGTTCATCTCCGGGTTTGAGATTGACTGCAATCAGACCCAGGGAGCGCATGTTCTTGAACATCTCGATAGATGTCTTTTTGACCATGCCTTTTTTGGTCACAAAAAGAAAATAGTGTCTCTGGTGAAAATTGCGCTCGGAAAGTGCTGTGGCAATGTATTCCTCGTTATCCAGGGGAAGCAGGTTTTTAATGTGCACTCCCCTGGCCGTGCGTGATCCTTCCGGGATTTCGTAGGCCTTGAGCAGATAAGACTTGCCGGTGTTGGAAAAGAGATAAATATCCTTATGATTGCTGGTGGTAAAAAGAGTAGTAATAAAGTCCTTGTCCCCGACATTGGCCCCGGCTATTCCCTTGCCTCCTCTTTTCTGCTGGTGGTAATATTCAAGAAGCGTTCTCTTGATATATCCATTTCTGGACAAGGTGACCACCACGTCATGATCCGGGATCAGGTCCAGCATCTCTATACTGTCGGGGTCCTGTTCCAGGATCTGTGTTCTGCGGGGAGTGGAATAGGTTTTCTTTATCTCTTGGAGTTCTTTTTTTATTTCACCCTTGAGGATATCAATATTTTCCAGGATGCTTTTTAGAAATTCAATCTGCTGCAAAAGCTCCCTGTACTCCTGCATCAGTTTTTCGCGCTCCATATTGGTCAGCCTTTGCAGGCGCATATCCAGGATGGCCTGGGCCTGAACCTGACTCAGGGAAAAGTTTGAAATGAGCTTTTCTCTGGCTTCGGCCCCGGTGGATGACGACCTGATGAGCCGGACCACCTCGTCGATGTTGTCCAGGGCTATCTGCAGCCCCTCCAGGATGTGCGCCCTGTGCTCCGCCTTTTCCAGGTCATGCCTGGAGCGCCTGAGTATGACCTCCTTTCTGTGCTCCAGGAAATACTCCAGGACCTGTTTGAGGTTTAACAGCTGCGGACGGTTATTGACCACGGCCATCATATTGATGCCGAAGCTGGTCTCCAGGGCGGTAAGCTTATACAGTTTGTTGATGATTACATCGGAGATGGCTCCCTTTTTCAGGTCTATGACTATCCTGATTCCATTGCGGTCTGATTCGTCCCGCAGATCGGAAATGCCTTCGATTTTCTTATCATTGACCAGCCCGGCTATTTTTTCCACCAGGTTGGCCTTGTTCAGGGCATAGGGAACTTCGTTGATGACAATTGATTCATGTCCCCTGGACCTGGTCTCCACGTCCAGCCTGGAACGGATTTTAAAACTTCCCCTGCCTGTCCGGTAAGCCTCGAGTACGCCCTTGAGGTTGTAAATATATGCCCCGGTAGGCAGGTCCGGGGCCTTGATGTGCTGCATGAGCTGGGAGATGTTTGTCTCCGGGTTGTCCAGAAGCTGCAGAAGGGCGTCTATCACCTCCCCCAGGTTGTGCGGGGGAATATTCGTGGCCATGCCAACGGCAATGCCCGAGCTGCCGTTGACCAGGATATTGGGAACTCTGGCCGGCAGGACCTCGGGTTCGGTGAGGGTATTGTCGTAGTTGGCCCTGAAATTGACCGTGTTTTTTTCGATATCAGCCAGAAACTCCCCGGCAAGCCTGGACATGCGGGCTTCTGTATACCGCATGGCTGCCGGGGCGTCCCCGTCGATGGAACCGAAGTTGCCCTGTCCGTCCACGAGTGGGTCACGCATATTGAAATCCTGGGCCATGCGCACCAGGGCATCATACACTGCTGAATCACCGTGGGGATGGTATTTACCGATGACGTCACCAACCACCCTGGCCGATTTTTTATAGGGGCGGTTGTAGGTGTTGCCAAGCTCGTGCATGGCATAGAGTATACGCCGGTGAACGGGTTTCAGACCGTCACGGACATCAGGGATGGCCCGGCCGATTATTACGCTTAGCGAATATTCCAGGTAGGATTTTTTTATTTCCTGTTCAATGCTGATATTGCTCAATTGCAGGCTCCGGGAATTTGTTTTAATTTATTTTTTTATAATCAGCTTAAATATCCAGGTCTGCTACTTCCAGGGCGTTTTTCTCGATGAATTCCCGCCTGGGTTCCACCTTGTCGCCCATGAGCCTGGAAAAAAGATCGTCTGCAAGTTCTGCGTCTTCTACGTTGACCTGGAGCATGGTCCTTTTGTCCGGATCCATAGTGGTGGACCACAGCTGCTCTGGATTCATCTCCCCCAGGCCCTTGTATCGCTGGATGTTGATCCCCTTGTGAGCAAGCTCAAAAACCTTGTCCAGGAGAGGAAAAATACCCTTCACCTGGATGGTGTCCTTCTGACTCAGGATTTCAAAACCAAGGCCCGGGTTGTTGTGCAGGATCTGCTGTTGCACCTGGTGCGCCTTTTTGTACAGACCGGAGTTGAAAAATTCTATTCCTATGCGTGTACTGTGCTCGTTTCGGTCTGTAAAAACCAGGAAATATCTCTTTTCAATCTCGCTTTCCTCTTTTTCCAGGGTGGTTTCAAACCCCCTGCCGGACATGAAGCTTATGAACTCTGAACTGTCTTCATATACAAAATGGACAGGGTGAAGTCTTGGTCCATACTCAAGAAGACTTTGAAAAAGTTCTTCCTTGATGCCCATATTGCCGGCATCTTCAAAACTGTCTTTAAGTGATATAAGATTTTTGATGAGTTCAACCATCTCATCCTTAGTGTATTCCAGCCCATTTTCCGTTTTAATGGAAATTTCATCGTAAACACGATTGAGCAGAAAATCGTGCATGGTTTTTTCATCGCTTATGAACTGTTCAAAATTGCCTTTGTGCACCCGGTAAAGGGGAGGCTGGGCTATATACAGGTATCCGTTCTCAATGAGCTGGCTGAACTGCCTGAAGAAAAAAGTCAAAAGAAGGGTCCTGATATGCGCACCGTCCACGTCCGCGTCGGTCATGATCACTATCTTGTGATACCTGAGCTTGGAAAGATCAAGCTCCTTATCGCCTATGCCTGCACCCATGGCTGTTATAAGTGCTTTTATCTCATTATTTTCGAGAATTTTTTCAAATCTTGTCTTCTCTACGTTGAGAATTTTCCCCCGCAAGGGTAAAATGGCCTGGTGCTTTGGATTTCGGCCCTGCTTGGCCGACCCTCCGGCTGAATCACCCTCGACAATAAAGATCTCTGATTCCGACGGGTTTTTGCTCTGGCAGTCAGCAAGCTTACCCGGCAGGGAATAGTCAGAAAGAGCCCCTTTTCTGCGCACCAGTTCCTTGGCCTTGCGCGCGGCCTCCCTGGCCCGGGCAGCATCTACAACTTTCTCCACTATGATGCGGGCATCCTTGGGATTCTCATTTAAAAAAGTGGTGATCTTTTCGTAGGCTATCCCTGACACATAGCCCGAAATTTCGCTGTTGCCCAGCTTGGTCTTGGTCTGGCCTTCAAACTGTGGATCCGGGACCTTGACGCTGATTATACTGGTAAGACCTTCACGTACGTCATCACCGGTGAGTTTCTGTTTGAGTTTTCTGGGCAGATCCTGGGCATGCTGGATATATGTATTTATGGCCCTGGTCAGTGCAGAACGCAGGCCGTTTAAGTGGGTTCCGCCTTCTACGGTACGGATATTGTTGGCAAAAGAGTAAATATGTTCCTTGTAGCCTGTCTTGTACTGCAGGGTCAGCTCCATGGATACGTTGTGAACTTCGCCGCTGGCGTAGATCACCTTGTGCAGGCCGCTGTCCTTGTTCACATTTTTAATAAAGGACAAAAGCCCCCCGTCGAACTGAAACACATCGCTTTTCTGGTAGCGCTCGTCCTGAAACTCTATCCTCAGGCCGCTGTTTAAGTATGCAAGCTCTTCAAATCGCTTGGACAGTGTATCGTAGTCAAAATCAAGAGTGGAAAAAATCTCTTCATCGGGTCTGAACTTTATGGTGGTACCACGGCTGGACGAGGGTCCCTCATGGCGAAGCTTGGTAACCGGTATGCCTCTTTCAAACTTCTGGAAATACTTTTCTCCTTCCCTGCGAACGGTTACTTCCAGGTATTCGGAAAGGGCATTAACAACCGAAACCCCTACTCCGTGCAGTCCCCCGGATACTTTGTAGCTGGCGTTGTCGAATTTTCCCCCGGCATGAAGAACGGTCATGACCACCTCCAGGGCCGGCCTGTTTTCCTTTTCATGCCAGTCCACAGGAATACCCCGGCCGTTGTCCGAGATGGTTACGCTGTTGTCCATGTGAACAGTTATGCGCACATTGTCGCAATAACCGGCCATGGCCTCGTCTATGCTGTTGTCCAGAACTTCATAAACCAGGTGCTGAAGACCCCGCACATCAGTTGAGCCGATGTACATTGCCGGGCGTTTTCTCACCGCGGTCAGCCCTTCCAGAACCTGGATGCTCTGGGCTGTGTATTCTCCTGAATTTTCCTGTCTGTCTTTGTTGTCCATTTTTTTTAATCCATTTCTTCTTCGGTGTAATAGGTCTCTTCTTCGATCTGTACCGGCATGGTCATGACGTAGTACTTTTGGTCGTTTTCTCCGTTTATCCTGCACGGTTCTATGGGACCTGAAAACTTCATGACCACGTTATCGTCATCGATATGGCCCAGGATTTCCAGGAGGCTTTTGGTGTTGAAAACCACCTCCTTTAGATTACCCTGGTAACTGCAGCCGACAACCTCTTCAGCTTCTCCTGAATCCACGGCAGTACTGGTCATATAGATCTCTTCCTGTCCAAGCCTCATGAGGGTGGACATCTGAGAATCAGTGTTGAATATTAGAATTCTCTCTAAGGAATCCATGAGATCATTTTTTGTGGTTACCAGAGGCCCACCAAGCTTTTCCGAGTAGTTGTTTATAAAATCGCGGTAATTGGGAAACTGATGCATGTTCAGGGGCAGACTAAAGCATTCTTTTTTGTCCAGTGTCCTGAAAAATATCTTTGAATCGGTGATGGTTATCTGAATATCCGACTCAGGAACCCATTTGCGAAGATCCATGAGGTATTTCTTGGCGATCATTATTCCCTTTTCGGGCAGGATCTCTCTTAAGCCACTGCTTTCATGGATGTACAGGCTCAGCTGATGCCCGTTAAAAGCACAGAATTCCACCTGGTTCTCATCTCCGGGGGCAATCTTCAGGCAGGTCATTCCCTGCATGGTATCGTCATCACTTATGCAGAAAAGACTTTTTTCCAGAATATCCTTGAATTTTATCCCGGGAATGCCGGCCAGAGCATTTTCTTCCGGGAATTCATCAAGTTCGGGAAACCAGGAGCTTTCACTGAGGGGCAGCTTGAAATGCCTTTTTTCCTGTTGAACATATAGAATATCATTTTTTTCATCAGAATACATGGTGATGGGTCCGGATTTCAATTTCCTTATGAGGTCGGATATTTTTCTCCCCGGCGTGCCGATAAGGCCTTCTTCAACGATTTCAGCCCGGTATTCACCTGTAAATTCCACATTGCTGTCCGTACTCATAATCCTGACGCTGTCCATATCCGTTTTGAACCAGATGGTTCGAAGATATGCAGCCCCTGTTTTAGTTGGAATAAGGTTTGAAGCCTTACTGATCCCTTCCACGAAATCCTCTTTATATATTATAATTTTCATAGATTTAGAATCCTTAATAGGGTATGTTTAAATGTATATTTTTCATTTAACTATCTTTATTTATTTATTTTTTTGTCTTGTAATGTTTGTTGTTTCTTTTCATTTCCGTGAACCGGGTGTTCAAAAAATCATTTTCCTGAAGCAGAATTGTCAATTTTTTCATAACTGTTGTTATTGAGTTTATAAATCAAATAACCAACTGATATCCTTAAATATAGGACAGAGTCTCTTTGTTTATGCAAAAACAAATCCTTATACCATTGATTTTGTATTTTGTAAAATACTTTTTATTATGTATCATCTTGTAATTTTTATATTTTTTTAATAAACTAACCGATTTTTTTTGAGTTTTTATAAAGTATTTCTTGTTCATCAGCCATCTCTTTGACTTGCATGAATCCTTTTTTTAATTTAAAAATCAGAAATTATTCATAATTGATTGAAACTTGAGACTCTTTTTTTGTAACCATTCAGGGGGACCTCGGTGTTGGCTGATGGCACAAGGCCAGGGGCCTGTCCCCGCTAAGTGATGATAATGATGCTTCACAGAACTTCGTGTCTGTACTTTTCAGTGGTGCAGTAAAAGTGTCGCGGGGACTGTACCCCTGGACGGTATCTGCCCCCTGAATGGTTATTTTTTTTGAGCTTGATATTTTCCATTTTCCAGGACTGCAGTCCCTAATCCAAACATAGCCGCAACACCCGGCAGGAATGATAAATGGCTTTTAATAAACAGGTAAACAGAACCATTGACGAGATAAATCAGAAAATCAAGTCTGGTAAAGCAGTGGTAGTCAATGCACGGCAGATGGCTTCCCTGGTCCGGGATAAGGGCAAGGTGGAGGCAGCCAGGGAAGTTGATGTGGTAACCACCGGTACTTTTTCTCCAATGTGTTCCTCGGGCATGATTTTTAACTTTGCCCAAAAACCACCCATGATCAAGGGCCACAAGATATGGCTGGATAACGTCCCCTGCTATGGAGGACTGGCAGCTGCTGATTCATTTATCGGTGTTACGGAAACAACGGAAAACGATCCCCTGAACAAGGTTTATCCAGGTACTTTTACCTACGGTGGTGGACATGTGATTGAAAACCTCGTCCGGGGAAATTCCGTACACTTGCGTGTCCAGGGATATGGTACAGACTGTTATCCCCGAAAACTTCTGGAAAAGGATATAACCCTTGGCGAACTCAAAAGTGCTGTACTTTTCAACCCCAGAAATGCCTACCAGAATTACAACTGTGCTGTGAACCTCACCAACAGGATCAAATATACTTACATGGGTCCGCTAAGGGCTAATATGGGTAATCTCAACTTCGCTACCGCAGGTTCCCTGAGCCCTTTGTTCAATGATCCTTATTTTCTGACCACAGGGCTTGGCACCAGAATTTTTCTGGGCGGTGGCACAGGATATGTTATTGGTGAAGGTACCCAGCACAATCCTGATCCACCACGAAATGAGCGCGGCATCCCCAAGATGCCCGCAGGGACCCTGATGGTCAAAGGGGATTTGAAACAGATGAACCATAGATATATCCGTGGAATCAGTTTTGCCGGTTATGGATGCTCCATGGCTGTTGGACTTGGCATCCCCATTCCGGTGTTAAACGAGGATATAGCCTGGTATGCAGGAGTTGACGATTCTGAAATCCACATGCCGGTTATTGATTACGGGTACGAATATGGAGCAGGCAAGGCCAAAATACTGGCTTATGTCACGTATGAGCAACTCCTATCAGGAAGTGTGGAGATAAACGACAAAAAGGTGACTACAGTACCCCTGACCAGTTACTCCATGTCCCTGGAGATTGCAGACCAGTTAAAGGACTGGATCCAGTCAGGTGAATTTTTTCTGACCCAGGCACAGGATAAAATTGAATCCAACTGACAGGCTCCGTAAGCACCTTTTGTCTCTTTCTCCCCTGGCTATAGCCCTGTCCGGGGGGGTGGACAGCTCAACACTTACTTTTTTCTGTCTTGAAAACCATATTGAATTTACTGCGTATACTTTCTGCGGGGATCACTTAACATCATTTGAGGCAGAGCATGTCCAGAAAGTGGTCACTGAAAATTCTATACCGCATTTATTTATCCCGTGCCAGCCTCTCAAAGATCCAAAAATCGCCGCCAACTCCAGGGAACGTTGTTATTACTGCAAAAATGATCTTTATTTCAGGCTTAAAAGATGTGTAGAGCCCGGCAGGACCATTATCGACGGTTCCAATGCTTCAGATCTTTCAAAGTATCGGCCGGGTCAAAAAGCCTTAAAAGAGCAGGGAGTCATGACTCCTTTTGCCAGCCTGGGTTTTCACCGTATGATGGTTGAAGATCTGGCCCAGGAATTGGGCTTAAATATTCCCAGGTTTTCCAGGTCCTGTCTTCTGACCCGTTTCCAGTATGGATACCAACTGGATTCCGACCTGGTTCAAAGGCTCGGCAGAGCAGAGGATTATCTACTCAGGGCCGGCCTTTCGGGCTTCAGGACGAGGGTTCTTTTGGACGAAACGGTCCTGGTGCAGGTTGATGCCTCTGAGAAAGTCGGTTTTTTAAATATTGAGCCTGGTTTTCAATCTTTAATGCAGGAGTTGTTTTTTTATCCTTACCGGGTGCAGTACATGGAATTCAGTATGATAAGCGGTTATTTTGATCGAAGCTGACCAGGTCTTTTCATCCTGCGTTTTACTGTCTGAATACATTTTAAGAATTTAAGAGGGTTAGACATGCATGAAGTAAAATTTGATCAGGTGATCCAGGACTATCTCACCGGCAAGGATCTCCAGATGACCACTTACGAGGATATCCGCCAGGCCCTTGCCCGCATCCTGGTCGAGGAAAAAGGTTATCCCGTGCAGAATATAAAGCCCAGATATAAATTGCCGCTCGGGCTTGATGATATTGATTACACTATAAATCTGGATTTTCTGGTCACCATAGATGAACAGCCTGCTATGATCCTGGGTTTTTGTCCTGGAGCGGTTTCTACATATATTACCCAGTATGTAAGCGCAGCCAGAATTTTTCCCGGAGGCCCCGTACCTTTTGTCCTGGTCACCGATTCAACTGATGCCGCTCTGGTCCGGGTCAAAGATAAAAAAGAGATCTGCAGGGGTTATCATTGCATTCCAACCTGGCAGCATCTGCAGGAAATATTCAAGGAATGCCCGCCCTGCACTTTCACCACGGAGAGACAGCTAAAGGAGAAAAGAGTGGCTCATGCCATGTTCGCCCTGAGCGATGGGTACTGTTCCTCAAGTTGTGAAATTACCAGTGATAAATCTCAGGCTGACTCATAGATTCAATGGACTGAACAAGGTTCTCCCTGTCTGCAGCTGCAGTACCAACCTGGCCCACAACCAGGCCTGCAGCAAAATTGGCCGTCATACAGGCATCCGGCAGTGAGTATTGTGCCTGCAGGCAGATTCCCATGGTGGCAATAACTGTATCCCCTGCCCCGGTTACATCATAGACTTTTCTGGCGCTTGTGGGAAAATGCAGTATCTCTTTGTTGCTTCTAAACAGGACCATGCCCATGGGGCCAACAGTTATCAGCAGGTTTTCCAGGTTTTTGGTTTTCATTATTTTTTTTCCTGTGCTGATAATGTCTTTATTTGAGTTGATTTTTGTGTTGCTGCCCTCCTCGGCCTCTTTCTGGTTTGGGGTCATGAGAAACAGATCCTTATATACCCTGAAATTTTTTGTTTTGGGATCCAGCACCACCTTGTAGTCCTGTAAAGCCGACAGAGTCTTTCTATTGACCATTCCTTTTCCGTAATCCGATACCAGTACATATTCGCCAAATCCCTTTTTCTCTATCAGACTGGTTATTTCAGCCATAAGTCCTGGTTCCAGATCATTGCAGTTTTCCTGGTCCACCCTGACAATCTGCTGACTGTTGCCGATAACCCTGGTTTTAACGGTGGTTTTTCTCTTGCGTGAACTTACTATTGTATGTTCAATGCCTTCTCTATCCAGCATTTTTTTTATTTCTCTGCAGTGATCATCATCTCCGGCGACACTTATCAATACCGGTTCACCGCCCAGGCTTTTTATGTTTCTGGCTACATTTCCCGCCCCGCCCAGGCTGTATGTTTCCTTCTCCACGTATACCACCGGCACAGGTGCCTCGGGGGAGATTCTGGAGACTTCCCCCCATTGATAATGATCCAGCATGATATCGCCGATGACTAACAGGCGTTTTCCCCGAATTCTGTCCAGGTTCTGTATTAATTTTTGTCTGGTTTCCATTTCAGGCAGTTCCAAATTGTTAGTTATCTATGCCAAGGCATTTTAAAAGAGCATCAAGTTCGTTCTCGTTTCTGTATTGCAGAACAACCTTACCCTTTTTTTCGTCTCCCTGCGTCTGAACACTTAGTTTGTTCTCGATCTTCTCTTTTATCCGGCTTTCCAGTGAACCGGCAAAGTCACTCTTGTTTCTTCTGCTTTCTTTTTTCTTTTCCTGGGTTAATTTTTTAACCAGCTCTTCGGTCTGCCGCACTGACAGGTTTCTGGAGACGATTTTACCTGCTGCCTCCAGCATGAGCTCTTCATCCTTGATTCCCAGTAGACATCTGGCATGACCTGGACTTAAAGACCTGTCTTCCACCATGTCCCTGATTTTCTCTGGAAGTTTTATCAGCCTGAGGGTATTGGTTAGCTGTGATCTGCTCTTGCCTATTCTATCAGCCAGCTCCTCCTGGTTGATGCCCAGCTCTGACTGCAGCCTCTGCAGAGCGTAAGCCTGCTCCATGGGATTTAAATCCTCACGCTGAAGATTTTCAATAAGCGCTATTGCCAGAACCTGGTTATTGTCATAATCTCTCACCAGTGCCGGGATGGTGTTGAGACCAGCTTCAATGCTGGCCCGCCATCGTCTTTCTCCAGCTATGATCTCGTACTCCTGGTTTTCATTTTTGCGCACCAGGATGGGCTGGAGTACTCCGTTTTCCTGGATTGAGGCAGCCAGCTCGCTGATACTTTCTTCTGCAAAGTTTTTCCTGGGCTGATATGGATTTGGCTTGACTTTTTGAACACTTAGTTGAACGCTGTCCGTGTTCTTTTCCTCATAGAATGAAGGTTTGATCAGGGCATCCAACCCTTTGCCCAGTCCTTTTTCTTTTTTTTGCATTTCTGTTTTCCTGTTTTATATTACTTTAAACTTCAGTTAAGGAGGCTTTATGAATAGCAAAATGCCTGTACAACCTTTCTACAATGAGACCGGTCAGCTCACCGGGGTCTGGATACCTGCAGAAGAGTGGCTCAAGCACCAGGATGATCTGGAAAGCATACTCCTGAAGAGTGAAAAAAAGTCCGCTCTTCCTGCAGAACCATTAAACGAATGGACAAACTTTTTAATGTACTGGGACTTTAACTATCCTGTGGAAAAAAAGGTTGAATGCAAGGGTTGTGGTGCCCTGACCAGCGACTGGACCCAGGATGACCCCAAGAAGTTTTATTTAAGAAGCGCAAGCCTCGGTGGTCTTGTTGCTTTTTTATGCCTTGGATGCCAGTCCAGGGTTACAAAAAAGCATTTCAAGGATCATATCCTTTATGAATGCTCAGAATTTACCTGCAAGGTAAAGTAGAGCCAGAACAGAACATGGATTATTTTACTCTTGATTACCACTACAGGGAATCTTAGCGTGTAGCCAAAGTAACCTGTTTTCACTGAAAAATCATTTAACCATGAAGATCATGATGACAGGATATAAAATAACTTTTCCTTCCCTGTTTTAAACTCTATATTCTTCACTGCTTATTGTTCCCGCGCTCCCAGCCGCCAGGGCGGGTGAGCGCGGGAACAATAAGCCTTTTGATTCAGCCTGCTGTTATTGCAGCCTTCCCACAACCTCTCTGGCCAGCCTCAGATATGCATGCGACCCAGTAGACCTTATATCATATGCCAGTACCGGCCTGCCGTGACTTGGAGCTTCAGAGAGACGGACATTTCTTGGAATAATGCTGTCCATGGTTTGAGCCTGAAAATGCCTTCTGATTTCCTTGATAACCTGGTGACAGAGTTTGTTCCTTTTATCAAACATGGTCAGGGCCACCCCAAGCAATTCCAGATCATTATTCAGCCGCTTCCGTATTAGTTCATATGTTTCGAACAGTCTGGCAATTCCCTCCAGGGCATAATACTCGCATTGCATGGGAACTAATAAACGATTGGATGCGCACATGGCATTGATTGTAATCATGCCCAGCGAGGGCGGGCAGTCCAGTATTATGTATTCGTACGGCTTACTGACGTTCTTGAGAAGTTTGTACAGATAATATTCCCTGTCCTGCCTGTCATTCAGTTCCAGTTCTACAGCAACCAGATCCTTGTTAGAGGGAATTATATCTAAGTATTTCATTTCCGTAGGTCTGATGAGTTTCTCCGGTTCAGCCTCCCCTGTCAGTCCATGATACAGAGAATATTCCAGGGAGTCTATGTCCAGACCAAGACCGCTGCTGGCGTTGGCCTGGGCGTCACAGTCCACCAGGAGCACCTTTTTTTCCATTACCGCCAAAGATGCCGCCAGATTTACCGCTGTAGTAGTCTTGCCCACGCCACCTTTTTGATTGGCAACCACAATGTTCCACTGCAATGCTTTTCTCCTTGCCAAAGTTAATGTTTCACGTGAAACATTAACACTACAGAGAAACTTCTAAAATTTTATCACCTGTCGCGATTGGGGACAGTCCCGCACCTACTTGATTTCTCAGCAAGTTCCAGCGATTTCATGAAATCATTCCCAGGTAGGTGCGGGACTGTCCACCGAGGTCAATATATAAGTTTGGCTGTAGTGTTAACTTTGATGAAAATTCTGTAAGTTGGTGTCGAAAATAATCAAAGGTTAAAGCACAATCATGTTCTGATTTCGGCTTTACCAAGTATGCCAAAAAAAAACAAGCCTGACTGAATTTCATCAATCAGGCTTGTTCAGAATTAAATGGTTGGAACTTGAAAATCAATTTTCAGCTATAAAAGTCCAGGCTTCTCTGATGGAGTCCATCAATTGGACTGCCTCTTCAAACTGGCTGTTTTTAACTGCCAGCAGAAGCTGGTCAGCGAGATGGCTGAAGTCCTCTGCTTCAGCCAGCCAGGATTCGTCAGCCTTCATAGGCAAAGCTCTGGCTGCTCGGACAAATTCCTGGACTTCGTTTAGGCTGGGCATTTGGTTATCGTTCTGTGAATTCAATATGTCCTGAATAAAAGCTTCTATCCGGGTATTTAATGTAGCGGTCTTCATTTAAGCACCCTTAGTATCTGGTGTATTGCTCAGCTTTTTTGTTCAGAGCTTAAAGGGTCTGGTGGGACATCAGGTTCAGGCAGGTTATCAGGGTCAATCTTGGTAGCTCCCTGAGCGTGCTCAGACATTATCGGGTTCAGCCCCCTGAACAGATCAATGGGTATTGGTATAACCGTGGCATTTCTGCCTTCAGAGGTCATCTCCCGCATGGTCTGCAAGTAACGCAGTTGAAGGGCCTGCGGGTACTCAGAAATAATCTGGGCTGCCTGAGTAAGTCTCTTGGCTGCCTGGAATTCTCCTTCAGCACCGATAACCTTAGCCCTTCTCTCACGCTCGGCCTCTGCCTGCGCAGCCATGGCTCTTTGCATTTCCTGGGGCAGATCAATGTGCTTAAGTTCCACAGTGGTGACCTTTACACCCCAGGCATCAGTCTGCTCGTCAAGGATTGACTGGATTCTGGTATTGAGCTTTTCTCTCTGCCCGAGAATTTCATCCAGTTCTGATGCGCCGCAAACTGTTCTGATAGTGGTTTGCGAGAGCTGGGAAGTGGCAAAATGGTAATCCTCAATTTCCAGCACTGCGTGTTGTGGGGACATGATTCTGTAGTACAGAACCGCGTTTACCTTGATGGTGACGTTATCCTGGGTGATGACTTCCTGGTGAGGTACGTCAAGGGTAACAATCCTCAGGCTGGTGCGGACCATCTTATCCAATACTGGAATCAGAATGATGATGCCAGGACCCTTAACTTTCAGGAATCGTCCCAGTCGAAAAATTACACCACGCTCATACTCGTTAAGGATCCTGATGGCATTCATCAGGAAGAGAACAACAAGTATGAGTACCGGTAGAACATAGGTTAGCATTGGTTCCTCCTGCTGAGATTAAACTGGTTTTATATGTAGGGTGAGTCCCTCAACTTTATCCACCTGAACCTCCTGGCCAGGCTGCAGGGACAGCATCTCCTGAGACTGTGCTCTCCATATTTCACCCCTCACCTTGACCTGTCCCTGTGTGCCGGACCAGCTGACGACTTTAGCTGATTGGTCAGGAATTCCGGTCTGGTGAGTCTTGGGTGCCATCTGAGATTTGCCGATTAGATATGCCAGAGCCAGCAAAACTACCGTAAGTATGAGTATAACAGGAATAATTGTCATAGTAGGTATCTGAAAATAAGGATGTTCTGCATCAAACAGAAAAAGTGATCCAAAGAAAAAGCTTGCCAGTGCAGCCATGGTCAACAGGCCGAAAGTCGGCATGTTGATTTCCAGAATTATAAATATAAATCCCAGAATTAGCAACAAAATTCCTGCAATATTAGTAGGTAGAACCGCCAGGGAATATAGACCCATAATCAGACACATGGATCCGAGAACTCCGGGGAAGATAGCACCCGGATTGGACAGTTCGAAAAAAAGTCCGGCCATTCCCGCAAGAAATAATAGATAAGCTATCTGGGGGTGCAGCAGCCAGGAAAGTATTTTATACTTGAAGCCCGGTTCGAACTGGACAATACTTATTTCATCGCTTTCAAAGGTTATTTCCTCTCCATAAACCGAAAGGCCTTTTTTTCCCAGTTGACTTAAAAGGTCATCCGTAGAAGTGGCTATATGATCAATAACCCTTAACTGCAACGCTTCTTCAGAGTCAATGTTTGCTGCTTCTGTAACCGCCTTTTCGTACCATTCAACGTTTCGGCCCTTGTCTTTAGCTACGGTTCGCACAAGAGAAAGCATCTCATTGATAATTTTGCTCTGCATGGTTTCATCCTGTTCCTCGCCGCCCATGGTCACAGGAGAAGCTGAACCTATGGTGGTCTGAGGACTCATAACCGCATGGTCCGAAGCAGCCACAAGAAATACTCCTGCTGAGGTAGCCCTTGCACCCGGTGGGTCAACCCAGACAATTACCGGCAGATCAGAAGCCAGTATATCCTTTACCATGTTGCGCATTGATTCTACCAGACCTCCGGGTGTATCCAGGCGGATCATAAGGGCAATAAAATCCTCATCGTGAGCACGCCTCAGGGAATCCTGAAGCAGCTCTTCTGTGGCCGGAGTAATGGGTCCATCAATATCAACTTTGAGTATCTGGTGAGACGCGGGATCCCTGTCGGCAAATACAAGGCTGAAGGCCAAAAGTATAATCGAGGCCAGAAAACATATTTTAAAAATCTTCATGATATTCTCGGTGGTTAATATTTATGTTCAGGTGTCATGAAAGTGATAAACTGTTGATCATCCGCCACGTAAAATTTTTAAGCAAACGATTATCAGGCATTAAAGCATCTATTGAAGGCAGAGCCATGATGGAAAAATGGCCTGTAACCCACTTGCCGTATGCAAACCTTTCCCGGGGAAACAATATGTTAAAAGCTGCTGCTCCAAAACAAAATATATAAACTGGATTGATTCTGTCCATAGCTGAATAAAAAAAATCCTTGTCAGGAACAGTTTTATCCGAAAAATTTCTGGTTACCGGCCAGTAAGTAAAAGAACAGGCATCCCATCCCATACTGTTTTGTATGGCTGTTAGCAGCCTGGCTCTTGGGGTATTGAAACCACAGAAGAGGTCTTCATAGAGTTCCAGGTAGGTCCATACCGAGTAAGACGGCCGGTATAAAGGCTCCAGCAACGGGTCGGTTTGGAATCCGGTGGCATCATTACTATGGGGATGAACATAGCAAGAGGGCGGCCGGGTATCTGCTCCGGGCACTGGTTCCTGCTGGGGCTGTAAGGCACTGGATTCCGGCTTGAAAAGATATCTGATACCGAGCGTTTCCAGCCTGGCAGCTGCAGGATGTGAGTCTACAATTCGAGTATCCAATCCGCCATCCTCCAGGCGATTTTCTGCTTGGAAAGCTTGGGAAGATATTCCATTCTGCCGGTTTTATCCATGATCAAGACCTGGTTCTCATCAGAGCCGAAGGGAGTGCAATCAGAAGTGACCTGGTTGGCTACTATCATGTCCAGGGATTTTGTACTCAACTTGGCTGAAGCGTTAGCCTCTAGATTTTCAGCTTCTGCGGCAAAGCCGACAATTTTTTGATCCCTGGCTCTGGATGCGCTCATTTCCGCCAGAATATCCAGTGTCGGGTTCATTTTTACCTGCAAAGCCGAACGTCCCTGTTTCTTGAACTTCAAGTCCGTGGCCTTTTCCGGAGCAAAATCAGCAACTGCGGCACTAAATACTCCCAGGGTACAATCAGGCCACAGTGCGCTGCACTTGTCATACATGTCCCGGGCAGTTGTAACAGGGTATATATGAAACCCGGGCAGAGGCAGCAAAGGCTGCATGGGACCGTGGACAAAATGGATTTCAGCTCCTCTCAGCCACAGGGCCAATGCAATGGCCAGGCCCATCCTGCCGCTGGAAGGATTGCTCCAGTAGCGCACCAGGTCGAAATATTCGTGCGTGGGACCGGCTGTTATGAGCACCTTCGTGGATACCATGTCCTTAGAGGTCAGTTCCCTGAGGCATATGTAATATAAGCTTGCAATGTCAGGAAATCTGCCCTGTCCCTGTTCACCACAGGCTACCTTTCCACTGTCAGGCTCAATAATCTCGTGGCCGAAATCCCTGAGCTGTCGGATATTATGCCTGGTGGCGGCATTGTTCCACATGTTGGGGTTCATGGCCGGTGCAAAGAGAACTCTTCCCGGGTAGGACAAGATCTGCGTGGATAAAAGATCATCTGCAATTCCTGAGGATGCTTTGGCCAATATATTGGCCGTTGCAGGAGCTACCATGAAGACATGGGGAGAAAACTGCGAACTCAGGTGAGCAAAGGGCTGCTCCACTGGAGAATAGTCAGGAGTATATACAGGGTCAGCTCCCAGGGCACTCAAAGTGAGAGGACCTATAAAAGCACAGCCGGAGCTGGTGATGGTTGCGCTGACGGATAAAGATGATTTCTGCAACAGGCGCACAAGGTCAAGGGTTCTGTAGGCAGCAACACTGCCGGTGATGCCCAAGTGTACCCGCTGACCCTGGTACTGGTCAAAAATCATATATGGGCAGGAAAGCATATGCCAAAATTTATATTACCCACAGGCATTATATTTTTGGGGAGATCCAGATCTGAAGCTCGGTTCTTAATCTGCCGTCAATGATACGGATGATGCAGAGCCTGTCGTCCTTGGCAAAAGTCTGGATCTGGGTACCATATTTGATATAGCTTAATTTTTCCCAGCCTTCGTTCGGCAATGCCGATAGAAAGTAGTTAAAAAGGGAATTGCTGTCTACCCTGCCGGAGTAGGTAAGCATGCCGGCCTTTACTCCCTGGGATTCGAAAAGAATGGATTCATCCCTGTCGATGTTCATTTCCTTGGGAATAGGTATATCATCAAAATCATAGTAGCCATGGGCAGCAGTTTCTCTTTGTTCAGGCTCTTGGGATTCGGTTACAGGCTCAAAACTTTCCGGTTCAGGTTCCCTGGTGGCCCAGCAGCCGGATAAAATTAGGAGCATAAGAGCCACTGATAATGTTTTCCACATGCTTTTTCTCCTGTAATAATAATTAGGCTTAAATAAACATTTACAAACAGGGCTGGCCCTGCATAAAGAACCAAGTATCCACTCAGACGGGCGGAACCAGTCAAGTTTGCCTATCTGGCAGGCTGGCAACGCCTTTGTGGTGCTGTATCTGCTCAGCTCTTTTAAGGAAAGCAGGGGACAGGCACTCCGGGACCCACTTGAGCATCATTTTGTGCTTAAAATATTTCATTTTCTGGGACATCACGCCTCAGGCGTGACGGATGAGCCAGTCCCCCCTCCGGGCTGTATGCCTCCGGGCTGAAAGCCATGCTGCATGCAAAGCGCTGAACAGATACGTGGTGCTTATTTATCTGGACAACAGGTTCTGTTCAAAAGCAAAATCTTCCTGGATTTTGACCAGTTCGTCAAAGCGGATATCTGCACCGAGTACGGCCAGGATTTCATCTGTTTCACTGAATACGGGGATAGATGCAGTCAAACAAAGCTTTCCCGTGAAATGAGACTTGTAAAAGTCGGTTATATGCATTTTTCCGGTTTTAACAGGGCGAATAAACCACTCTCTGTCTGAGAGGTTGATGCCTGGTTCGACCTGCCTGTACTTGGAAAGATCGCCTATATCGCTTACATTCCAGGTCATAAGGCAACCGTTGATATCGGTAAGGTACATATACTGAATAAAGGGGTACTCCTTTAAAAATTCCTGCATCTTGCTGTTGATGCTGTCAATGTCAAGCGAGGCCATTTCAGGCTCAGCTGCCAGATCCTGAATGATTTTCTTGAGCACCCTGTGAGCAAGTTCCTTCAACTGATCAAAGGATGAAGAGAACAGTTCGGGCAGGTAGCGCCGTACCAGCTGGTCCATCTCTTCGTGTGAAAAGTTGGTGGTACGGCCCTGATTGTATGATTTTCTGATTTTCTCGTATATTTTCCCGACAGCCGGATGCCTTTTGTCCACTTTCTGGTCATCAGATAAATCCAGGTAATGGTTGATCCAGTAGGCCACGCCGGCTTTACCGGTTTTATCGGTAATAATAATGGGTATGGACCTGTGAAGAATCTGCTCAGTGTCGAAGATATTGTATATCTCCTCGTTCTTCATCAGTCCGTCTACATGAATTCCAGCACTGGTGGCATTGAAGTCCCTGCCGGCAAAAGGATAATTGGCGGGTATTTCAGCGCCGAGGTTTTTGTGGAAATACCTGGCCAGTTCAGTAATTACCGGTGTGTACGCAGCGTCATCATCGCTGGTCAGTGAGATGTATTCAATGACCAGGGCTTCCAGGGGGGCGTTGCCGGTACGCTCGCCTATTCCAAAAAGAGTGGAATTGACTGCGCTGCAGCCGTACAGCCAGGCGGTTGTGCCGTTTATAAAGGCCTTGTGAAAATCATTGTGACCATGCCATTCCAGAGCCTCCGGAGGCACCTTGGCCTCGTGGGTGAAAGCCCGGACAATTTTGGCCACACTTCTGGGCAGGGCAGATCCAGGGTAAGGTACACCGTAACCCATGGTGTCGCAAAGGCGGATTTTCACCGGCAGTCCTTTCTGCTGGGAAAGCTCCATAAGCTTCTGGGCATAAGGGATGCAGAAACCATAAATGTCCGCCCTGGTTATGTCCTCGAAGTGGCACCTGGGGATGATATCCCAGTCCAGGGCCGCCTCTACAAGTTCTAAGTAGTCGTCCATGGCCTGCTGACGGGTTTTGCCCAGTTTCAGAAATATATGGTAATCAGAAACAGAGGTGAGCATGCCCGTCTCCTTGAGCCCCATATCCTTGACCAGCTTGAGATCTTCTTTGTTGGCCCTGATCCAGCCGGTGATCTCGGGATACCTGTGCCCTTTCTCCAGACAGGCCTCAACTGCTTTTTTATCCTTGTCCGAATACAGAAAAAATTCACTCTGGCGGATAAGCCCGGAATGACCTCCAAGGCGGTGCAGATATTCGTATATATCTGCAATCTGTTCTACAGTGAAGGGAGGCCTTGCCTGCTGGCCATCTCTGAAGGTGGTATCGGTAATAAATATTTCCTCCGGTGGCCGGGGCAGAATAAATGAGTCGTCAAAGGCTATGCGGGGGACATGGTTATAGGGATAGAGATCCCTTAAAAGCTGAGGACTCTGGACATCCTGCAGGTCGTAGCGCTGTTTGGCGGTATTTTTATGGTATAAAAAATCGAACATATATCCTCCACTTTTTCATATTTCTTTGATAGTTAGCAGAGAAAGTCAAGCGTAGCAAGAAACTTTTAAAGCCTGGGTGCAGAATTCTATTCAGCGGCATCAGCAGATTCGGGATGTTGCCCTCGAAAAGGGCTCTTTTCACGCACAGGATCACAAAAAAAGCCTGGAGCTTAAAAGAATATATGGGTAGATTTGGCCATAATTGAATATCTGTTTTCAGGTGAAGGTGATGAATGGTTACAAATTAAGGTTGAAAAAGAAGTAGTAAAGGCATTCTGGAAAAATCTTGGACAAAAAAAACCCCGGCAGAACCGGGGCTTTGGAATAAAATCGAGTTGACGGTTAAAAGCTCCAGCCAAGATCCTCCCTTAATTCTGCAGGAAGCCTTGCACCCTCATCAGGAAGGTACGGTTGGGGTGCTCCGGCTTCACGCCTGCTTTCAGTAAGTTCATTCTTCTCAAAATCCCTGGGGATGCTGAAGACCTGGTCGGGATAGATAAGATCCGGGTTGTCGATTTGGTCCCTGTTGTCCTTGTATATCAAAGGCCACATGAAAGGATCATTGTAAATCTCATTATACTCGGCTATCCACCACAGGCATTCGCCTTTTTCCACGGTATGCGATGTAGGAAGTGCGTTGTAGACTTCTTCATATAGGGCTCTTTTGTCCATGGGTTCGGGCTTTTCTTCTTCTGCAGGTTCAGGTATTTCTGGCTCGGGCTGAGCTACTTCAGGTTCAGGCGGTTCCGGCTCTGCAGGATCGACGGGCTTTTTGGCGCAACCAGCTGCCAGAAGCGCAAGCAGCAAAATTGAGAAAATAAGGTAACGTTTCATTTCTTCCTCCGTGGACAGGGTTTAAGGGCAGTTTATGGCTTTACATGTCTATATTTACTCAAGTTTCAGGTAAAGTCAAGAGAAACCCTGCTCCTGGCGGCTTCAGCTTCTGCTTTCCAGCCTCCGCGTTCAAGGCTGCTGGCTGCCAGTTCGTAAAGTTTGACCGGTTTTTCTCCGTATATGGCTGTGATGAGATCCGGGTATGAAGATTTGAACACCTCGCGCACCAGGTCTTCCTGGGCGAACAGGTAGCGGGCAAGCAGTGGATTGTCTGCATGTGCCGGAAGATAAAGAATAAAAAGCCTGCGGCAGTGAAACAGAATAAATTTGATCCTGGATATCTCCCGGTTGATGCTCTCCCCGGTCTGATCCAGGACGTTTATGAGTTCCTGGCTGATGAGCTGTTCTTCCGGGGTTATTTCAGGATTTGAATAGCGGGCCTCGAACCAGGGCCGGTAATTCTCCTGCTGGTAAGCATCCTCTCTTAGTTTCATGCACTCGTGGAATATGTAACCTATGCACCAGTCTAAGTAAGGACCGATCTTTCCGGCCCTCTGGTCGTTGCGGAAAAGTATGTGGGCGGTATCCTTGAGACGCCATAGCTGACCCTTGCTCATCTCCTCGCCCAGCAACTCCTTGAAAAAAGTGAAGCTCACATGGCCTGATTGATCATGCGAGTCAAATTGGTTAAAAAGTTCCTTGCTGACCTGACAGAAGTCCCGCAGGACATCCCTGACGAATTCGGGAAGCTTGGCGTCAATCCAGGATTTATGCATAAGCCCATCTAAGTTGCGGGTTTAAAAAGAATTGCAGCCTCGGATTTCTTGATGATCCCTGGTCCAAAAAAAGGCCCTGATCTGTGCCTTCCGGCAATGTATTCACCGGCTCAACGACTTGTCAACATATTTAAAAGCTTAATTAAAAAATGCCCAGAAATATCGCCCTGCTCTCTGTACTGGCATCCCTGCTGACCCTTGGACTCAAATTTGGAGCATTCTGGGTCACAGGTTCAGTTGGCCTTTTGTCTGATGCAGTGGAGACCCTGGTCAACCTGACAGCAAGCATTGTAGCCGTAATCGCCCTGACTGTAGCCTTCAAGCCGGCCAACAGGAAGTTCAACTACGGCCACGACAAGGCAGAGTATTTTGCCGGAGGCCTCGAGGGAGGTCTTATACTGGTGGCTGCGGCTGGGATCATCTACTCTGCCGTGGGGAGGCTCATGCAGCCCCAGGCCCTGGAAAATCTTCTTCTGGGCATAGGGATCTCCGTAGTTGCTGCCCTGATTAATCTTGTGGTGGCCAGAATTATGCTAAGAGCTGCCAGGCATTTCGACTCCATTACCCTGGAAGGGGATGCCAGACACCTCATGGCCGACGTCTGGACAACCACAGGGGTGGTTCTGGGGCTGGGGATCATAATGTTCTACCCGCAACTGGTGATCCTGGATTCCATAATCGCCGTAATAATCGCCCTGAATATCACCAGGTCCGGTATAAGCCTCATAAAGAGATCCATGCACGGGCTTATGGATGTCTCCCTGCCCAGGGAGGAAGTGGACCTGGTGGAAAAACACATCCGCAGGCACGCCGGGGAAAAGGCGGCGTATCACGGCCTGCGCTCGCGAAAGTCCGGGTCCAGGCGTTTTATCGACTTTCATCTGCTTCTGCCGGGAGATAGAACCATCCGCGAAGGCCACGATATCTGCTGCAGGATTGAAGAGGGTATCGAGCAGGAGTTGCCCAAATCCCAGGTAACTATACACGTGGAGCCGGAAGAAGACCGGGCTTCCTGGGACGGGGACCAGGTGGGAGGAAGAAAAAGCAGTTCTGAGTCCAGGCATTGTGAGCCGGGGAACGAAAGCAAGGAGCAAAACCCGGGCGAAATCCGCTAAATACTGGCTGCTAATCCAGCCTGGCAAACTGTTCTATCTTATCCCGGTAGGAGGTGACCCCCTTGGTCAGTCCCCTGGCCATGTACTGCATAAAGTCGTCGTTCTGCAGAAGACGCATGTCCTTTTGGTTGGTCATGTAGCCCATTTCCAGCAAAATGGCCGGCATCTGGGCCCCCATGAGCACATAAAAAGGGGCCTGGCGCACACCGTTGGTGTCCATATCGGAAAACATGCCTCTTGTGTTGTCCAGGGTGACCTCGTGGACCTTCTTGGCCAGATCCCGGGATTCGCTTATTTTGGAGCTTAGCATCAGGTCTGTCAAAATATACTGCAAATCTGAGATCTTCTGGGTTGAGACTGCATTTTCCCTGGCCGCCACACGCTTGGCGTCTTCATCCTGGGCAAAGTTCAGGTAATAGACTTCAAAGCCTCTGACATTTTGATTTCTATGGGCATTGGCATGCACAGAAATAAAGAGGTCCGCCTTTTGGGAATTGGCCATGGCGGTTCGCTCCTCCAGGGGAACAAAGACATCCTCAGTCCGGGTGTAGAGAACATCGAAACCTTCCTGCTCCAGCTTGCGGCCCAGGACTTTGGACATCCTGAGGGCAATGTCCTTTTCCTTGAAATTGCCTACCACAGCTCCCGGGTCCTTGCCGCCGTGACCAGGGTCTATCATGATGGTCTGAACCTTGAGCCCCAGCTGCTCAAGAAGGCTGCCGGAAGACAGCTCGGCCCGCTCGGGATCCAGGGAGATGTCCGGTTCGCCTTCCACCGTCTGCAGAACCTGGCGTTCATCGGGAGAGTAAACGTCCACAACAATGCGAAAGGGATTTTCCAGGGCAAAGACCCTGAAATCGTCCAGTTCGTCGATATCCAGGACCACCCTTGACTTATCAGTGGTATGCTGAGCTGACCTGATACGGCTTAAGATACCGTCGGCCACGTTTTCTTCCTGGGTTACTTCTTCTGCCTGACGAGTTTTCTCTAAGTCGATAAACAATCTGTGCGGAGTTCCCAGTTCCTCATCGGGCTTCAAAAGCTTGTGATAATAATCCACCTGCGAATCCAGATCCAGTACTATGCGGGTGTATTCATCAGAACTCCAGTGACGTATGTCCACCAGCCGGGCTGTTCTGGAATCAGTTTTCGACTGCTCCTGCCCTGGTTCTTCTTCTATGCGGGAATCTGCAAGGGGCCTTTCCTCCAGGGAAACCTGTGGGCTCTTCTGAGGTTCAGAGACCTTTTCCAGGTCCAGAGAGGCGCGCTTACCGTTTATCATTTCCAGGTTTTTGCGGTCCAGTTCCTTGAGAACTTCCTGGGCGGCATCTTTTTTGGAGCTGGAAGAATGGTTGTAAACCACGCGCAGATACTCCAGGTAAGCCTGGGCTGAATCCCGGTGATGGTTGAGGTGGATCTCGGCCTTGCGGTACTGGGAGCGACCGGCAAAATCGGTGTCGGGGTGCTCTCTGACTGCACGGGTATAGAATTCTTCAGCCTTTTCAAAATCGGAAGGCAGAAAGGATTTTTTGCCCAGTTCCTGGTAGGTGCGGCCAAGATAATAAAGGGCCCGGGCTTTGTCATTTCCGTCCTGGCTCTCATCGAGTTCCTGCTGGAACCTGCCGGCCAGGTCAAGCCAGTGTGAACGGAACTGGTTTCGATTGTCATCGGCTATAAGATTTTCCAGGTCCTGCACTGCACTCTGCATTCCGGCGGGCAGCAGGCCCGGAGTGCAAAGAGCCAGCAGTAACGCTGCCAGCAGGCAGAAAAAAGTTTTTTTTATGCTCATGGTCATTCCACGGTTACACTTTTGGCCAGGTTGCGGGGCTGGTCCACGTCCTTGCCCAGATATACAGCCATTTCATAGGCGAAAAGCTGCAGGGCCGGCAAGGCCAGGAAACTGTTTAATGGATCTCCGAGCTGCGGTATTTCCCACTTTTCATCTATATCTAATTCAACACCGGGATTGGTCAAGGCAATAATTTTTCCGTTGCGTGCCCGGACTTCCATTAGATTTGACCCGATTTTATCCAGGAGATGGTTTTGCATGGCCAGGGCAAAAGTGGGCAGTTCCTGCTCGATAAGGGCGATGGGTCCGTGCTTGAGTTCGCCGGCTGGATACCCCTGGGCGTGGATGTAGGAGATCTCCTTGAGCTTGAGTGCTCCTTCCAGGGCCAGGGGATAATAGATGCCCCGTCCCAGAAAAAAGAAGCTCCGGGCCCTGGAATATTCAGGGCAGAGCTGTCTGGCCCTCTTCTGCATGTCCGGCAGCTGCGAAGTCAGCGTCTGGGGCAGAGTTTCCAGGGTCAACAGGTTCTGGGACATTTCCCGGGCTGACAGGGTGCCCCTGTTCTGTCCCCAGTACAGGCCCAGGAGGTAGAGCATAACCAGCTGGCTGCACATGGCCTTGGTGGAGGCCACGCTTATTTCCGGCCCGGCCTGGGTGTAGAGAACACTGTCCGCCTCCCGGGCCACGCTGGAGCCGACCACATTGCAAAGTCCCAATACAGGAAGTCCTTTCTGGCGGACCATACGCTGCCCGGCCAGGGTGTCTGCGGTTTCCCCGGACTGGCTTATGCTCAAGTAAAGTGTGCCCGGTTCTTCCACCAGCTCCTTGTATCTGAACTCGGATGCGATTTCTACATTTACTGGTATGCGCGCCAGGCTTTCCAGGACGTATTTGCCCCACAGTCCGGCATGATAGGATGTGCCGCAGGCCATTATGTGCAGCCTGGAAGGAGTGGGCAGAGCCTCCAGCTCTGTAAGGGTCACCCTGTTGTGTTTGCGGTCCATACGTCCGGCCAGGCAGTCGGTAATCACCTGGGGCTGCTCAAATATTTCCTTGAGCATGAAATGCCTGTAGCCGCCCTTCTGGGCGGCCTGAACATCCCAGTTGATGCGCTGGATCTTTTTGGAAACCGGGTTTAAGGTGCGGGCATGGTAAACAGACCATTGACCGGCATCCATCTCCACCAGTTCGTCGTCTTCCAGGAAGACCACGTCCCTGGTAAAGGGCAGAAATGCAGGGATATCCGAGGCCACGAAATTTTCTCCGGTTCCAGCGCCCAGAATCAGGGGGCTGGCCTTCCTGGCCGCCCATATGCGGCCCTCGTGGTCCTTACTTAAAAGGGCAAAGGCATAGGAGCCGCGCACCTGGGACATGCTCCATGCCAGGGCATTGAGAATGGAATCGTGCTGCTCCAGGGCGTGGGAAATGAGGCAGACCAGTACCTCGGTATCAGTCTGGGAGCGAAAGGTGCAGCCGCAGTCCTGGAGCATGGACTTGAGCTCCTGGTAATTTTCTATGATGCCGTTGTGCACCAGGGCCAGGTTGTAGTGCACATCCAGGTGCGGGTGGGCATTGGTCTCGTTGGGCAGTCCGTGTGTGGCCCACCTTGTGTGTCCTATGCCCGAGGTGGCGTGCAGCACCCGGCCGCCTTCGAGCTTCTGCTCCAGGGCGTTCAGTTTGCCTGCGGCGCGGAACAGGTGCAGTCTCCCGGAATGGCCGAAACAGAGTCCGGCCGAATCGTAGCCGCGGTACTCCAGGCTTTTCAACCCCTGGATGATAACGGGAACAGCAGGTCTGTGCCCGGTATAGGCGATAATTCCGCACATGAGATCAGGCTCCTTGCTTGTTTATCCTGGACATGAACTCTTCCCACTGCTGCATGAGATTCTGCAGGGCGCGTCCCCTGTGGCTGCGGCTGTTTTTCTGCCCTGACTCCATTTCTGCTGCACTCAATCCGGCCTGAGGATCAAAAAAAAGCGGGTCATAACCAAAACCGCCCTGTCCACGGGGTTCATCCAGGATAATCCCGGGCCATTCCCCGTGGACCACTAAGGTTTCTTCCCGGGGGGTGCACGCGCAGAGAACGCATACAAACCTGGCCTGCCTGGAGTCTCCCGAAAGGTGGTTCATTCTTTTGAGAAGCTTCTGGTTGTTTTCCAGGTCACTGGCTTTTTCCCCGGCATACCTGGCTGAATAAACTCCCGGTTCATTGTCTAAGGCCGGGACCACCAGGCCGGAATCGTCAGCCACGGATAGATGCCCTGTATGCCCGGCCACTGCCCTTGCCTTTATCAATGCGTTTTCCTCGAAGGTAGAGCCTGTTTCCGGGATATCGGCGAGCCCGGGATAGCTGTCAAGTCCTTTGACCACCAGGTCGGGACGCACGGCGGCCAGGATTTCTTCGAGTTCAGCGACCTTGCCTGAGTTGCGGGTGGCAAGGACCACAGTGAGTTTTTCTCTGGTCATAAAAGTTTCCTGTTATAAATTTGGTAATTGTTCACCTTAATGATATGACCTCCAGTGGTCCGGAAATTCGGCAAACAGGACGTAAAAACTCGCTCCAAGGAAGCGTAAATCAAAACCTCTTCAAGTTTTTTCAACCAGTAAAGCTTCAATTATATTATGCTTTGAATTAAGTTGGGTGTTTAACGGTTTTGATTAACGCTTCCTACGTCGCTCAGATCCCGCACTTACTTTCTGGTAAATCTTGCCTTGAAAGTTGGTCAGACTTAAGAAAGTAAGTGCGGGACACAGTTTGCCGAACCCCCGGCCCCTGGCTTTTCGTCCGCAGATGCTGATTAGTTACTAATTTTGAACGTCTTGGCACGTATGTTCAGGCCTTTAGCAAGATTCCGGGACCGGCATGATTTATACTGTCTATTTTCTTTAATATAATTCTCAAGCAGATAGCAAGTCCAATAACTTGATTTGTTTGTAAATTCGGTGGAAAATAATGGCAAAGTTTAAAGTTCCAGGGACTGGAAGCTGCATGTGTGCATATCCGCCAGAAACACCCTGTTTCTAAGACAGGGGGCCTGCCCGGTCAGGATATGTATGGCTTCCCTGGCCTGCAGGGTGGCTATCATACTCACAGTGTAAGATACGTTGCCCAGGGTGATCTCTGCTCCCTGGTCATTGTCTGCCTGCCAGAAGGCGGCTGGGCTTTTGTCCCCTGGAAATACTGTGCTGGCCAGCCCGGTATTGCCGGCCACGAATCCGGTTACCAGGGGACAGTGATGGCCCTGGGCTGCTTGAAGCAGTTCCTGCCTGAATTCCACTCCCCCCAGGCAGTCCAGGACCAGGTCGGTTTCAGGCAACAGCCCGGGCAGATCATCCGGCTGCAGGTATGTACCGAAAGTCTCCACCCGGGCAAAGGGGTTTATATCTCTTGCCCTCTGGAGGGCCGCCTCCACTTTGGGCCGGCCGGTGAGATGCGTGGTGCCCAGGAGCTGGCGGTTGAGGTTGCTCAGTTCGAATACGTCTCCGTCGGCAACAAAAAGCCGCCCTGCCCCGCTTCGAACCAAAAGTTCAATAACGTATCCCCCCAGGCCGCCGGCACCCACTACAAGCACCTTAGAACGGGCCAGGTCCAGCTGCATGTCCAGGCTCATGGTTTTGAAATTACGGATATATCTCTCGGGGCAGACCTGGTTTTCCAGGGCCACGACCTGGGCTTGCCAGGGCTGAATATTGTATTTGCCGGCCAGGTCCAGAAGCGGTGCATCAAGGATGCAGGCAAAGGGATAATTATCCAGGGCATGGCTGTGCCCAGCCAGGTCCTGGACGAGGCCTTTTGTATGCATGGATCAGCCTCCCCCGACAGCGGGAAATATACCCACCCGGTCCTGGTCATTCAGGGGGGCTGAGGGATCCGCACTCTTGCCGTTGACAAAGATGATTTTTACTTCATCCATGGGGATGCCCAGGTGCTTGATCAGGTCCCCTGGAGTGGAACCGGGATCCATGTTCACCAGGCCTTCACCGGGGGTGTATGGAGAAAGGGTTGCATAACATGTTACCTGAATCTGCATAACTTCCTCTGCTGTTTTTAAGGTGGCGTCAGGCAATGTATACTTTACCTGCCGTATAAGTATGGTTTGCCTTTTAGCAAAGAGCATAATAGAATGTAAAGAAAATCCATGGCAATGCCGGAACCGGTACCCGCCTGGACCTGATTTTCAGGAAAAGAGCAGAGACAGAGTATGCTCATCAGCTGTAAATCGGCAAAGGTGTCGCTTTAGTTTCGCTTTGGTGCCCAATTTCAAGGGAGGAGACAAATGGGTCTGATGCGGATCCTGGGGTCCTGGGGTTATCCTGCTCTGGACTGGATACAGGTGGGAATAACCACCAGGTGCAATGCAGAGTGTATTTACTGCCCGAGTCCGGTATTCAGGAAAAAGGATCCCGGAAGACACATGTCCATGCAGACCTTTACCGGACTGTCCAGGGCCTTTCCCAGGGCCGGCCTGGTGTATCTCCAGGGATGGGGAGAACCCATGATGCACCCGGAATTTATGTTCATGCTCAAAATGGTCAAGGACAAGGGGACAAAGGCCGGGGTGACCAGCAATGCCAGCCTGCTGACAGACGAGCGCATCAGACGCCTGGTGGACCAGGGACTGGACGTCCTTGGACTGTCCGTGGCCGGAGTGGACGAGGCCAATGACCGCATCAGGCCGGGCAGCCCCATAAAGAAGGTACGTCAGGCCGTGGAAAATGTGCACCGCATCCGGACCCTTATGGGCAGTTCCACTCCCGCCCTGCACCTGGCCTATATGCTGCTTGGTTCCAGACGCGGGGATATCCGGCGGATGCCTGGATTTTTCAATGCCCTGGCCCCGGACCAGGTGGTGGTGAGCACTTTGACCCTGGCCCTGGATCAGGAAATGGACAAAGAAATGTATCCGGCCAGGGACAAAGATGATTTCGAGGAATTCAAGGCCGAGCTTCTGGATATGAAATCACAGGTTGACGGGCAGGAAAAAGTGTTTTTCCATGTCTACAATCCGTACCTGCCTGACGGCCCCTGTTCGGAAAATATCCATCGCGCCTGCTATGTTGACGTGGACGGCAGGGTGCTGCCCTGCGTATACACTGACGTGAGTGCAGAAGACAGGGTTTACAGGTATTTCCAGGGCCGGCCGCACCCGGTATACCCCATTGATTTCGGGCATGTCCCGGATGATTCCCTGAAAAGCATCTGGAAAAGCAGGCAGTACCGCAAGTTCAGGGGCAGGTTCAGCGCCGGGGAGTGCCCGGAGGAGTGCGCCACCTGCACCAAGCGTTTCATAGACGACCTGACCCATGAAGACCCCGAACCCATACGGGTGGATTACACAGGACCGGCATGAACCAGGAGCTTTTGACCATCAAGGAAATAGCCAGGAGACTTGATCTGCCTGAAAGCAACATCCGCTATTACCGGGACAGGTTTGACCGGTTTCTGCCCAGTGTGGGCCATGGGCGAAAAAAAAGGTACAAGCCCGAGGCCGTGGAAGTTTTCAGGTGCATAGTGGAAGAGCTTGGCCAAAGCAGATCCACCCAGGAGATCGAAGAGGTTCTTGCCGCCCGTTTTTCCCAGAATCCAAGCCAGGTGACCTGGCAGCAGGATAGCTTGAGTCCCGCGGCTTACGCACAGAGTGGAAGCGATGCTACTTATCTGCAGGAAGCACTTGTGACCCAGTCCCGCGCCCTGGACAAGCTTTCCCGGGCCATGCAGCTTGAACGGGGCCTTTTTGCGGACCTGCAGCAGATGCAGTCCAGGCAGGACAGGCTCAAAAGGGCCGTATACCTCTTGTGGAAAGGTTACCAGAAAAGTCTGTCCCGGGACCGAGACGGGCACCAGCCCGGGGAGGTAGAAAAGCTCAGGGAGGAAGTGGAGTCTTTGGAGACACGGCAGACTGAGCTGGAAGAAAAGCTTGAATCAGAACTAAAGTCCATGCGTGAGGAACTGCAGAAATGTCAGTTCTGGACCAAAAGGCTGCTTATGCAGTCTGCCCGGGAAAAGACTGAACCTGATAAAGGGGATGAATCTCAAACGGGCACTTAGAGCTTCTGCACAGCTTCGGGGTTGTCCGGGTCAATGCCCACCAGGCAGATTTTGTGCTCATCCGCCAGGCTTACGGCTTCTGCGCGGTCAAAGAACAGGCTGGTTCCGGATTCGTAAGCCAGGCAGGTGGCACCGGCCTGAATCATGGTTCTTACCGTCTGGCTGCCCAGTGCCGGCAGATCAATGCGCTGGTCCTGGCCCGGCTTGAAGATCTTGACCACTGTAAGGCTGGACCCGGATAGCTCGCCTGCTCTCAAAATGGCCCTGTCGGTGCCTTCTATGGCTTCTACCGCCACCACCGCCCTTTCCTTGACCACGATGCACTGGCCTATGTCTAAGCTGCCTATCTGTTTTATGATGGGCCAGGCAAACAGGATATCTTTTTTTTCGGCAAATGAAGGGGCTCGTCTGGACTGAAGGCCCGCAGGAGATATGAGTTCCGGGACAAACTCTATGGCGGATATCACCTCCAGGCCTTCCCGGTGCAGTTCATCGGCCACAGAGCTTAAAAGAGCATTGTCGTTGCGGCTGCGCAGGTTTACCAGCAGCTTGATGGCCCTGAAGTCGGGGCGTAGATCAAAGGCCCTGGGCTTATTTATTGGGCCTGCAAAAACCACATGGGAAACCCCGGCCTGGTGCAGAAACCTGATGAGTCTGCCCAGCTGGCCGAGTTTGAGCCATACAAGCTGGTCGGTATAGGCCTGGATTTCCGGGAGGGTTTCCTTTTCAAAAGCTGCTGCCGCCACGCGGTAGCCCTGTTTGCGGGCGTTTTGAGCCACCAGGAGGGGAAAGCTGCCTCCTCCGGCTATTATCCCCAGTTTTTTACTGCCGGCCATTTCGCTCCGGGTTTCGCTCCAGGGACACCACTCCCCTGCTGCTGGACTTGAGAAAGGAGACCAGGTTGTCTGTCAGCCTTAAGCCGGAAAAATCCTGCCCCGCTTTTTCCAGGGCCTGAACATGGCTTAAGTCCGACTTCCAGATAAGATTGAATGCCTTTTTCAGAGCCGAGATTTCCTCCCTGGGGAATCCGGCCCGGCGCAGTCCGATGAGATTGGGTCCCACCAGCCTGGCCCTTTCTCCTACAGCCAGCATATACGGAGGGACATCCTGGGCTATGCCGCTTTTGCCCCCGATAAAGGCGTACTCGCCTATGCGCACGAACTGGTGCACAGCGCAGAGGCCGCCAATGACCGCTTTTTGTCCCAGGTGTACGTGCCCGCCCAGGGTGGCCCCGTTGGCCATAATCACCCCGTCTTCCAGGATGCAGTCGTGGGCCACGTGGGTGTAAGCCATGAGAAAACACCCGGAACCGATGCTGGTGACACCCCTGCCGTCAGGAGTACCCCTGTTCAGGGTCGTGTACTCCCGGATCTTGTTGTCGTCCCCCAGCCTGAGCCAGGTTTCCTCGCCCTGGTACTTGATATCCTGCGGGCCTTCACCGATGCAGGCGTAGGAGTAGACGTGGTTGTTTCGTCCCAGGCTGGTGAACTTCTTGATCTGGGCAAAAGCGTCCACCCTGGTTCCCTCGCCCAGGCTGGTACTCTCCTCGATGATGACATAAGGCCCGATGACCACTCCAGGCCCCAGCTCGGCTTCAGGGTGGACTATGGAGGTTGGATGGATTTGTGTTTTCACGCCTGGTCTTCCCTGTCTACGATGGTTGCTGAAAACATGCCTTCGGCCGCCACCCTGTCCTGGACCACGGCCTGGCCGTGCATACGCCACAGGTTCATGCGGTGCCGGTCGTAAGTTATATGCATATACAGGCTGTCCCCTGGAAAGACGGGCTTTCGAAAGCGCACCTTGTCCACACCGGTAAAAAGAAAAATCTTGCCCTGCATCTGGTCCGGAACGCTTCCAGCCACCAGAAGCCCTCCGGCCTGGGCCAGGGACTCCAGAATGAGCACACCGGGCATAACCGGGTAATCCGGGAAATGCCCCTGGAAAAAAGGCTCGTTTATGGTGACGTTTTTCAGGGCCTTGAGGCTTTTAAAGGGCTCCAGCTGCACCACCCGGTCCACCAGCAGAAATGGATAGCGATGGGGCAGAAAGTTCAAGATGTCCTGAATGGACATTTCAGTTCCCGGGACCTGGTTCACTTGTCTTCTCCTTGGTTCGGTCTGTTACTGGACTGTATCTGCTTTTCAAGCTGCTTGATCCTTTTGTTCATCTGGGAGAGCCTGGGCAGAAGAACCGCGTTGCGCAGGAAAGTAGTGTGATCCATGGCCGGGATGCCGCCGGCATCGGTGTTGGCGGGCAAAGATTTTCCCACCCCGGACTTGGCCGCCACCCGGCAGTTGTCTTCGATTTCCAGATGTCCGGCAACACCCACCTGGCCCCCCAGGATGACATTGCTGCCCAGACGTACGCTTCCGGATATCCCCACCTGGGATATGAGCACGCAGTTTTCCCCAGTCTGCACATTGTGGGCGATCTGGACCAGGTTGTCTATCTTGGTCCCCTTTCCTATCCTGGTTTCGCCCAGGGTGGCCCGGTCAATGGTGGTGCAGGAGCCTATCTCCACATCGTCCTCGATGACCACCCTGCCCACCTGGGGAATCTTAACACGCTCTTCACCGTCCTGGATAAAGCCGAAGCCGTCGCTGCCTATGACCGCACCCGGGTGAATAATGACCCGGTCATTTATGCGGCAGCCGGCCATAATGCTCACCTGGGGGTAAACCAGGCAGTCCCGGCCAAGAACCACATTCTCCCCGATATAGCAGTGGGGAAAGATGCGGCATCCAGGTCCTATGCGGGCATTGGCCCCGATAAAGACCATGGGGTGAATAATAGCTGTAGGGTCAATGGTGGCCGTGGAGTGGATGCCTTCCTGCCCTGGAAAACTCTCCTGCATGCCCTGAGGTTCATGAAAAAGCTGCATGACCCGGGCAAAATCCAGGTAGGGGTTTGGGCTTTTTATGGCCCTGGACACCATCTCCGCCTTTTCCGGGGGAACAATTACCGCCCCGGCCGAGGTGGTTTCAAGCCGGGGCAGGTACCTGGAATCAGACAGAAAGGACAGCTCGTCCGGTCCGGCCTGCTCCAGGGTGTTTACCCCGGTTATGTCCAGGTCTTCACCTGTGTATTCAAGTTTGAGGCGGGCTGCGATTTCAGAGAGAAGCATGGTACCCTGCCCCTTAATTCCGGGCTTCCCAGGCCTGGTTCACTTCATCCATGAGTTCGTCGGTGACGTTCATGGCATCCTTTGCGTAGATTATTCCGCTTCCTTGCGCATCCAGGATCATGTCGAACCCGTTTTTCTCGGCAAAATCATCTATGACCTCGAAAAGCAGGTCGATGATGGGATCCGAGAGTTCCTGTTCCTCCTGCTGCATCCTGGCCTGGTAGGACTGGTATTTCTGCTGGAACTGCTGCATCTTCTGGCGCAGTTCCGCCTCCATGTCCTGCTGGGCCTCCTGACTCAGGACCATACTCTGCTTCTGCAGTTCTTCCCGCAGTCTTTCCACCTCGGCCCTTTCTTCCTCCAGGTCATCACGCATCTCCTCGAACCGCAGGGTCAGCTGGCCCAGGGCCTGCTTGCCTGGTTCCGATGACTCCAGGATGCGCTGCACTTCCACTATGCCGATTTTGTTTTCCGCCAGGGCCATACTCGGAACCAGCAGGCAGATAATAAGTAAAAGAACTGTTTTTTTCATTTTATATCACTCCTTGGATCTTTTTGTTTAAAATTCATGCCCCATGGAGAACTCGATCTGGCTGCGGCTGCTGTCCTCCAGATCGTCCAGGGCATAACCGTATTCAACCCGGATGGGGCCCATGGGAGAATACCAGCGTACACCGGCCCCGATACTCTTGTACAAGTCGAAATCCACGCTTTCCCCTTTATCCCAGACATTGCCGGCATCGAAAAAGACCAGGCCCATGAGGCCGATCTCTTCGTTCAAGGGATGCAGCAGCTCAAAATTGGTGAAGAAGTGCTTGTCGCCGCCCTTGACTTCCCCGTCGTCGAACCTCGGGGCCAGCTTGCGCGCCGCATAGCCGCGCACGCTGTTGATCCCGCCCAGGCGGAAGAGTTCAAAGTTGGGGATGTCTTCATCCGTGTTGCGCATGACGTAACCTGCCTGTCCTTTCCAGTGGAATATACTTCTGTTTAAAACTGGTCGATAGTAGTCTGAGCTGGCAATGTACTTGATGAAGTTATCATCACCCTGCAGAAGACCACCGGCATATTCAACTGAGAGCAGGTTTCTGGTTCCCCTGGAGGGGTTTATGCGCCGGTTGCGGGTGTCGCGAATGGCCGCCACATAGGCACCGCTGGACCAGTTTTCTCCTTCCAGGTCCTTGATGTCCCGGTGGGCATCGTCGTCCACATTGGTGATCTCGTAGTTTTCAAGGCGGTAATTCCAGTGCAGTCTGGTGTATTCCCCGATGGTGTAGGCGAACTTGGCCCTGCCCCCCCGGGTGTCCCGGTCGTAAGTGAAATATTCTTCATCTATCCAGTACAGGTCGGCTCCCATGCCCAGGTTGCTGTCCCGGACCCGGGGGTTCCAGAAATCCAGGTCAAAGCGGGTGGTCCGGGCTCCGAAACTTCCGCTGAAGCTCAATTGGTACCCCTTGCCAAAGAGGTTTCTCTGCTGGATCATTCCGGTGAAAAACACCCGGTCATAAGATGAGTAGCCTGCCCCGGCGGAAAGCATGCCGGTGGGCTTTTCCTCCACCTGGGTTACCAGGTCCAGCACGTTGTCGTCTTCAGTGGGTACAGGCTGAATATCCACCTGCTCAAAATAGTCCAGGCGCTGCAGTCTTTCCGTGGATCTTCGAAGGTCGCTGCCCCGGAAAAGATCTCCGTCGGTGAGGCGCATTTCCCTGCGGATGACGTTATCCCTGGTCCTGGTATTGCCCTCGATGAGTACCCGACCGATGTAGATCTTCTCGCCCTTGCTCAGGTTGTAGATGACATCGACCTTTTTTTCATCCTCGTCCACCTGCATGTTCACATCGGCTTCGGCAAAGGCATAGCCGTAGTCGGTGTAAAAATCGGCCAGGTTCTGGGTATCTTTTTGCATGGAAGAGCGGCTGAAGTACTCGCCTTCTTCTCCCAGGTCGTCCAGGATGGTCAGCTTTTTCAGTTCATCTTCGCTTACCAGGAGGTCCCCCTGGAATGATACCTCACCCATTTTGTAGCGGTGGCCTTCCTCCACGTGGAAGGTCAGGTAGATGCCGTCCTCTTCGTAGTCCACGTCCGGCTGTCCCACCCGGGCATCAATATATCCCTTGTCCGCGTAGAAGGCTTCCAGGGCGGCCACATCCCGGTCCAGAAGCTCTTCTCTTAAAACTCCTCTGCCGGTAAGCCAGGAAAAGATGCCGCGTCTTTTAAGCTCCATTTCCCCGCGCAGGGTGCGCTCGCTTATTTCCTCCGCCCCACGGATCTCGATGCCGCGGATGAACAGGCGGTTGCCCTCGTCAATATTGATGTTCAGGTTGGCTTCACGCTCGTCGATTTCACTAATGCTGTAATCAACTGTGGCGTTGTAATATCCCTTGCCCCGGTACAACTCCCGGATCCTGCCCAGGTCTTCACTGATGATCTGGGGGTTTACCACCGATCCTGTTCTGGTGGTGAGCACTTCCCGGACATCGCTTTCGCTGATATCATCGGCTCCGGATATGTTGATATTTTGAATCAGGGGCTTTTCCTCCACCACGATGGTGACTTCCTTACCCTGGGGTGTGTCCTCGACATGGAACTGCACGTCGTCGAAATATCCCAGGTCGAAGATATTGCGCAGTTCCCGGTTTAGTTTTTCCGGGTCATACATGTCACCTTCCTGGACCTGGAGGCGAAGCAGGACCACGTCCGGATCCAGGATATCAACGCCTTCAATGTCGATGGAGGCGATGCGCTCCTCGCGGAGCATTTCCTGATAAACCTTTTCCGCCAGTTCCTCCACTGCCGGCAGGATGTTTATCACGCCTTCCTTGACTATGTAGAAAGGCACGGTTTCCCTTTCACCATAGCCGTCCACAAGTCTTGCATCCAGGCTTATGTATTCGTCCACTGCATTGAAGGTGCCATAGAGGGCAAAGCGGCCGTCTCCCAGAAGGGCCAGTCTCCGGGCCTTCTCTACGTCCAGATAGCTTACTTCTTCCCGTGTGATAAGGGTCTGCCCCAGTTCCGGCTCAACAACATCCAGGCCCTTGTCCCGCAGGGAACTGGTAAGCATGGAAGGCAGACCGGTCTGTAAATATTCAAGCTCTTCAGGGGCGTTTATTTCAAAGGGCAGAACCAGTATCTGCTTTTGTCCGGCATGTGAGGTGCCGGCAGCCAGCATCAGAAGAAAAAAGGGCAGAAAGACAAGTACCCGTTGCAACAGTGAGTTATTGATTAAGGACATACATGCCACCTGATTTTAGTTCGTAATTTATATTCATGCGCGAAGCCAAGTCCAGATTGTGGGTCACCACCACTAAGGTCATGCCCAGTTCACGGTTTAAATGCAGAAGCAGATCCCCCACTTCCCGTCCTTTGGCCTCGTCCAGGTTGCCTGTGGGTTCATCCGCCAGGAGCACTCCAGGCCGGGGCAGAATAGCCCTGGCGATTGCCGCACGCTGGCTTTCTCCACCGGACAGTGTGGTAACGCTCTGGCCGGCCTTGTGCTTCAGCCCTACCTGGTCTAAGGCCTCAAGGGCGGCCTCATGGGCCTTTTTTCTGTTGATGCCGTTTATTACGGCAGGCATGGCCACGTTTTCCAGGGTGTTGAACTCGGGGAGCAAATGGTGAAACTGGAAAATGAACCCCATCTCTGTTCTTCGCAGTGCGGCCTTTTGTACAGGAGTAAGAGTGGACAGATCCTGTCCGTTGAAAAAGACCTTTCCTTCAGTGGGGTCGTCCAGGGTGCCCAGAATGTGCAGCAGAGTACTCTTGCCGCATCCCGAGGCTCCCTGGACCGCCACGGTCTCTTTTTTCTCGATGCACAGATCCACCCTGTCCAGGACAGTGATGGTTTCCGGGCCGGAAGTGAAAGACTTGCTCAGATTTTCCAGTTTGTAAAGGGGTTCATTCATGCCTAAGAGCCTCGGAGGGGTTGAGCCCCGATGCTTTGCGGGCCGGATATATGGTGGCCAGAAAGCAAAGGACCATGGCGGCTACAGCTATTATTATCAGGTCTGAAGTGTGTAAGAGCACCGGCAGGTACTCCATGAAATAGACATCCGCCGGCAAACGGATAAACTTGTAGTTCTCAAGAATATAGCAGCCTCCCAGGCCCACTGCAAAGCCCAGAGCGGTGCCAAGCCCCCCTATCATCAGTCCCAGCAGGACGAATATATTGCGGATCATCCGCCTGGTGGTGCCCATGGACATGAGTATGGCTATATCCCGGGTCTTTTCCATGACCAGCATAACCAGGGCGGTGATGATGCTGAAGGACCCCACCAGGACAATCATGGCCAGGATAACGCCCATGGCGATTTTTTCCAGTTCCAGTGCGGCAAAGAGATTTTCATTCATCTCCTTCCAGTTGCGCACGTAGTAGGGGTACCCCCCCAGTTTTTCAGACACCCTCTCGGACAGCTCCCGGGCGCGGTCAGCGTCGTGGACCCGCAGCTCCATGCCGGAAACCACGTCGCGGGTAAATCCCATGAGTTCCTGGGCGTCATTGATTGTGGTGTAGGCAAAAGAGGTGTCGTACTCATACATGCCTGTCCTGAAGACGCCCCGGACATCAAATGTGGTTATGCTGGGCGTGAAACCGGCTGAAGTGCCTTCCCCGGAAGGGGCCATGACATTCACTGTGTCCCCTGTGCCTGCACGGAGATTGGCGGCAAGTTCCTGTCCGATAATCAGGCCGGGGAAGTCCTTTTCTATCTCCAGGTCCAGAACGCCACCCTGGACCATTTCCTGGTCCAGCCCCAGAACTTGTTTTGCGCCCTGGGGGTCTATACCTCTCAGCACCACCCCCTTAACCCCCGAGGGGGTGCTGAGCATGACTTCGGAATAAATGAAAGGGGTTGCGCCCCTGACCCCGGCTATTTCTTCCAGGTCTCCGGCCATATCCTGGTAATCGGCTATGGTGCCGGTGTGGCTGCCCACTACAATATGAGCGTTCAGACCCAGGATCTTGTCCCGCAGGTTCTCGCTGAAACCGTTCATGACCCCCAGGACAATAATGAGAGCTGCAACACCCAGGGCCACACCCAAAACGGACAAGAGAGAAATGACCGATATAAAGGCCTGCTCCCTCTTGGCCCGGAGATAGCGCAAAGCCACTAAAAATTCAAAACGCATCAGGACGTACCAGCCTCTGGGCGTAGAAGCGGAAAGAGAATAACTTCCCGGATTGAAGCAGAATTTGTGAAGAGCATGACCAGGCGGTCAATCCCTATGCCTTCCCCGCCTGCCGGGGGCATGCCGTATTCCAGGGCCCGGATGTAGTCCTCGTCCATGTAATGGGCCTCCACGTCACCGGCCTCCTTATCCTGCACCTGCTCCTGGAACCGGCCTTTCTGATCCTGGGGATCATTTAGCTCAGAAAAGGCGTTGGCTATTTCCCGGCCGGCGATAAAAAGCTCGAAACGATCCGTAATGGCGGGGTCCTTATCGTTTCTCCTGGAAAGAGGAGAAATCTCTGTGGGATAATGATATATAAAATGAGGCTGCTGCAACCTGGGTTCCACCAGAAGGTCAAAAAGCTTGGCCTGCACCTTGGCCTGTTTTTCTCCCGGGACCACATTTTCACCGAGGCGTTTCACCAGGGCTTTTGCCTTTTCCGGATCCTGGTAATCCTCCGGAGCCAGCCCCCCGATCTCTTCCAGGGACTTGAAAAAAGGTATTCTGGTCCAGGGAGGAGTAAAATCAATGGTGTTGCCCTGGTAGGTAATCTGTGTGCCGCCGGTCATGTGCCTGCACAGCCCGCTTATCATTTCTTCGGTAAAATCCATGAGGTCCCAGTAATCCACGTATGCCCGGTAAAATTCAAGCATGGTGAATTCCGGGTTGTGCTGGGTGGAGATGCCTTCATTTCTGAAATTGCGGTTTATCTCGTAAACTTTTTCAAAGCCACCCACGAGCAGTCTTTTAAGATAAAGTTCAGGTGCAACCCGGAGGTAGAGCTTCATGTCCAAAGCATTGTGGTGGGTGTTGAATGGCCTTGCTGTAGCTCCCCCGGGAATGGCCTGCATCATGGGGGTTTCCACCTCGATGAAGTCCCTGGCATCGAGAAAATCCCTGATATACCTTATGATGCGGTTTCTGGCCAGAAAAATCTGTTTGGAGGAAGGGTTGACAATAAGATCCACATACCTCTGGCGATAGCGGGTCTCGACGTCCTTAAGACCGTGGTACTTCTCGGGCAGGGGGCGTACAGCCTTGGTTAAAAGCTGGATTTCTTCCGCCTTGATGGTCAATTCGCCGGTCCTGGTGCGGAACAGTGCACCGTGGACTCCGATTATATCGCCAACATCAAGCTTCTTGAAGACCTTGAATTCATTTTCGCCCAGCATGTCCCTCTGGACAAAGATCTGTATCCGGTCGCTGTGGTCCAGGATGTGAGCAAAAATGACCTTGCCGAAGGAGCGCAGGGCCATGATCCTGCCTGCTACCCTGTAACAGCGTGTATCAGCTTCAAGCTCTGCGGCATCAAGGCTTCCCGCCTCCTGAAGGATGCGGCTTATGTCCGTGTCCTTGCGAAAGCTGTTGGAAAAGAGTTCTACCTGCTGTTCCTGCAGGTCCTTTATTTTCTGCCTGCGGTTTTTCAGAAGCTGGCTTTCGCTTTGATCAGGTGTGTTTTCAGGTGTCTGACTGTTTTTTTTCATGTGCTTGTATTTGGTTGCGGCTGGTCCTTCCAGGGGCCTGCTCAAAAGATTTTGGACCGGAGCTCAAGTCCAGGAGCAGAGCTCCAATCCAGATGTAAACTTTATAATTTATTTTAAAATAATGGTTCCGTCAAGAAACACGCACTCTCCGCGAGCTGAAAAATGTCTGCTGCGGGCATTTTTTTAAAGGCGCTAAAGCAGCATGCAACTAAATGTATTGTTGTTGCTGTCGGGGGGCTGACTGCTTGATTACTCCGTTCGGATATGCCCCTGGCCATGCATTGTTCTCCCGCCCCCTTTTTGTTGCGGCATTCACGGAAGTGCAGTGATGCATCAATATGGAATCACTCTGAAATACTGGGGGCAGGGTCGACAGAAAATGCTTGACAGACGATTGACATATGATAGTTGATTTAAGTGATCAGATGTAGACTAAAGTGGTGTTACCTTTAACCGCAGGTTTTTTATGGAAAAAATTGTTATTAACAACGTGGTCAAGATTTTCGGAGATCACCCGAAAAAAGCCCTGGAGCTTCTGCGCCAGGGTGAGCCCATTTCCCAGATCCTGGACAAGACCGGCAACGTGGTAGGGGTGGCTGATGTCTCCTTTACCGTGAACGAAGGGGAGATCGTTGTGGTCATGGGGCTCTCCGGCAGCGGCAAGTCCACCCTGGTGCGCTGCATCAACCGTCTTTTCGAGCCCACGGCCGGAGAGATATATGTAGACGGGCAGGATGTCTGCAAGCTGGACACCAAGGAGTTGCGGGATTTTCGCAGGCGCAAGTTCGGCATGGTTTTTCAGAACTTTGCTCTTTTCCCGCATCGGTCCGTGATCAATAACGTTGAGTTCGGCCTGGAAGTGCAGGGAGCAGACAAGGGAGAAATGAGGCAGAAGGCTGAAACTGCTCTGGAAATGGTCGGGCTCAAGGGCTGGGGAGAGAAATATCCCAGTGAACTTTCCGGGGGTATGCAGCAAAGGGTCGGTCTGGCCAGGGCTCTGGCCCTGGACCCGGATATCCTGCTCATGGACGAGGCCTTCAGTGCTCTGGACCCCCTTATCCGCAGGGATATGCAGGACGAACTCATCAACCTGCAGCAGAAAATGCAGAAGACTATTGTCTTTATCAGCCACGACCTGGATGAGGCCCTCAAAATCGGGGATCGCCTGGTGATATTAAAGGACGGGGCAGTGGTCCAGATAGGCACCCCGGAAGAGATTCTGACCAGACCGGCCACGGAGTATGTACGTAAGTTCGTGGAAGAGGTGGATATCACCAAGGTTCTCACTGCTGAGTCGGTTATGAAAAAGTGCGAGGATGTGGCCTACCTGGGATCAGACGGCCCCAATGCAGCAATGCGCAAAATGAAAAAGAACGCCATTGCCTCGCTTTTTGTTTTGAATAAAGACCGCACTCTGGCCGGCATTGTTTTCGCCGGCGAGGTGCGCAGGCTGGTGGATGAGGGAGAAAGCGATCTGGAAAAAGCTATGCACAAAGATATAAAGATGGTCAGCCGGGATACCCCGGCCCAGGAACTTTTTCCCATTATGCAGGACATGTCCTACCCCGTGGCAGTTGTGGACGATGAAAACAAGCTTCTGGGGATCATAGTCAAGGGCCTGCTCTTTTCCGCCATTGCCGAACGGGGAGGTGACGTATGAGTTTTGAATTGCCGAGGATTCCTCTGGGCGATGGCATAGAAGCTGCCCTTGACTTCCTGGTTGATCATCTGGCCCTGGCCACGAGGGCTTTTTCTGCAGTGGCTGACCAGGGTCTGCGTTTCATCGAAACATCGCTTCTGGGCGTACATCCTGTGATAGTAATTGTCATTGTTACAGCTCTCGTTTTTTTCATGACCAGAAAGCGTGGGGTGACCGTCTTTACATTCCTGGGTCTTGGACTTATATGGAACATGGGTTTATGGACAGCCACCGCCAGTACTTTGAGCCTGGTGGTGGTGGCTACCCTGATCGCCATTGCCATAGGCATCCCCTTGGGGATCATTGCCGGACTAAGTGACTGGGTTTATCGAATTGTCCGGCCCATACTTGATTTTATGCAGACGCTGCCGGCTTTTGTTTACCTTATCCCGGCCATCCCTTTTTTCGGGCTGGGCAAAGTGGCCGCTATTTTTGCCACTGTGGTCTTTTCCATGCCGCCGGCCATCAGGTTCACCAACCTTGGCATCAGGCAGGTACCCAAGGAGCTCACCGAGTGTGCAGATGCCTTTGGTGCCGACCGCTGGCAGAAGCTGTTCAAGATCCAGCTGCCCCTGGCCAAGACAACTATTATGGGGGGAGTCAACCAGACTGTGATGCTGGCTCTGTCAATGGTGGTTATCGCGGCCATGATCGGGGCCGGCGGGCTCGGTGGCGAAGTATGGCGGGCCATTCAACGCCTGCAGCCTGGTGCCGGATTTGAGGCGGGTATCGGAATTGTAATTCTGGCAATTATATTAGACAGGTTGTTGCAAAGCCTGGCTTCTAAAGATTAATCTTCATGATACTTTGGAGGTCCGGTCAAATAAAATGAGGGCTGTGAAATTGAATGGCCGGGTTTAAGCATACTGGTCCCATAGCCCTTCAACCCTTAAAAGAATGTAAGGAGGTTTACAATGATTAAAAAAGGTTTGGCAGTATTGTCTGTGCTGGCGTTGCTTATGGGTTTTGCTTCCAGTAATGCCGGGGCCCAGGACAGGCTGACCCTGGCTTACGTGGAATGGGACTGCGCAGTGGCCAGCACTGATGTAGCTAAAGCGGTTCTCCAGGAGGAACTCGGGTACAATGTCGAGAGCATGTCCGTCAGCGCAGCCGCCATGTGGCAGGGCGTAGCCTCGGGAGATGTGGATGCCCATGTGGCTGCATGGCTGCCTGTTACCCACGGCGATTATATGGATGCCACAGAGGGACAGCTTGAAGACCTTGGGAAGCTTACAGATGGTGCAAAGATCGGTCTTGTTGTACCTGAGTACGTAGACATTGACAGCATTGAAGATCTTAATGACTATGCTGATGAATTTAATGGCAGGATTACAGGGATTGACCCCGGAGCGGGCATCATGTCCAGGACTGAAGAGGCCCTGGATGAATACGGACTTACTGAATTCGAACTGCAGGAAGGAAGCGACGCTACCATGAGTGCCGCCCTGAGAGACGCCACCCGCCGCGATGAGTGGATTGTTGTGACCGGATGGTCTCCTCACTGGAAATTTGGACGCTGGGATCTCAAGTATCTTGAAGACCCCAAAGAGGTATACGGTGAAGCCGAGCATATCAGCAAAATGGCCCGCCAAGGCCTTGCCGACGATGCTCCCGAAGCATACGAGTTCCTCAAGAACTTTTCCTGGACCCAGGAAGAGATGGCTGTGCTCATGGAATGGAACGAAGACGGCGGTGATTCCTATGAAAACGCCGTACGCTTCATTGAGGAGCATCCTGATCTTGTAGACCAGTGGCTGGGAAGATAAAAAAACCTTGACGTGTCATTTCATTTGAGTTAATCATATGTCTTTGCAGGGCGAAATAAAGCCCTGCAAAGACATATTTTTTCCAAGACAAATTTTTCTCAATGTTCCCCGGCAGCTCAATTACGCCTCCGGCGTAACAGAGCGGGTGGCTGTAATCACGCTGGGGCGTGATTGGCGGTTCAAAAATAAGATTACTCTCTATGTTCCCCGGTAGCTCAATTACGCCTCTGGCGTAACAGAGCGGGTGGCTGTAATCACGCTGGGGCGTGATTGGCGGTTCAAAAATAAGATTACTCTCTATGTTCCCCGGTAGCTCAATCGGCAGAGCGGGTGGCTGTTAACCACTAGGTTGGCGGTTCAAGTCCGTCCCGGGGAGCCAATTTTCAAGGCCTCTGGAGCAATTCAGAGGCCTTTATTTTGGATTTTAGCAAATGTTTTGCTGTTTTTCGTTAGGTGGCTGTTAATCACGCCTGTGGCGTGATTGGCGGCCTGTCACGCCGGAGGCGTGATTCAAGTCCGTCCCGGGGAGCCAATTTTCAAGGCCTCTGGAGCAATTCAGGGGCCTTTTTTTATTCCCATGCCATATTTTGTCTACATCCTTCAAAGCAGCAGTACCGGCCGTTACTACTGTGGCCAGACTGACGACCTGACCAAACGCCTGGCCCAGCATAATGATCCATCCCAGATGCTTACGCTGACGACAAAAAGGCACCGTGGTCCATGGGATCTGATATGGAGCCAGGAGCTCGAAACCCGCCAGGAAGCACTACGCTTGGAGCGCAGGATAAAGAAGCGTGGCATAGGACGGTACTTGGCAGATACTGGTAAGAGCCAGTTTCAGCACAGGGCTGATTAATCACGCCTGTGGCGTGACTGGCGGCCTGTCACGCTGGAGGCGTGATTCAAGTCCGTCCCGGGGAGCCAATTTTCAAAGGGGCTGAACTTCGATATAAGTTCAGCCCCTTTTTTATTGTCTGGCGGTCCAGTTATTGAGATACGGTTATATTACCTGAAGCCGGCAGGAAAGTGCCTGAGCCATGAGGCACAGGTTCAAATGTGTCTTTTACTGTCCATTTTTTGTAGAACCACCAGGTTTTGCAGGTATTTTGAAAGCTTGTGCAGCAGCCTATAAGCATATATAAACAAGTGCAGTCTTTTCAGGTAAAGCAAAGGAAGTGATGAGCTGACCTGATGCTTTTGACGGGCGAACACTCAAAACAGAGATTCAAAATGGGATAAATTATGGCAGAAAAGGACTCAGTTAAAGAATATGATGTGATAATCGTGGGATGTGGTCCGGCTGGACTCTTTGCTGCTTATTATCTGGGCGAGCATACGGACCTCAATGTCTTGGTCCTTGAAAAGGGCAAGTCTTCCCGGAAAAGGCTCTGTCCAATAAATGGGGAAAAGGAGTGCATGCGCTGCAGGCCCTGCAATATAATGTCCGGTGTTGGTGGAGCAGGCCTTTTTTCCGACGGCAAGCTCAATTACATCCACAAGCTGGGCAAGACGGATCTGACCCAGTTTATGCCTGTTTCAAAAGCCAGTGAGCTCATCCGCGACACTGAAGAGATTTACAACCGTTTCAACATGGATGGAAAAGTTTACCCCACGGACTGGGAAAAAGCCAGAAAAATCCGCAAAGATGCTCTGAAAAACGGCATTGACCTTTTGCTCATCCGGCAAAAGCACCTGGGAAGCGACAAGCTGCCCGGACATATTTCCGCTATGGCTGAATACGTCCGGGGCAAGGGTGTAAACATCCATACCTCTGAAGAGGTCAAAGATATTCTGGTGGAGCAGGGGCGGGTGCAGGGAGTGGCAACCAGCCGCAGAGAGTACAGGGCCCCAAGCGTGATCCTGGCTCCGGGCAGGGTAGGAGCGGAGTGGATGGGGGATCTGGCCCGGCGGCACGGTCTGAATATATCTCAAAGAGGTATCGAGGTGGGAGTGCGGGTGGAAGTAAGCCGGGATATCATGAGCGATCTATGCGACGTGATTTATGATCCGACCTTTTTTATCCGCACCAATACCTACGATGACCAGGTCCGCACCTTTTGTACCAACCAGGGCGGCTTCGTGGCCCTGGAAAACTACCAGGACTTTGTCTGTGTCAACGGCCACGCCTATATGGACAAAAAGTCGGACAACACCAACTTTGCTTTTCTTTCCAAGGTTGTCCTGGAAGATCCTGTAACCAGCAACCAGGCGTACGGTGAATCCATAGGCCGGCTGGCCACAATCATCGGCGGGCACAGGCCTATACTGCAGCGCTTTGGTGACCTCAGGCGCGGAAGACGCTCCACATGGAACCGTGTGCGCAACAGCTTTGTTGAGCCCACCATGAAGAATGTAACCTGCGGAGATATCGCCATGGCCCTGCCGGAGCGAATCCTGCGAAACATTGTCGAGGGGCTGGAAAAGTTGAATAAGGTGATACCAGGTGTGGCCAGCGAGGGGACCCTGCTTTACGCACCCGAGATCAAGTTTTTCGCCACCCAGGTTCAGTCCAGCAATGTCCTGGAGACTGCGGTCAAAGGGCTTTTCGTGGCCGGAGACGGCCCCGGAGTCGCTGGCAATATAGTTTCCGCCTCAGCTACAGGACTGATCCCGGCCAAGGAAATCGCCTGGAGGCATGCAACCGGGGCAGGTGATAGCTGATCTCCGGCCGGGGTTGTCCGAAAGGATCGCTATGGGCTGATCAGTCCATCTGCACGATTTCCCAGGTTCCATCGGGCTGCCTGCAGGCGGTACCATACAATGTTTTTTCTTCGCCGCCTATGTCGGCTTCAGTGGTGAATTCCCGGCAGTACTGTCCCTCGTCGCCTTTATAGGTTTCCTTGGGGGTTACTTCGTGGGATATGTCGGTATTGGGGTTTTCCCACTGGGATGTTTCTCCGTCAGGCTTGGTTTCCAGGGTCTGACCCATTTTCTGCTGGTCCATTTCGTCCATGCGGTCCAGGTAGCTCCCTACATATCCGCCCAGGGCCGCGCCTGCAAGGGTACCGCCGATGATTGCAGCAGTCTGCCCGGTGCCGCTGCCTATCTGTGAGCCGATTACGCCGCCTCCTATGCCTCCCAGGCCGGCTCCGCCCACAGTGTGCTTCTGTCCTCCGCAGCCGGCGATCAAGGCCAGAGCTGCCAGAACGACTGCCAAGTAAATTATGGTGCGCATAGCTTTCCTCCAGAATATTTTTTTGAATTAAATGCATGCATTATCCACGCCACAAAAAAATAATACGTCTGAAGGCCATGTAAACAGGCACCATCCAGGAAGCCGGGTCATGGGTATGCGGGCAAAAGCGCTACATGTGCCAATGTGGCCTGTTGTTCTGGAGATTGCTAATAATTCCCGGGGTGATTAGCTTTTTTGCTGAAAAGATAAAAATCATGCCGGACAGAATGATGTGGATCAGGCGCTGCAGGTCAGGACTGGCAGGGACAGATAATGCCTGCCTGACAATGGGTGCATTGACATTGCCGCCTGCCTGGGCAAAGATAAACAGCAGTTACTCTATCGCCTCCCTGGGGCGATAGAGTTTTCTTTTGCAATCCTTCAGGACAGCTGATGCACGACTCTGACCAGACAACATATAAAGAACCGGTTGTACTCACCCGCAGGGGCATGGCCCGGGGGTTCATGAAGTGTATTCCACTGGGGTTGGGGGTTTTTGCCTACGGCCTGGTCTTTGGAGTGCTGGCGGTGCAGGCGGGCATGTCTCCACTGCAGGCCCAGATCATGAGCCTGACTGTTTTTGCCGGGGCCTCCCAGCTCATGGCCCTGGAGCTCTGGTCTGCCCACCTGCCTGTCCTGGCCATTACAGCCACGACCCTGGCCGTCAATCTCAGGCACCTGCTCATGGGGGCGGCCATGCGGGACTGGCTGGTGCGTCTGCCCCCGTCCAGATCTTATCTTAGCGTTTTTTTCATGACAGATGAATCCTGGGCCCTGTCGGTCAGGGAAATGGCCGAAGGCAAAAAAGACGCCGGCTTTCTCCTGGGGGCGGGACTTTGCATCTATATGTTCTGGAACGCTTCCACCGGGGTCGGGGCCACCATGTCCTCCCTTGTGGACAGATATTTTGCAGATCCGGCAGTACTGGGCCTGGATTTTGCCTTTACCGCGGTATTCATCGCCCTGCTCATCTTCTTCTGGAGGGGCAGATCCCAGATTCCGGTATGGCTGGTGGCCGGAGCAGTCGCCTGGATTGCCTTCATGCTCTTCCCGGGAAAATGGTATATTATTCTGGGAGGTCTGGCCGGAGGGATTGTGGGAGCATTGAGGGATGCTTGAAAACTTTGATCTGCTTTTTGCCGTCACCATTTTGCTCATGACCCTGGTCACCTATTTTACCCGGGCCGGCGGGCTTTTCGTAGTCAGCAGGATTACACCGACCCCGCGGGTCAGGGCCTTTTTAAATCATGTCCCGGCCTCCATCCTGGTGGCCATAATCGTCCCCAGCCTGGCGGACAAGGGTCCGGCCGAGTTTATTTCCGCAGCTGTCACCGTGGCTGCCGCAGCCTGCACCCGCAATCTCCTGCTCTCTCTTCTGGCCGGGCTTTTATGCGTATCCGCGCTTAGAGCCTTTGTATTCTAAGGGCGTTTCTCACTTAACTTTTGATCTGCTGCAGATTTGATTTGACTTCCGGAGGTTATTATAGAAATTTGTCCCCGCCACAGGCTTTCTGGCCAGGGAATAAGGCTGAACTCAATAAAATCAAAAGGGAGAGTTAGACATGAACGAGCGCTACCTGATTCAAAAGATCGCCACCTGTGACAAGTGCCATGGACACGGTAAAGTTGAAAATCCCCTCTGGACGGAACTTATTGAAGAAGTAGGGGAGGACTACCTCAAGAACCTGAGCAAGCAGGACTACAACCAGCTTTTGATTGAAAAGGGCCTTCTGAGTTTCGGACGCTACGAGCCCCGGGAGATGAAGTGCAAAAACTGCAAGGGATCAGGCGAGTTTTTCAATAATGTCAACCTGGAAGATGTGCCTGTGGTGCAGGATCTCATGAAGCGCCTGGAAAACCTGGAAAATAAATCCTGAGTAACCATTCAGGGAGCCGGCCAGGGGACAGTCCCCGCGACACCTTTCCTGCACGAATAAAATATGACAAAGCACAAAGTTGTGTGAGCCTGCTTAGATAGTACTTAGCGGGGACAGTCCCCAGTCACGCCAAAGGCGTGAGTACAATGAACTACAACTGAGTACCCCCTGAATGCTTACAATCCTGAGCTATTTTTCCCGGTAAAGCAGGTAAAAGGTCACCGGGACCAGGACCAGGGTGAACACCGTGGAGGATATGAGCCCGAAGATAAGGGCCCAGGCCAGCCCGGAAAAGACCGGGTCCAGGGTGATGGGCCAGACCCCTATGGCCGTGGTCAGGGCCGTGAGCACGATGGGTCTCAGCCTTACGGCACCGCTTTGCAGGATGGCCTCTTTGAGGTCCTCCCCCCGATTCAGGGCGGAGCGGATAAAGTCTATCAGGACCAGGGAGTTGCGGATAACTATCCCCCCCAGGGCGATCATACCGATCATGGCCGTGGCTGTAAAAAAGACCGGGTCGGCAAATCCGTCCACCTCCTTGCCGGTGATGAGGTTGAGCAGAAAGAAGCCGGGCATGATCCCGGTCAAGGTCAGGGGGATGGCGGACATGATCAAAAGGGGCAGGCTCAGGGACCCGGTCTGCAATATCAGCAGGACATAAATGGCCAGCAGGGCGAATCCGAAGGCCAGGCCCAGGTCCCGGAACACGTCTATGGTGATCTTCCATTCGCCTTCGCCCCTCCATTGTACGCTGAACCCCTGGGGCAGCGGGTCTTCACTGAGCCTGGATTTCATGTCCAAAACCGCCTCCCCCGGAGGCTGCCCGGCCATCTCAGCGGTTACATAAACCACACGGCGCAGGTTTTTGTGCAGGATGGGCTGCTCCACCGGTTTTTTTTCAAACCTGCCTAATTCCTTCAGGGCAACTGCGCTGCCGTTTCCGGCAATGACGTGCAGCTGCTGCAGGTTGTTGATGCCGGAGCGTTTTTCTAAGGGAAGCTTCATGCGGATGTGCACGGTCTCGCGTTCATAGGGGCTGTGCAGGGCAGCAGGCTTTGACCCGCCGATGTAAAGCCCCAGGGCTCCAAGCACGTCCCGGGCATCAAGGCCGTGCAGGGAGGCCTTTTCCCGGTCCAGAACGAAATCCAGTCTCTTATGCCTGGCCTGTGCGCTTATGTCCACGTCCCGGACAAATTCTTCCTGGATCATGATGTTTTGGACATGCCGGGCCGCATCTATGGTCTCGGCATAGGTCCGGTCCGGGTCCGGATAGACTTCCGCCGCTATGGTGGCCATGACCGGTGGTCCCGGCGGGACTTCCACCAGTTCCATGGCGGCCCCGTGTTTGCGGGCCAGGTCCTCCAGGTCCCGGCGCAGGGAGAGAACCAGGGTGTGACTTGACTTGTCGCGCTTCTGCCTGGGCTTGAGATTGATGCGGATATCCGCCTGGTGAGGGTCCTGTCGGGCATAATATCCCCTGACCATGGCATTGAAGTCCATGGGTGAGGCCTTGCCGGTGTAGGTGGTATAGGTAGTGATTTCCGGCACCCGGGAGAGATAGTCCTCAAAGTCGCGGACCACGGCATCGGTATGTTCCAGCGTGGTCCCCTCGGGCATATTTATAACCACCTGGAATTCATCCTTGTTGTCGAAGGGGAGCATCTTCAAAGGCACCATGCGCAGCAGGACCAGGGCCAGGGCCGCCAGGATCAGGACTGTGACCAGCAAAAAAAGCCCCCGGCGCATCCACCTGGATTGCAAAAAGGGTGTCATGAGGCCGCGGTAGCCTTTCATTATCCAGTGCGGCACCCCCTGCTGACCAGTACCGCCTTTTTTAATCCCCGGGCGGCTCAGGAAACGGTGACAGAGCCAGGGCACTATGGTCACGGCGCACAGGGTGGAGAAAATCACAGTCATGGGGACATTGGCGGCCATGGGAGCCATGTAGGGACCCATCATGCCGGTAATGAAGAACAGGGGCAGAAAGCAGGCGATTATGGCCAGGGTGGACATGACCACCGGCACCACCACCTCGCTGACCCCGGCCAGGACGGCATTTCCGGGGCTTTTGCCCCCCAGGCCCATGTGGCGCTTGACATTGTCCACGTTGGTGATGGGATCATCCACCACCAGCCCCAGGGACAGGATAAGGGCGAACAGGGTGACTCTGTTGATGGTGTATCCCAGAAGATAACTGCCGAAAAGGGCCAGGGAAAAGCTCACCGGGATGGCCAGGCCCACCACCAGGGCCGGTCTCCAGCCCAGGGTCAGGGTGAGCACCAGGACCACAGTGGCCACGGCGAAGAAAAGGGACCTGAAGAGTTCGCTGACCTTTTCCTGGGCGGTGCGGCCGTAGTTGCGGGTGACTTCCACCTCTACGTCTTCCGGCAGGATAAGCCCTTCAAGTTTTTGCATCCGCTCCAGGATACTGTCAGCCACCTGCACGGCATTGGTGCCCTGCTTTTTGGCCAGGGCCAGGGTCACGGCAGGCATGGAAAAAGGTCCGACCAGGCCCTTTTCCTGCATGTAGCTCCCGGACATGCCCAGTCTGGTGTAGCTCTCAGGCTCGGCCGGTCCGTCGCGCACCCGGGCCACGTCCTCTAAGTAAACCGGGCGGTCCTCATGCATGCCCACCACCAGCCTCTGCACCTGCTGAGCGGTCCTTAGATGCGCATCCCCCAGGACCTGGAATTGCAGATTATCCCGGGAAAAGTCCCCCAGGGTCCGGGCAAAGTCGGCCTCTTCCAGGGCCTTCTGGATGTGCACAGGCGAGATCCCCCGCCCGGACATGGCCTGGGGGTCCATCTCCACCTGCACCTGCCTTGGACGCCCGCCGAAAATCTGCGAACGGGAGACGTTTTCCACCTCAGAGAGTCTGGCCAGGAGTTCGCTGCCGATGCGCCTTAGTTCATAGTCACTTCTCTCATTAGAAAACAGGGTCAGGTTCAAAATGGGAACATCATCAATGCTTACCGGCTTTACAATCCAATCCTGGACCATGGACGGGACCTGGTCCTGGTGCATGATGATCTGGTTGTGCAGTCTGACCAGGGCGTCTTCCAGGTCCTGGCCCACGAAAAAACGTACCGTGACCACGGCCTGGTCCCTCCTGGAAGTGGAGTAGACGTATTCTACTCCCTGCACCTGCCATAAAAGCTCTTCCAGGCGGGTAGCCACCAGTTTTTCCACCTCTCCGGGGCCGGCACCCGGGACATCCACGATGACGTCGGCCATGGGAACCACTATCTGGGGCTCTTCTTCGCGCGGAGTGACGGTGATGGCCAAAGCGCCCAGGGCCAGGGCCAGGAAAAGAAGGATAGGAGCCGGATAGGAGGATAAAAACGGCCCTACAAAGGAGGCGATTCTGGAATTATCCGGAGGACTGGGCATAAATTTCCAGGGTTATGGACTCAGGTGCTGCAGCTTGACTTTTTCCCCGGCGGACAACCCGGAAAGCACTTCCACCCGTTGATTCACAGTGCGTCCCAGGCGCACGTGCCTGGTCTGCTTCTGCTGGTTTTCAACCACCTGCACGGTTGCCAGCTGGCCGATCATGCGTACGGCGCTTTCAGGCACCATCAACATCTCTTCAGTCTCCACAGGGATAAGCATGCGGGCAAACATGCCGGGGTAAAGGTCCGGGCCGGCCTCGATGCCCAGCTTGACCAGAAAGCTGCGTGAATCCGCATCGGCAGCCGGATCAATCTCGGCGGCCCGGCCGGAGATTTTTTTATCCAGGGCATCCACCCGGATATCGAATACGTCCCCCAGGCTGACCCGGGAAATCAGCCGTTCCGGCACATGGGCCTCCAGGCGCAGGAGGTGCCTGGTCTGAAGTTTTAGCAAAGGTTTGTCCGGGGCGGCCAGGTCGCCTGCATCGACCATTTTGCGCACCACCTGGGCCCGGGCCGGGGCCCGGATGCTGGTGTAGTCCAGGACCACCTGGAGTTCACTTATTTTTTCCTGCAGGGCGTCCCTGGAATATGCGGCCTCCTGAAGAGCCATCAAAGCCTGCTCATGCCCGGCCCTGGCCTGGAAATACTTTGATGCGGCCTGGTCCAGCTCCTGCTGGGTGGCCACGTCCTGTCCGTGCAGGCGTTTCATGCGCTCAAACTGCGGCCCGGTCTCCTCCAGAAGGGCTCCGGCCTCGTCTATCTCCCGGCGGATGCGCTGGATGGAGGCTTGTGCACCCTCGAGATCCAGGCGGGCCTGCTCCAGCCTGCTTTTGAATTCATCCTGTTCTAAGCGTATCAAGAGGTCCCCGGACTCTACCATATCCCCGGGAGCCACCAGGACTTCTTTGACCCTGGCCTGCACCTGGGCGCTTAGAACCGGTTCCTGCCAGGGGCGGATGGTCCCTGCTGCCTGGTAGTAGTTGGTCACCTGGAATTTTTTGGCCTCAAAGACGTCCGGCTCCTGGGCGGCGGGCGTATTCAGGTCCAGGCCAGGCCAGGACAAAAGAGTCAGGGCTGCCAGGAAGGCCAGGCTCACAAAAGAGTTCTTTTTCCGTAATCCTGGAACTGTTTTCATGCAGGTGTTCCTGTATGCCTATGTTCTGCCCGCCAGGGCCTGGACGCAGGCCTGCCGGAACTGCTGCATCTGGGAGGAGTCCGGGAATCTGTCTGTATGTTCCAGGGCTTCCTGGAACAGGCCCAGGTTCATGCAGCTTATGCACTGGCAGGCTGCCAGGTTTTCACTGCCGGGGAAATGTTTCAGGCCCTGGCCGAGGCACTGGTAGGCCTGCCTGTGTCTGCCCTGTTTCTGTCTGATTATGCTAAGTCCCAGATATGCCCTTTCATTGGGGTACCAGGCAAGGGATTTTTCAAACAGAAGTTCGGCTGTCTTTTCTTTGTCCGGGATTTCCTGGATAGCTGAATAGTCACCATGGCTGAAGGTCATGCCCAGCCTGGACAGAAAATCCGCATGCAGGGGATAAAGCCCGGGCTCGTCTTTTAGCTTTATCTCCCGGGCGGCCCGGGGCAGGGTCTGGTAGTAGCAGGTGCGAAGCATCCGCCCGAACTCCAGGACCATTTCCGGGGTCATGTAGGGATCGGTTTCAAAATATTTGATGTGCTCCACTTTTTCCAGCCAGAAATCATCGGTCAGTGTGCTTTTTTGCTGAAGCTCCCGGTACAGGGCAGTGCCCGGAAACATCTCTAAGATATAAAAAACAGCGCTCAAGGGCTTTATACGCTCCATTAAGTCCATGCTTTCCCGGATGGTTTCACGGGTCTCACCCGGGGAGCCGTAGATGAAGTAGGCCCGGGCCAGGATGCCGCAGGCCACAGTCTGCTCAAAGGCAGTCTGAATCTCCTGATTGCCTGTTTTTTTGTTCAGAGCTTTTCTGATTTTCGGAGAACCGCTTTCGATGCCGTAGCTTATCTGGATGCATCCGGCCCTGCGCATCCAGGTGAGCATTTCTTCATCCACGCAGTTCACCCGGGAAATGGCGAACCAGGAAATTTTAAGCCCCCGGTTTATTATCAGCCGGCAGATCTCAATGACCCGCTCCGGTTTCAGGGTGAAGGTGTCGTCGGAGAAAAAGAAAAAGGTTACGCCTTTTTTGTAAAGCTCCTGGAGCATGTCCACGAAGTATGCCGGGGAGTGAAACCTGACCTTGCGTCCCCAGAACTCCGGGGACCCGCAGAAGGAGCAGTTGGAGGGACAGCCCCGGGAGGAGACCAGGTGCTGGAAGGTGAAATACCTGGCTGGAGAGGGCAGCTGGTCCAGGTCCTGGATGGGTTCCGGAAAACCGGTGCACACGGTCTCTTCTCCCCGCCTGAAAGCCAGGCCCTTGAGGTCTTCCAGGTTGCTATGGTCCCTGCTTTCCAGCCTGGATACCAGCTGGAGCAGGGAAAATTCGCCTTCTCCCAGGAGGACGTAATCTATCTGGGGGTAATGCTTAAGCAGATGCTCCCATAGAAAAGTGGCCCCTATGCCTCCCAGAACGGTTACGGTTCCGGGAAGGATCTCCTTGACCAGGGCGGCTGTGTCTGTTGCTCCCAGGCGGTTGGCATTTACAATGGAAAATCCCACCAGGTCCGGATTTTTTTCCAGAAGCATGTCCCGGATATCCCGGTCAGTCTGCTCCAGCTGGTACCAGTTGAGGATTTCCACCTGGTGCCCCCGGGATTTCAAAAGCGCTCCGAGATAATAAAGCCCGATGGGGGTCACGCCGGCGTCTTCGCTAAAGAGCTCATGGGACCTGGGCTCCAGGCAGCGGGGATATATGAGCATAATTTTCATAAAGGCAGTCCTGATCCCTTAATCCAAAATCCGAAATACATAACACTACAGCTAAACTTTGCGTGCAGAGCAAGTGATCAGCTTTCACGAAAAAAAATTATCCATGAAGGCAGGATAGAAGGTTGGCCATCCTGACGAGCTATGATTATGGTCATGCTCTAATGGTTACTCAACGTTCTTAGGTGAGCTGCCTTTATCCCAGTCAAATTTTGTTACTTGTAACCATTCAGGGGATGCCTCAATCGGCCCGGGGACAGTACCGCACTTATTTTTTCTGATGAACAATTTTCAGCTGTTGGCGTTGGAAAAATAAGTGCGGTACTGTCCCCGGAGTTCAATAAAATAAGTTTCGCTGTAGTGTTATCCCTGTATTTTATCACGATATAGTACCAAGATATATGGGCTTGTCAACCAGCGTTGCCCAAGTTATACACTTGAAGATGTTACTGCAAATTGTCCAACAACCGCCGGAAGGATAACATGCCGGAGGAAGTAAAAAACCAGGCCCAGAGGGAGATGGAGCGCCTGGAAAAAAGAAAGCGGCTGGCCTATATGGTGGCCCTGGCCTGTGGCGTGCTCATTTTTCTGCTGAGCTGGATTATCCGGGAGCCTGACGACCTTTTTATCCTGGTGCTGTACCCATTTTTCGCGCTGGTGCTGGCTTTGATGCTTTTTTTTGTCTGGCGGCGGAGCTTTCCCCTGCAGCAGCTGGAAGCGGTCATGTTCACAGCCGTGTCAGCAATGATTTTGGGCCGTCTGGCCTGGCACTTTCATTTGGGGGGCGAGCTGGACGATCACCTGCTGATGCTGGCTGGAGGGCACTACTGGTCCGTGGGCGTTCTCATCGTGGGCGGATTCGTTATGCTGGACCACAAGAAAGGAATTATTGCCGGCACACTGGTTATTCTTGCCTCCATAAGCATTGCCGCAACTGGTATAGCCGGGGAACTGCAGGATCAGGAAGTTTCCGGGCAGGCGCTCATATACTTGGCCAGGATACATCTTTTTCTGGGACTGCTGCTGGGGCTGGCGGCCGCAGCAACAACTTTGCGCGACAAGTACCGTGACGCTCTGATCTGGAACAACTCCCTGCAGGAACTGGCCTCTACCGACATGCTTACAGGCCTGGCCAACCGCAGGGCGGCGGAAGATTTTCTGGAAAAGCAGGCCTACGCTAACAGGCGATATGGCAGGAAAGTCTCGGTAATTATGGCCGATGTGGACTTATTCAAGCAGGTCAATGACAAATATGGACATAGCAGAGGGGACATGGTGCTTGTGGAACTGGGCCGGATACTTCGAAACTCTTTGCGGGAGACGGATCTGGTGGCCCGTTGGGGGGGAGAGGAGTTTCTCATAGTCGCCCCGGAGATTGATATGCAGGAAGCAAAGGAACTGGCTGAGCGCTGTCGCTGTGCGATTGCTTCAAGACAGGTGGCCGGCATTAATCTTACCATGTCTTTCGGGGTAACGGAACTAAGGGAGAAGGACAGTGTCGATACTGTCCTTTCCAGGGCCGACAACCTGCTTTACAAAGCAAAATCATCCGGGCGTAATCTGATTGTGGCCGAAGCTTAACCCCTCAGGACATATACACGAAGTCCCCGCTTTTTACCAAGTGTCCCCTGGGTTCCGGGAAGAAGTAGATCCAGGCCTGTACCTCCCGGCCTTCATCCAGTTGCACAGGCTTTTTTTCGCGTACATACCAGTGGGGATGGTTTTCCAGCCTGTCCAGCCTGTCCAGGCCGCGACCGTCCACCAGGTAGACCTCTCCTCGGATGGGGCCTACCGCTTCGCTTTTGACTGTATAAGGGTAATCGTGAACGTAAAGGGCATAGTCTTCACTGGTTCTGGCCGGCCCAATATCCCTGGCGTCTTTAAGCAGGTGATGGTTGGAGCAGCCCTTCCTTAACGTGCCGTATACGAATACGTATTCCATAAACTCAGTTCTCTATGCTGATTTCCACTGTATTGCTCCGGGCTATCACTGTCTGTATTCCTTCCTTCTCCACATAGACATGCATAAAGCCCATGACCTCGTAGCGTCCGTTTTCCAGGTGGGTTGTGTCCCAGCGGACCGGAAAATTGCCGGCTTCGTCTCTGGATTCGCCTATCTTTATCCAGGAGTTGTGCCCCTTCTTGCGAAAGTACCAGGGGTTGGCTATCTGGACCACTGAGCCCTGAATGCCCAGTTCCGATAACTCCTGGCGCAAGAGTTCCTTGTCCAGGTCTTCGCGTAGAAGAACCTTGCCTGAATAGCTCTCCAGGACATCTGTAGGTACAATGAAATTGGGTCCCCAGTTGTATGGCATGTCTGCCTCCCTAAAGACTGTGTGATTTTTCTTTTTGCCACCATTTCCTGCCAGGCTTTACAGCATGACCAGCGTGGTCTTCTGTTGTCTTTCGGCTGCAACGTGTCCTGTATCCCTGTGGGCCGGGGTGTTTGCCTGGTGAGGTGGGACGGGATGCTGCGGCCCACAGGGTGTACAGGGGTTTGGAGGTTGCAGAGGTATTTATGCAGATTTACAATACCGGCAGATATTTATTCAACTCGTACTCGGTGATCTGAATGCGGTAATTGTCCCATTCGATGATCTTGTTTTCAACAAACTTGTTGAAGATATGATCACCCAGGGCCTCGCGGATGACTGAACTCTTGGACAGCTCGTTTACAGCTTCGTGCAGGCTGCCGGGCAGGCTGTCGATGCCGTGTTTGGCCCTCTCCTGGACGTTCATTTCAAAGATGTCCTCTTCCACCGGCGCGGGCAGGGAGTAGCCTGCTTCCATGCCTTCCAGTCCGGCGGCCAGCATGGAGGCGAAAGCCAGGTACAGGTTGCAGGCCGGGTCCGGGGAGCGAAGCTCTACGCGGGTGGCCTCTTCCTTGCCCGGCTTGTACATGGGCACCCTTACCAGGGAGGAACGGTTGCGCCTGGCCCAGGCCACGTATACCGGGGCCTCATATCCGGGAACCAGCCTTTTGTAGGAGTTGACCCACTGGTTGCACACGGCTGTAAGTTCCTTGGCGTGGGTTAACAGGCCGGCAATATAGCTCTTGCCGTCGGAGCTCAGGTTGAACTCACCTTTGGGATCATAAAAGGCGTTTTTGCCGTTTTTGAAAAGCGACTGGTGCACATGCATGCCGCTTCCGTTTTCCCCGAACAGGGGCTTGGGCATGAAAGTGGCGTAGCAGCCGTGCTTGCGGGCGATCTCCTTGACGATAACCCGGTAGGTTATGGCCTGATCAGCCATCTTCAGGGCCTCCTGGTAGCGCAGGTCGATTTCGTGCTGACTGGGGGCCACCTCGTGATGGCTGTATTCCACCTGGATACCCATCTTGTTCAGGGCGAATATGATATCCCTGCGGATGTCGTTGGCCCGGTCCAGGGGAGGTGCGTCGAAGTATCCGCCCACATCTATCCCCTTGGGAGCGGTGGAGTCCTCGAAAAGGAAAAACTCGAGCTCGGGACCGACAAAAAAGTCGTAACCCTTTTCTGCAGCTCTCTTGAGAACTCTTTTCAGGACATAGCGGCTGTCTCCCTCATAAGGAGTAAGGTCCGGGTTTTTGATGTCGCAGAACATCCGGGCCACGGGCTTTTCCGCGGGACGCCAGGAGACCATCTGAAAGGTGCAGGGATCCGGGATGGCTACCATGTCGCTTTCGTGTATCCTGGAAAAGCCCTCGATAGATGATCCGTCAAAGCCCATGCCCTCGTCAAATGCTGCATCCAGCTCGCTGGGGGTGACCTGAAAACTCTTGAGTGTCCCCAGAACATCCACAAACCAGAACTGGATAAAGCTTACATCATACTCCTTGACCGCCTTGATAACATCATCGGGATTTTTGCAATTAAAAACTGGTACATCCATTTTGTGCCTCCTTAAATAGTGTTTTGCATTAAGCTTTCCCCGTGATATTACATTATTCGGGCCAAGTAATTTTTGTTCTTTTATTTCGAAGTGTTATGTGTGGAAGGGGGCAGAGGTGCCCAGGCTGGGGGTACAGGTGTTTACAGTTTTGTAAGGTGCGGGGGTGTATTGCAGGGGCTGGTTTGCAATTTTGTCAAAAAAGAGGAGTTGAAGGTTTTTGCAAACAGGAGACAGAGTTTTTTCTCAAAAAGGGGGAGGGCTGGAAAAAGGTTTGAACATGAATGTGCTGCGTAGCACACCAGGGAGGCAGGCCATGCAAGAAATGCCCTGCCCGCGGCACAGTACTCTTGTGGGCAAACAAAAGCATTGCCCGGGAAAAGTGCTGCCGGCGAACCCGGCTCAGTCCTCCTGCTTGTCCGGGGCCTGGTCCAGAGTGCACAGGTGACATATTCCGGATACTTTTTTGAGCTCCACAACAAAGGATATGCCTGCCCCGGGCTTGTCTAAGTGGCCGGCGTCCATGATAGCCTGATGCACTTTTTCTGAGATGTCCTGGGAAACTATGGTCAGAATGATTTCTTTTTCCGGCTGGATGGGTATGCCCAGCAATGTCTTGGTTTCCCGGATACCTGTACCGCGGCCGTAGATAATGGTGCCGCCTTCTGCCCCGGCTTTTTTGGAGGCCTTGATCAGGGGTTCGCTTGTATTTTTGTTTACAATAGTGACTATGAGATCAAAATTATCCATGCCGGTCATTTCCTCCTGGTCTTTAGGTTTAGAAATACTCCCACGGTCATTACTGATAAGATGGGGGCCAGAGCCACCAGGGCAATGAGGCCGAAACCATCGTGTATGGCGCTTCTGCCTTCCATGGCTTCGGCAAGACCCAGAGCGATGGCCATTACAAAAGTCACCGTCATGGGACCGGTGGCCACGCCCCCGGCGTCAAAGGCAATGGATATAAAGGACTGCTCGCTCAGCTTCATCATTAAAAGGGCCAGAATATAGCCGGGCAGCAGGATGTAGTAGATGGAAAACCCGAAAATGATTTTACCCATGCCCATGGCCACAAAGACACCCACTCCCAGGGAAAGGGTTATGAGCATAAACATCTGGCCCAGACTGCCGGCGGAGGCCCTTTCGACATTGTAGCACAGGATACGGACTGCTGGCTCGGCAATAGTGGCTACCAGGCCCAGGACAAATCCGATGGGGATCAGGATCCAGAGGTTTTCAAAGTTGTTCATTATCTCGCCCATCTCAGCGCCCACCGGCATAAAGCCGACCTCCACACCCTGAAGAAAAAGGGTCAGTCCGGCAATGGCCAGCACAACACCTTTGAACAGGTTGATGACATACTGGCGGTCCAGTTGGAGATAGGCGAACTGAAAAAATATAAAAAAAGCCAGAAGCGGGCCAACAGCCATGAGCACATTGACCAGGACATGACTTACGTCCAGAAATTCAAGGATAAGCGAGGTCATGAGTAAATTATCCCCAGAATCATAACGCTTAAAACAGGTCCAATGGAGGCCAGGCCGATTAGTCCGAAACCGTCATTAAAGGAGGATTTTCCTCCAAGAACAGCCGTAACACCCAGGCCCAGAGCCAGGATAAAAGGCACTGTAACCGGTCCTGTGGTCACCCCTCCGGCATCGAAGGAAATGGGCACAAAATCAGTAGGGGTGAAGTAGGACAGAATCAGGATCAGAGTGTATCCACCGGCGAAGATATAGGCGATGGGTATGTTTAAAACAATACGCAGCATGGCCAGGGTGACGAAAATGGCCACTCCCAGAGCCACGAAAAGCACCAGGATGTACCGGCTGACCATTCCTTCGGAGACCGTGTCCACATATCCGGCCAGGACCCATACATCGGGTTCGGCCATGGTTACGGCATAGCCCAGAATGAAGGCGAAAAAGAGAAGAAAGATAAGCGAGCCGTGCTTGGGCAGCTCTGCGCCGATGGCTTCGCCCATGGGCAGAAGACCTATCTTGACTCCCTGCAGAAAGAGCAGCAGGCCGGACATGACGAAAAGGACCCCGATGAGAAAACGGGCGAATTCTTCCCAGGGCATGGAGATAAGCAGCACCTGCAGCAGGATTACCACTGCGGTTATGGGCAGCACCGCCTGAACTACCTCAATAAGTCCTTCCTTGAATTCACTGGTCATGGGTTCTTTTTACATTAAAGAAGGGATATTTTCAACTGGAATATACAGGACAGGGAAGAAGGCATGGGGCATGGGGCATGGGGGTGCGGGGTGCCTGTCCCCAATTGAGATACGATATTCTATTTTGTAAGTTTCGCTGAAGTGCTATTCAGGGACGTTTTGCACCGGTATCTGGAGAAGAAGGGAAGAAGAGAGGGAGCGAGAGGGCGATTTGAAGAGACCGGGGGGTGAACAGTAGATGGTGAGGGTTTACAGGCCTTTTCCTTTATTGTCATTTAAGGAGGGGCCGGATCCATTTTTTTTGCAACCTGGAAAAGGCCTGTAAATTTTCCGGGGCGGGCAGAAGGCCCGGGAAGTACCGAAATAAGCGAGTGCCCGGGCCTTTGGGTTCTTGAGGGTTGAATCAGATGGCTTCGTCTCCGGACTCTCCGGTCCTGATGCGGATGGCGTTTTCCACACTGTAGACGAATATCTTGCCGTCGCCCACCTTGTCGGTCCTGGCCGCCTTTATGGCGGCCTCCACGGCCTGGTCCACATTGGCATCATCCAGGATGACTTCAATTTTCACCTTGGGCAGAAAGTCCACGTCGTATTCCGCTCCGCGGTATATCTCCTTGTGCCCCATCTGTCGTCCGAAGCCCTTGACGTCGGTGAGGGTCATGCCTTTTATGCCCATACCCGCCAGTGCTTCTTTGACTGCTTCAACCTTGAACGGCCGGGTAATAATTTCCAGTTTTTTCATTTGTATTCCTCCTGTAGGCCGGTATTAAGGGTTTATAATTGTGGGTAACTTCTATCTATTGTTTTTTTCAGGTCCTCTGGGTAGCGGCACCCGCCAGCTCGCCCGGGGTGCCGCTTATCAGCACTGCTTGTGCCCTGCCAGTACTATTTGGTCCCCTTGGAGCCAACGAATTCCGGGTAGGCAGTCATTCCGCAGTCAGCCATATCCAGGCCCTCGTACTCTTCTTCCTCACTTACTCTGATACCCATTATGGCCTTGATGGCATACCAGACTATAAAGGCTGTGCCGAACATCCATGCGAAAATAACTCCGATTCCAGCCAGCTGCCCGCCAATGGTGGCGTCAGGGTTGGAGAGAAGCACTGCCAGAATGCCCCAGACACCTACTACACCGTGCACGGATATAGCACCCACAGGGTCGTCTATCTTGAGGAACTTGTCCAAAGCCACGATTGAGCCAACAACTATTGCCCCACCCACAGCACCGATAAAGGAAGCCAGGATCATGGGAGGCAGGCTGGGCTCGGCAGTGATGGCCACCAGTCCGGCCAGGGCACCGTTTAGGGCCATGGTCAGATCAGCCTTGCCGAACCAGAGTTTGGATACAATGAGGGCCACCACTAAGCCTGAGGCTGCGGCGATATTGGTATTGGCGAAAACCATGGCCACGGCGTTGGCTGACTCAACATCCGATACCTTGAGCTCGGAACCGCCGTTGAAGCCGAACCAGCCCATCCAGAGAATAAAGGTTCCCAGGGTTGCCAGGGGCATGTTGGCACCGGGTATGGCGTTTACCTTTCCGCCGGGGCCGTATTTGCCCTTTCTGGCACCGAGAAGAATAACACCGGCCAGGGCTGCAGCGGCACCGGCCATGTGCACAATGCCTGAGCCGGCGTAGTCAGCGTAACCCAGTTCATCCAGAAATCCGCCACCCCAGGTCCAGTAGCCGTGAACCGGGTACAGTACGCCTGTGAGTATGACTGCAAAGAGCAGAAAAGCCCACAGCTTCATACGTTCTGCAACAGCACCGGATATGATGGACATGGCCGTGGCCACAAAGACCACCTGAAAGAAAAAGTCGGATATATCCGAGTAGTAGGGAGCATCGTCTCCACCGCCCACCACCTGGGCCACGGTGTTGTCACCGCCTATAAGAAAGCTGATGCCCGGAATCACCGAACTGCCATCGCCGTACATAATATTGTAGCCCACCAGCATGTACATGATGCAGGCAATGGAGTACAGGGCGACATTCTTGGTCAGTATCTCAACGGTGTTCTTGGATCTGACCAGGCCGGATTCAAGCATGGTAAATCCGGCAGCCATCCACATGACCAACAGCCCTGACAGCAAAAAGTAAAACGTATCCAGAGCATAACTGAGTTCCAATAAACCTTCCACTTGCTAATCCTCCTTTGATTGCTGGGCAGTCAATACATGAAAACAAATTTGTAAAATAGATCGAGTTCTGCCCGAAACTCAATCTGGGCAAGCCTTCCTGTCACTTAGTGATGCCTGAGTCAGTACATCTTTTTGCCTGTCCGGCTCGGGGTGTGCATAGACCTCCTCCCTTGGTTGATAATTTTGTGTATAAAAATAAAAGAAAGAACTGCTGATGTTGATTAAAAGCAATATGAGTGCCGTTTTGGATAAGTATTTGTATATTCAGGACTTTATTGATTGAAGGAGAAAAAGGTGACAAGATTGCTGTACAAAAATGTAAACATGGCAAGGCATGGGTGTTTGTCGGTTGACCTTGATGTATAAAAAATGCAGTTAAAGTAAGGCAAAATAGTTGGCAGAAAGGGTGGAACAGAGATGCTTTGATGGGGGCAGGTTCATTAAAATCAGTATTTACAGGGCTTTAAATGGGTAAGGGTGCAGCTCGCGGGCAGGCAGGTGAGGTGCTGGCACTGTGATATCTATAATACTTTTTTGTAAAAAAAGGATTGTGTGCGGCGTGATCCCGGCAGGATTTTTATTAAAGGCTGGTTGCAGGCGGCAGGCTTTTGGCATAATTATGACTGCCTGGTTGGATGGGAAGGTTTTTATGGTTTGAAAACCACAATGCAGTTATGCATATGTTACAAGACGTTTGGATTGCCAGGGTGAAGCAGGTGAATGGTGCACGTAATAAGTGAAAGGTTGTATGATGGTTGAGAATTTTGAAAAGGTACAGAGCCAGGCACAGATAAAAAGGACTTCCTTGTTGGCCCGAAAAATATGGCAGGAGCATTACACGCCCATCATAGGCATAGAGCAGGTGGAGTACATGCTAAAAAATTTTCAGAGTCCAGAGGCCATAAGTGACCAATTGCAAAACGGGGCAGTGTACTACCTTGTGGTAAGCGCTGGTGAGGACTCCGGATACCTGGCCCTGGAGCCCGATCCTGAAATGGCATCGGCCAAGCTGAGCAAAATATATGTGCTAAAGGATAAAAGGCGTTGCGGGCTGGGCAGAAAGACTCTGGAATTTGCCGAGATGCTTTGCCGGGATATGGGGGTCAAGGATTTATGGCTTACCGTGAACAGGCACAACCACGCAGCAATCGCCTTCTACCGGCAGGAAGGGTTTACCGCCGCCGAGACCGTGGTGCAGGACATAGGCGGCGGCTTTGTTATGGATGATTACAAAATGGTCAAAAGTCTCAGTCGAGGATGATGTAAAGCAAACTTCTCTGAATAACTGCATTGCAATTGAATAGTAGGAGCCTGCTGTCAGTTCCTCAATGGCTTTTAAGCGGGATCAGGGAGGTTAGTCAAAATGATCCACCCAGGAGGCTGGGGTAATAACGGAACTCCCTGGCCGTGGGTTGTCAATGAGTGGCTTGTCGCCGGTAATAAGAATGGCTTGAGCTTCGTTGGCCAGGAGAGCCCAAATATGAGAATCCTTGGCATCCGGGGCCGAGTGCTTCGTATCCGCAAGCGGTTCACGCCAGATTGCGTTGGCGGTGATTTCAGTCAGTATTGTTTCAATATCAGGGCTGCTTAAGCCATGCAGTCGCGCTATTGCAGGGCGCATAAGTACCTGTTCATACTCCCGTAGAAGTTCAGGGGACAGCAGATAAACTATTCGTCCCTCCAGCATGGCATCCACGAGCCTGGCGGTAGGTGCGTCAGGTCTGGAAGTAATGACCCCGGCAACCAGGACGTTGGTATCAACGACAAAGATCCTTCTGATCATTAATTTCTAAAGGCACGGGTTTCTGCCGTACTCAGGGCCATTGCCTCTTCTTCACTGCAGTTCGCCTGTGAGCGTGCGTGAGCCACCAGTTGCCGGGCATCATCCATGGACTTTATACCGCGCATATGCAGGCTTTCTTCAATTATCTTGTTTATGCTGCGTCCCTGCCTGGCCGATGTTTCCTTTAGGGCGCGGTGCAACTCGTCATCAAGGGTAATGGTTAAACGGCTCATTTTTACCTCCAGGTGAGCATGTTTTCTTCCATATAATCACCAGAGCACCAAGGTGTCAATGATGTAACTGATTGTAAAAAACATGAGCACAGCAATATATTTTTAAACTCTGAATCCACTAAAAAAGTTCCGGGATCGCACCGAATCCCGGAACCTGTAATATTTGACAATAACAAAGCATTATCAATTAAGCCTTGTTCATGATCAGTCCAGGATGATTTCCTCCATGGCTTTTCTGGGTCTGGGCTCTGGGGATTCAGCCGGCCGGCCCACCGCCAGCAAGGCCATCACTGCGGCCTGCTGCGGCAGGTTGAAGCGCTGGCGCAGGGCCTCTTCATCGTACATGCCGATCCAACATGTGCCCAGGTCCATCTCAGTGGCCCGGAGCATGATATGGGTCAGGGCGATGGAGCAGTTCATGCCCACTGCCCCGCGCAGCACCTCGGTGGGGGCGTTTTGAGCCTTTTCCACGTAGTCTTCCACTCCGGCCTGCATTTCCGGGGGCAGAACCGCGCTGTCGCGCAGAAAACGCACCGCTGCCCTGGCATCCTCCAGAAACCGGGTGATGTCTGCGCAGCAGATGAGCACCGCACCTGCTCCGGCCACCCATTTCTGGCCCCGGGTTGGGGAACCCGACAGCCACTGGATGTCTTCCCTGCCGTCTACGATTTTGAATCTCCAGGGCTGGGCGTTCATGGCTGAAGGGGCCAGCCTGGCCGCCTCCAGAAGCTTCATGATTTCATCCCTGGAGACGGGATCGTCTGCAAACTTTCTGATGCTGCGTCTTTTTTCAATGGCCTCGTGTACCTGCATAGGCTTGTCCTCCTGTTTTCAGGTCTGCAAAATTACAGACCCTTTCTTTCAAACCAGACAAAGAGAAGAAGTCCGATAATGATAAAGGCAAGGATAACCGGCCAGTGACTGATGTTCAACACCTGGGGCAGGGTGATTTTGCCGTAGTCCCCCCAGGCATAGACCGTGTTTTTAAGCACTGGATAGGCTTGGGCGAATACGGCTGCTCCGGCTATCATGCCCAGGATTCCCCACAAAGCGTCCAGACGGCCTTCGCCAAGAGCCCCGAGAGAGGTCCCTGGACAGTATCCAAGCATGCCCCAGCCCAGTCCGAAAAGGATGGCCCCGATTATGTTGGCTCCCATGATGGTGGTCTTAATGGACAGATCCACCTGTCCCAGGTCATAGAGAAGATATATTCCCACCATGCTTACCAGGACGGTACTGAACATGAATTTGATAATGGTCATGTCCAAAAGACGCAGGGCGCCCAGCTGCTTGTCGTAGCGCACCACCCGGGCTTTCTGCAGCAGAAAGCCAAACAGAATGCCGGTAATTAAGCCGATTATTATAAGTTTCATGATTTAGCACCTCCATAGATAATCCTGGCCATGATGATTCCGGCACCCAGGAAAAATATCAGGGAGATGAGGCCGCTGACGGAAAGTTGAAGCGTACCGCTCAACCCGTGTCCGCTGGGTCAGCCATCGGCCATTCTGGCTCCGAACATGGCCACGGCACCTCCGGCAAAAGCCATGAGGCCGCGCTTGACCGGGGTGAACCCGAAGTTCTGCTGCCACATGTCCGGGACCCACTGCACCTTGAAGGAGCCGGAGGTTCTGGCGGCGATAAAAGAACCCACCAGAATTCCGGTGACAAACATCCACTGCCAGTCAACCTGGGGAGCCACCTGGACATAATATTCCAGCTGCTCCAGCCTCTCCGGTGCGATGAGGCCTTCAATCATGCCTGCTGCTCTGACAAAACTTGTGGATGCTCCGAAATACTGACCGGCTATCCATACGGACAGGATCACCACCAGTCCGCTCAGAGCGCCGGCCAGATATGGGCTCCATGCTGTACTCTTGGGCATATTACCTCCTTCCTTGAATAAAGTTTGATAATTGAAAAGGTCATGTTCCTGGCCGAATCTTTTTCAGCAGGGTCTGATAGGCTTCATTCAACCTGATGAATTCCTCATGATCCCCTCCCTTGTCCGGGTGCATTTTCAGGGCCCGGCGGCGGTAGATCCTGGTGAGTTCCCTCATAGACATTTTTTTCAGTTTCTGCACGGACATGCCCAGGATGGTACCCACCTCCTCCATGCCCGGCTCCTTCTTGGCCGGTCGGGGCTGCTCAAACCCGGCCCGGTTGCGGGCCATGAAGTCCCGGATATGTTCCTGCAGGATATTGCCCGTAGAAAAGGGATAATCGAAATACATGATCACATAGCGCCTGAGATACTTATGCAGGCCCTTTTTCCTTGCATGGCCCTTCCAGAAGGAAACGTCCCGGTCCAGCCGGCAGACTTCCTGTAAAAACAAGCGGTCCAGTCTGTGCTGGTCCAGGCCCTGGGGCATCTTCCCGGCTATGATTTCATCAAAGAAGCGGCGCAGATAGAAAAATGAATATACATACAGGGAGTATTCAGAGGGATTGAGGCTGCCTTCCATGTTTATGAACAGATGCTCCAGTTCATCCCTGGATTTGAAGGCCAGTGGCCGGTAGAACTTTGTGGGTATACGGGTGAGTTTTGACTGGTCCAGTTCCCCCAGGCGCAGGTAGTTGTAGCGGCGCTTGTCAATAATGTGCAGCCGGTTGCGGATGAATTCGTCTTCCTGGTGGGTAAGCTCCGGAATCCTGGCATTTCTTGCGTCCCTGGACTTGAAGCCCTGCAGGGATCTTTTTATGTCCGGACTCACAAAAGGCCAGAATACATCCTCCAGGTCCCCGTAATCCCAGGCAGTGCCGGAGGCGTTTAGCTGCTCCTCCACCTGCTCGTGTATATAAAAGCTCCTGCCCCCGGGGTACTCAAGAAAAACAGACGGGTCGTGGCCAAGGTCCATTAGATCCCTGGATACATACACCCCCTGACTGAGCACAGACTGGCGGATAACGTAATATCTTTTTTTGTTCTGCTCTTTCCAGGCCAGATACACGAAATATTCCTTCTGGTTGCGGCCCGCCCCGTGGGTTCGCCCCTTGAGGCGGGCTGCAATACGTATTTTTACATCAAGCGGTCAGGGGTTGCCTGAAAAAAGCGCAGGCGCTTTGACATCAGCTTCCTTTCACCCCTTTGGCGATGCGCTCGCCGATATCCTTGTCAATATTGCGCCAGTACTCCAGAGCCCGCTCCAGAATGGGGCCGCTGACGCCTTTTTTGAGATGTCCCACAACATTGGACACCAGCCTTTCACGCTGGGCCTCATCCATGACCTCGCGCACCAGGGTACCGGGCTGGCCGAAATCGTCGTCATCCTTGCGCAGGGTATAGGCGGTGCGCATAAATTCTCCAGAGGCCTCCCAGACGGCTTCTTCGGGATAACGCTTTGGGTCGGCGCTGGGTCCGCCCTTGGAGTTGGGGGCGTATACAGGATCGGAGACGTTTTCAATGCGCATGGCCCCGCCTTTGCTGTAGCTGTGTACCGGTGCCTTGGGCCGGTTGACCGGGATCTGTTTGTAATTGACCCCGAGTCTGGCCCTGTGAGCATCGGCATAGGAAAAAAGCCGGGCCTGAAGCATGCGATCCGGGCTGGGGCCGATGCCGGGCACAAAGCTGTTGGGCTCAAAGGCGGCCTGCTCAATCTCGGCATGAAAGTCGGCCGGATTGCGGTTCAAAGTCAGCCGTCCCACCTCGTGCAGGGGGTAGTCGCTGTGAGGCCAGACCTTGGTCAGATCAAAGGGGTTGTAACGGTAGGTTTTGGCGTCTTCAAAGGGCATGATCTGCACCTTGAGGGTCCAGCTGGGATTTTCACCGCGCTTAATGGCCTCGGCCAGGTCCCGGCGGTGGTAGTCGGCGTCCTGGCCGGCGATTCTATCTGCTTCTTCATCTGTTAGAAACTCAATGCCCTGGTCCGTCTTGAAGTGGTATTTGACCCAGAACTTCTCGCCTTTGGCGTTGACCCACATATAGGTGTGACTGGTGTAGCCGTTCATATGCCGGTAGGTTCTGGGCACCCCGCGATCGCTCATGAGAATGGTTACCTGGTGAGCGGATTCCGGAGACAGGGTCCAGAAGTCCCACTGCATGTCGTGACAGCGCAGGCCGGTGTCAGCCCGGCGTTTCTGGGAGTGGATGAAGTGCTGGAATTTCATGGGGTCGCGAATAAAAAACACCGGAGTGTTGTTGCCCACCATGTCGTAGTTGCCTTCCGGGGTGTAGAATTTGACAGCAAAACCGCGCACGTCCCGCCAGGTATCCGGGCTGCCGGACTCTCCGGCAACGGTGGAAAAGCGGGCCAGGACCTCTGTCTTGGCCCCTGGCTGGAATAATGACGCCTTGGTATAGGCGCTCACGTCACTGGTGACCTCAAAGTGCCCGAAGGCCCCGGAACCCTTGGCATGGGGCTGGCGATCCGGGATCATTTCCCGGTTGAAATTGGCCATCTGCTCCAGCAGATAATGGTCCTGAAGCAGGATGGGGCCGTCCGGGCCTACAGTCAATGAAAACTCATCGCTGGATACCGGCATTCCGGCGTCATTGGTTGTGGGTTTTCCCTGATTGTCTGCCATGATGTTTCTCCTTTTTCGTTTTTATGGTTTATAATCCAGCATAAATAACTATGTTTGTATATAATTCAATCATTTCGACATGTTGCTTTAACTTGAAATTTTCATTTTTCTACGTACATCACGGTCTTATCTGCTCACCAACGCTTTTCTTTCATACATCTTAAGGCCGGGGGTTCGTTCAAATATCCACTTTCTTATTCAGATTCTCTAAGGTTTGGTTTTGTCCAGCACTAAATGGCTCGCCACAGAGAGGGCAGCCTGAACTCAGGATTTTGTCATTTGTACACGTACTGAGCGCGTGTAAAAATGATTTTTTCAGATGCATGTCAAATGCCAGACTCTTGTATATGCATATTTTTTTCAGAGCTTTTTGTCAATAGATAATCATTACTATTTGCGTTTATTTATGAAAGCTTTAAAAACACGAGTAAACCTTATCTAACCAGTCCCCGCAGGAGGTTCAAGTTTGCCAGGTCCCATTTTCCGGCCTTGTCCTTGGGGGTTTCTATGACCATGGGTACATCATAGAACCGGGGATCGTTAAGGACCAGCCTGAATGGCTCCAGCCCCATTTCACCTTTGCCGATATGCTCGTGGCGGTCGCCCCGGCTGCCCAGCCCATAACTGCTGTCATTCAGGTGAACAGCCTGGACCCGCTGCAGCCCGACAGTACTGTCCAGGGTCTGCATGGTGGCATTGTAGCTTTCCCGGGTGCGCATATCATAACCAGCCGCAAACACGTGGCAGGTGTCGAAGCAGACTCCCAGCCTGTCGGAGTTTTTGCTGGTGCTGATAATGAAATCAAGCTCCTGGAAGGTACTACCAAGGACTGTACCCTGCCCGGAGGTAGTTTCCAGGAGAACCTCAACATCTGCACTTTCCGGACATTGCTGCAGGGCCAGGTCCAGGGCCTCATCCAGGGCCCGGACATATGCCTGCAGTCCCTTATCCAGGCCCTGTCCCTTGTGCGCCCCGGGGTGTGTGACCAGCCCGGGAATGCCCAGCAGGGCGCAACGCTTAAGTTCGCCGGCAAAGGCCTGTACCGACTTTTTAAGGATTTCCCTGTCCGGAGAAGCCAGATTTATAAGGTAGCTGTCGTGGGAAAAAACAGGATAATCACCCCACTGCTGCAGGGCCTGCCTGAACTGTTCAGCCTCCTGCTCCTTGACTGGCGAGGTTTTCCACTGCCGCTGGTTGCGGGTGAATATCTGCAGGGCTGTACCAGAAAGCCCCTCTATACGTTCTACAGCCCGGTAAAGCCCTCCGGACACGGAGCAGTGTGCTCCCAGATAACGTGCTGCGTTCATAATGTTTTGAGAATGAATTATTTAAGTTTTAACTATAGAAGGTGGCATTATAAAGTTGACCTTACTGATGCATAAAATATAACATATCTTGTAAAGGGCACAAGGAAAAAGTGGGGCTGGCCGTGTGGGTCTGGCCGTATCTTTATACTGGTTTCCTGGATGCATTCCCCTGATTTAATTTGCAGGAGCAAGGGATAAAGTCAGGGCAGGTATCAAGCAGCAACAACGGAGGAACGTATGCCTAACGACAACTCTGAAGCAATTTGCGGTCTTTGTCAAAAGGGCTTGACTGCCCGTGGTATTGGACGTCACTTGAGTTCTTGTCTTAAAAAAAATCTGTACCGGATAGCAGATGATAAAAAAGAAGGACCTGGTATACTGCATCTGAAAGTCCATGAGGGTTACAGCGGTTCTATATACTGGCTGCATCTGGCGGTGAACCGTGATATCAAGCTGAGCACTCTGGACTCATTTCTCAGAAAGATCTGGCTGGAATGTTGCGGACATATGAGTGCATTCTTTGCCGGTTCCCCCTTTGGAACAGAGGAACTGAGCATGAACAGCCGGATAGATCGGCACCTGGACCCGAAGCACAGGCTGTCCTATATCTATGATTTCGGCTCCTCGACAACCCTGGCCATCGACTGTGTTGGAGAATATCCCGGCAAACTCAGGAAAAATGACAAAATCACTATTCTGTCTCGAAATGAAGATCCCCAGATCCTCTGCGATGTGTGCCAGAGTGAGACAGCTGAGTCTATCTGTCATGAATGCGGGATGAAGGATGGTGGGGCCTATTTATGCTCCCGCTGTCTTGAAAAGCACAAGTGTGGAAAAGAAATGCTGCTTCCGGTAATGAACTCCCCCAGGTGCGGCGTGTGCGGTTATGATGGTTCATAGCAGAAGCTTCTCTTGATTTTTAACCCTGTCGCCGGATTCAGGATTACTTTATGAGCAAAAAATTCATCCTCGTCCTGCTGGACGGTCTGGGGGACAAAAGCTTTGCCGAGCTGGACCGCCAGACCCCCTTGCAGGCTGCGCACACTCCTTTCCTGGATCACCTGGCTGCAAGAGGCTGCAACGGACTTTATCATGCAGGTTTTCCGGGCCAGGCCCTGCCCAGCGAAAACGCCCATTTCGCCATGTTTGGGTATGACCCTGCCGATTTTCCCGGACGGGGGGCTCTGGAGGCCCTGGGAGCCGGTATAAGCCTGGACAGGGACCAGGTGGCCGTGCTGGCGCATTTTGTCTGCGTCCGGGAAGAAGAGGGCAAGCTAAGGCTTATCAGGGACAAAGTGGAGGCCAGCCAGGAAGATGCCGGCCAGGCCTTTGACCGGGTAGCCCGGTATTCAGCACATGGAGTGCACATCCGTCTGGTCCCGGCCAAGGGGCTTTTCGGGGTCCTTGTCCTGACTGGAGCGGTATCTCCGTTCATCACCGATTCCAACCCCATCCTGGACGGCAGGTTTCTTTCAGCTGTCATGCCCTTTGAGAAAAAAGCCGGTGATGAAAAGTGCATAAATACTGCCGCAGCCCTGACCAGCTACCTGTCCTGGAGTTATGGCAGGCTGAAGGATGCCCCGTTCAACCTGGCCCGGGAAAATGCCGGCAAATTCCCCCTGAACGCCCTGGTCACCCAGAGAGCCGGCCGGCTGAGGGACAGGGAACCCTTTCATGTCAGAAACGGCATCAAGGGCGTAAGCATTTCCTCGGGAGTGGTCTACCAGGGCCTGGGGTGCTACCTGGGGATGGACGTTATCCCTGGAGCAGAGAAGGATGATCCGGGGCAGGAGATTCAGGCCAGGGTAAATGCGGCCAGGCGGCATGTGGATCAATATGACTTTATCCATGTCCACACCAAGGCCCCGGATGAAGCCGCGCACAAAAAGGACCCTCTTCTTAAAAAAAAGGTCATTGAAAGCCTGGATCAAGGACTGAGCGCCTCTTTGCCTGGACTTCTGGAAAATGACGAAGTGATCCTGGCTGTGACCGCGGATCATTCCACCCCCTCGGGAGGCCCCCTGGTGCATTCGGGGGAGCCGGTACCCCTGGTCATTACCGGCCCAGGGGTGAGAGTGGACAATGTGCATAAGTTTGACGAGATCTCTGCTGCCTGCGGGGGACTTGGCCCTGTACGGGGAAAGGAGTTCATGTACTTAGTGCTCAACTATCTTGAGCGCTCCAGACTGGCCGGGCTCATGGACGCCCCGGTGGACCGGCCCTACTGGCCGGGTGCAGGCAGGCCCTTTATCCTGGAGTGAAGAAGATAAAGTAACCTGAGTTGATCCTGAGTCTGTACCCTCCTCAAGCCCTACACTGTATTGCCCATTTCAAGCCAGGCATGTTTTGAGAAATTAAGAGCTTATTTTACCCATTTCAAGCATGGCCTGAAATGGGTAAGTGTTGACTTTTTATTCATCGGGCGTATATAAAAAACAATATTTTCAATACAGCAACAGGAGATAAGTGTATGGCCCTCAGTATCCGCAACCCCGAAGCCGAGAGGCTGGCCCGGGAGGTGGCGGCCCGCAGCGGTGAAAACATTACCCAGGCAATTATCCATTCCCTGGAGGAACGGCTGCAGCGTCTTGGCCACCAACAGCAGGCAGCTGCCAGGCTGGAGGAATTACAGGCAATAGCCGGTCGCTGCCAGGCCCTGCCCGATCTTGATCAGCGCTCGGAGGAGGAAATCCTGGGCTATGATGAACACGGGGCCTGTTAATGGTAAGCGACACTTCGGCCATCATCGCAATACTTACCGGAGAGCCCGAGGCAGATGTCCTGACCAGAGTCATTGCTGAATCCCCGGATGTCATGATGAGTTCATTTTCAGTTCTTGAAACGGGTATCGTCCTGGAGGCCAGGAAGGGAGAAGCCGGTGGACGGGAGCTTGATCTTTTTCTGCAACGGGCGCGGGTCAGGGTGATGCCCCTGGACTCGGAGCAGGTTCGGATTGCCCGGGAGGCCTGGCGCAGATTCGGTAAGGGCCGCCATCCGGCTGGACTGAATATCGGCGACTGCTGTGCTTATGCCCTGGCCAAAAGCACAGGGGCACCTCTTTTGTTCAAGGGACATGACTTCAGCAAAACCGACATCCTCGTGGCTGCCTACTGAATCCCGCTTTCGAACGCTTCTCGTCCACTGTTTCGTTTACAGTTTACCCATTTCAAGCCAGGCATGTTTTGAGAAATTAAGAGCGTATTTTACCCATTTCATACCAGGCATGAAATGGGTAAAATACGGTTGAACGGCTTCTGTCATGGGCAAAACCCTGGCCGGGGGCAGCGTGCGGGACAGCGGGCTGTTTACATATTTATATTCTTGATACAGAATGCTTTTTGTGATTGCAATTTTCTATTGGACTTGCTGCTGCTGCCCTTGTTACTTTTTCGGCTTTTATAAACCAAACCTGATGGAACCATTATGACCTGCTTTATACAGCCAGCAACCTCTGAAGTTTTACGAAAGGCGGAAAATTTTGAAGAATTAAGCCCTGAGGAGATCGTGTATCTGCTTCGGCTGCAGCTGGACTCCCCGGATGTGTATGCCCTGATGCACGCCGCCGCCATGATGTCCCGGCGTACCTTCGGCCTCAAAGGTGAGAGGCATATGCATATCGGGCTCAATGTGGAGCCCTGCCGATTTGACTGCCTTTTTTGCTCTTTGACCGGCAAGGCCGGGATATTCACCGAATCAGTGGAGTTCAGTACTGAGCAACTCCTGGACTGGGCCAGGCTGGGCCAGGCTCAGGGAGCAGATGCCCTGAACCTCATGACCACGGGTTTTTATCCCTTTGAAAAACTTCTGGAGCTGGGACGACTGCTTAAAAGCGAAGGAGTAAACGTCCCCCTGGTGGCCAACACCAGGGATATCACCCATCAGGAGGGCAAGGCCCTGCTGGAAGCCGGCTTTTCAGGATGCTACCATGCCATTCGCCTGGGCGAGGGCAGGGATACGCCTTTTTCTCCGGACAGGCGCAGGCAGACCATACAGGTGATAAAAGACGTAGGCCTGCGCTGGATGAACTGTATTGAACCTGTGGGCCCGGAACACAGCCCCCGGGAGATGGCCGATCTGATACTTCTGGCCCGCAGAATGGGGGCCACCTACTCCGGGGTCATGCGCAGGATCAATTTCCCGGGGTCACCCATGCAGAAGCACGGCATGATCAATGAGCGCGAACTGGCCCGCATGGTGGCTGCAACCAGGCTGGCCATGGGTGATGTGCCGCGTGCCCACTGCACGCATGAGCCACATACGGCCTCACTCATGGCCGGGGCCAACCTGTTTTTTCCAGAAGTGGGCTCAAGCCCAAGAGACCTGGAGGACGATTCCGGCAAGGGCCGGGGCAGAAGCCTGCAAGATTGCGCCCTGATCTACCAGGAAATGGGCCTTGATCCCTGGCTGGAGTCCAATTGTTTCCAACCTGATGCTTTGCCGTTATCAGAGCGGGCAAATGTCTGCGGCAACCTTACGGGCATAACGGCCCAAAATTAAAGCCGGGGCCAGGCTTAGGCAAGCGCATGAATAAATACCTTTTTTCTGCTTTTGTGTTTCTTCTTTTGAGTCTTTTTACCGGGGTTCAGGGCCTGCATGCTGAAACATGGCGCATAGGCACCTGGAAAACCGCTCAGACCATCCAGCCTTTTTTCTACGAGGACTTTTCCGGATCAGCCCGGGTACAGGTCTTTCCCTTTACCAATCCGGCTGATCAGCGCTCAGCCCTGCTGGCAGGCAGCCTGGACATGACCGGAACTACCCTGGTCCACGCCATAGCTGCTGCTTCCAGGGGCGAGCCCGTTGTTCTGGTGGCGGCCCTTTGCAACAAGAGTTCAGCCTTAGTGGTGCACAAAAACAGCCAGGTCCAGGATGTAGCAGACCTGAAGGAAATGAGCATCGGCTACGTTCCAGGGACAATGCACGAAGTCTTGCTGCGTGAGACCCTGGAGCAGCACGGAGTTGATCCTGAAAGGGACGTAAACCTGAGACGGGTGGATTTTTTTGACATGGGCACGGCCCTGGCCAGGGGAGACATTGACGCTTTTCTCTCGGGCGAGCCCTTTCCCTCTCTGGCAGTACACCAGGGCTACGGACGGATCCTTACTTACCCCTATTTTGACGACTCTATAGGGCACATAAATGCCGGTCTTCTGGTCACCAGCAAGACAGTTAAAGAGCGCCCGGAATTGGTCCAGAGCATGGTCAACGCCCATATGCAGGCTACAGAACATCTCACCAGGCACAAGGATCAGTGGCTGCAGGCGGCAGGGGACTTCGGCACTCCCATAGAGGTGTTGCAGACGGCTGCGGACAATATGGAACTGGCCTGGGACATGGACGAGACCTTTGTGCGCAGGGTGCAGAAGCTGGGAGCCAGAATGCAGGAGCTGGGAATGATCGATGAGCAGCCGGATTATGAAAAGCTCCTGAACACCACATTTGTTGAAAATGCCAGACGCCAAAATGGCCATGAATGATTTAAGAGCACCAGGACCAGAAAAAGGTTTAATTCATCATACTGCCGGGCCTGACTGTCTGCTGTTTCTGTTCTCTGTCTTGCGCCGTCTGTCTTCTGGCTTTATGGCCAGCCCAGGACAGGGCATATGACCCTGCGCCTGCTTTCCCTGCTTTTGCCGGCTGTGGTTCTTTCAGCATGGAGCATTTTGACCTATTCCGGGATGCTGGCCCCTTATATGCTGCCCCCTCCGGACCAGGTGGCCAGAACCATGTGGATATACGTCACCGGGCTTGAGCCGGGCATGTATGCCGGGCAGTTCTCCCAGGACCTGCTGGCCAGCCTGAGCCGTGTGGGATCTGGTTTTTTTCTGGCTGTTCTTCTGGGGCTTCCCCTGGGGGTTATGTCTGGTCGAAGCAGGCTGGTGCGAGTACTGCTCAAGGATTTTGTGGATGCCATCCGGGCCGTGCCCGGCATCTGCTGGCTTCCCCTGGCCCTGGTCTGGTTCGGCATCGGGTTTAAGACCACTGTTTTCCTTATCTTCCTGGCGGCCTTTTTTCCCATCTACATAAATTCAATGGCCGGGGTGGCTACTGTGCCTTCAACCTACATCCGGGCGGGCATGATGCTGGGTCTGGGCCGGCTGGGCCTGCTGCGCCACGTGGTCCTGCCAGCAAGCATGGGGCACATTATGTCCGGTCTTCGTCTGGGCCTGGGCATATCTTTTGCCTACTTAGTGCTGGGGGAGATGACCGGCGTGCCCAATGGCCTGGGAGCCCTGATCATGGATGCCAGGATGATGGGCAGGGTGGACCTGATTATTTCCGGGATAGTGCTCATCGCCGTAACCGGGCTGATATGCGACCGGCTCCTGGTGCTTGCCATGCAGGTAGTATCCAGATCAGCCAGAAGACAGTAAGAGACAGAGGTCAGAGGTCAGAGGCCAGAGGTCAGGGATCAGTAAAAACAAAGAGTTATGTAGGTTGTTGAGTCCTGCCTGAATTATTAATTATCCGACTTTTTGCAGGTGCATCTGGTAATATGAAAAAAGAGACAGCCTGCCTGCAGGTCCAGGGCTTAGAAAAACACTTTGGTGTTGGGGATCAGAGGCAGCAGGTGCTGCAGGATATCTCCTTAGAAGTGCATCAGGGGGAAATCCTGGCCCTGCTGGGGGCCAGCGGTTGCGGAAAGACAACGCTGTTAAATATCCTGGCCGGATTTGTGTCCCCGGATGCCGGCTCGGTGTATGTCCAGGGCAGACTCAGTACAGTGCCCGGTCCGCACAAGGCGGTGGTGTTCCAGGAGGATGCTCTGTTTCCCTGGCTCAGTGTAATGGAAAACGTGGAGTTCGGCCTGAAGTTTCAGGGCAGGACAAGAAAGGAGCAAAGGGATACGGCCCTTAAAATGCTTGGCCTGGTAGGACTGGAAGACAAACAGGCCATGCTGCCTGCGCAGTTGTCGGGTGGGATGCGTCAGCGCGTGGCTCTGGCCAGGGTGCTGGCCCTTTCGCCGATGCTTATGCTCATGGATGAGCCCTTTGCCGCCTTAGACGCCCTCACCAGGGAGGAAATGCACGGACTTCTTCTGTCCCTGCATGCTGAATTTTCTCAGACCATAATTTTTGTCACTCACGACGTAATCGAGGCTGTGACCCTGGCTGACCGGGTCCTGGTTATGGGGGGCAGAAAGGTCTTAAGTACAGTGGATATTAGCGCGCTTAGACCCAGAAAGCCCGACACTGATCAGTTCATGGAAGACCTGCGCATTCTGCGGGCCGCCTTGAAGCAGGCTTATACAGGATAAAAGGTCTTTTTATCCTTTTTTGCCCAGCCGCCTTTTGAGCAGGATGCGGTTTAGCGGGGGAGGTCCACAGTTTCTATATCTCACTCCCGGCCTGAAGCAGGCATAAAGGAAGGGAGTTTACTCCTTGCACGTACTCATCGCTTGACCATCTGCTGCCGGGGGTCGACAATATCGCGCAACACGTCCCCCAGCATGTTGAAGGTGATCACGGTTATGAATATGGCTGCCCCGGGGGTCAGAAGCCACCACAGGTTCAGGGTGAAGACCTTCAGTTCCTGGGCCTGCTGCAGCATGAGCCCCCAGGAGGTGCCCGGCTCCTGTATGCCCAGCCCCAGGAAACTAAGGGCCGCTTCGGCCAGGATATAGGCCGGGATGCTAAGCGTTGCCGCCACCAGGAGATAGCTGGCCAGGTTGGGTAGAAAATGCCGGAAAAGTATGCGCAGGCTGCTCTGCCCCATGACCTCCGCGGCCAGGACAAAGGGGCGCTGCCGCAGGGACAAAGCCATCCCCCTGATGATACGCGCCGCCCCGGCCCAGCCGATAAGAGACAGTATGATGACAATGACCAGATACATCTGTTCCGGCTCAAAGTGCTCCGCCAGAGCACCGCGCAGGGCTATGAGCAGATACAGCGAGGGTACGGCGATGATGAATTCCACCAGGCGCATGGCCAGAAAATCGGTTCTGCCTCCGAAATAACCGGCAATACCCCCCACCAGAAAACCCAGGGTCATGGTGATGCAGATCCCGATAAACCCGATACTGAGCGACACCTGGGCTCCGTAGAGAAGCCTGGAAAAGACATCCCTGCCCGTGCCGTCGCTGCCCAGAAGATATATCCGGTGCGGCTCTTCCACCTGAAAAAGGCGCATCTGGGCCGGTATAAGCCCCCAGAAACGGTATTCATCCCCTGCGGCGAAAAACTTTATTGGGGCTGTTTCCCCCTCTACCGGCTCGTACCTGGCAGCTGCAGGATCCACCTGCTCGTAGACCTGCACATGCGGTCTCCAGTCCTCAAGAACGATCCTGGTGGGAGGGTGATAGGCACTGGTCAGATCCTGGTCCGTGGGCAGGTATGGGGCCAGAAACTGGGAAAAAACGGTGCCCAGGTACAAAGCCGCCAGTATGGCCAGGCAGGCCACTCCCATGGGGCGTCTGGTAATCTCTTTAAACAGGTGCTTGAGCATAGCCTTAGTTCTTTTCCAGCCTTATCCTGGGGTCTGACCAGGCCAGGAGCAGGTCGGCTATAAGATTTCCCAGCATGAGCATGACGCAGCCCATCATCACCGCGGCCACCACCACGAATTCGTCCTGGCGCATGAGGGCCTCGAAGATGAGCTGGCCAAGTCCTGGATAGTTCATGACGTTTTCCACCAGAATGGACCCGGACAGAAGGGTGGCCAGGATAAAACCGGATGCGCTCACCAGTGGGTTGATGGCGTTTCGCAGAACATGCACAAACATGACCCGGCCTTCTCCCAGGCCCTTGGCCCTGGCCGTGGTCACAAAGTCGGAGCGGATGTAGTCCAGGAAGTTGGCCCGCATTATGCGCATGTAGCTGGCCACACTGCCCATGCCCAGGACTATTGTAGGCAGCACCAGGTGATGGGCGTAGTCGGCCATACGTCCCCAGAAAGACATGAACTCATGCTCCACAGAGCTCAGTCCCCCGGTGGGGAACCAGCCCGTCTGGGCCGCAAACATCACCGCCAGCAGGGCCAGGAAAAACTCCGGTATGGACAGAGCCGCGTAGGCAAACATGGAGCTTACCCGGTCGAATATGGAGTCCTTGTATATTGCCGCCAGCACCCCCATGGGAATGGCCACGCAAAGGGCGAACATGATGGACAGGGCGGACAGGACCAGGGTGGCCGGTATGCGCTGCCACAGAAGCTCAGTCACCGGCACCCGGTAAATCCAGGACTCGCCCAGGTTGCCCTGGACCACGTTGCCAAGCCAGATGAAATACCTGGTATGCCAGGGCTCGCCCAGGGCGAACTCCTCTTCCATGCGCTCGATGTATTCAGCAGGAATATCCTCCTGAGTCCTGGCCACGTCCAGAAAATCCCCGGGGGCGATGGCCATGAGGACGAAGACCAGTACGGATATGCCCAGCAGAAGAGGGATCATGGTCACAAAGCGCCTGATGATAAAAAAGAGCATCACTTCTCCGGGTCCAGATAAAGTTCGTCAATGTTCCAGATTGCCGAGCCCATTGACGGAATGCGCACGTTTTGCCACCTGTCTTTGAGCCCGACGTAGGCATGGGGCGTCACCAGGTACAGAAGGGGCAGTTCTTCTGAAAATACCTCCTGCATCCGGTGCACGTAGTCCACCCGCTCATCCAGGTCAAAGGTCTCCTCCGAGGCATACACAAGCTCATCTATTCTGGCTTCCCAGTCTGTCTGAGGCTCTTCCTGTTCCGGGTTCCACAGGTGCAGGCGTCCGGAGCTTAGATATATAGCCCGTCCACCGGAAGGATCAGCCCCTCCGGTAAAACCCATCATGGCCCCTTCGTACTCGAAATGACGGCTCACCCGGGCCACCAGGGTCCCGAAATCCAGGTACCTGATGCGCACACTGATGCCCAGGTCGCGCATATTTTCCCTGAATGTGGAGAGAATCTGAGGAGTTATGTCGTCACCCTCCGAGGCATAGACCTGGAATGAAACCTGGTTGCCCTGGCTGTCCACTAAATTTCCGTCCTCATCCGGTTCAAACCCCTCTTCCTGCAGAAGTTCCAGGGCCCGGTCCGGATCATAATGATACTTAGGCACATCCGGGTTGTGCCAGCGCTCGTTGGCCGGGCTGATTATGGAGTGCAAAAGCTCGGCCCGGCCGAAATAGACGCTCTGGATAAGTCCTTCCCGGTTGAAGCCGTGCAGGATGGCCTGCCTGAACTTCCTGCTGGTGAACCACTCAAGCTTGTGCGGTTCCACGTAAGGTTTGCCTGCCTCGCTCTCACCGGGCTTCTGATTGAACCACAAAAACCTGATGCCCGTAGCCGGTCCCCGGTGATGCACAGTGTAGTCGTGCAGGGAAGCGTTTTTGCGCACTCCCACAACGTCCCCCGGAGTTATGGATGCTACATCAATCTGCCCCGAGGCAAAAAGAACCGTTTCAGTATTTCGGTCCTGGACATACCTGGTAATAAGGTAATCCACGTAGGGAAGCCTCTGCCCCTGGCTGTCCACCCGCCAGTAATGCGGGTTGGGCTCATAAATAATTCTCTGCCCCGGCCGGAAGGAACGTACCCGGAAAGGCCCAGTGCCCACCAGTTCCCGGGGCTCATGCATGGCTGTGCGCACGCTCCACTGCTGCAAAAGCTCTCCTCTCTCAAAAGCATCAAAATGTACGTGCCGGGGGAGGATGCCGATAAAGCCGATTACATATAAAAAAGGCGAATAAGGCCTGGCTGTTTTGAAGCGCACTGTGTACCTGTCCAGCTTTTCAAACTCTATAGGTTCCCCGGCGATGGTATACTGTCCCTGGTAACGGTTGGGGTAGCGCTCGTCAAAAAGTGCCTTGAAGGTAAAGATGACATCATCAGCGGTGAAGGGTTCCCCATCGCTCCAGCGCACCCCTCGCCTCAATTCCATGGTTATGGTGCGCTTGTCTTCGGAGATCTCCCAGGAACGGGCCAGTTCCGGGACGACTTTTTCCTTGATGGGATGGTAGGTGGTAAGCCCGTTTAAAAAACGGCCGATAGCCTCACTGGAATAGGCGTCCTCCGCCACCAGTGGGTTGAAGGTCCTGGGCTGCTGCGACTCTGCAGTCACCAGCACTCCGCCGTAATTTCCTGGCTCTGCCCGGCTTACCTCAGCGTCCCGGGGCAGGTCATGCTCTTCCCGGTCCAGAGGCGGTATATCACCCTTACAGGAAGCCAAGGTAAAAATAAGGAAAAAAGCGGTGAATAAGGGGGTAAGGTATGGGTATGAAACAACTTTTAAAAACAAGATTTCCTCAAAAAAGATGTAACTGCAAAAATCAAAACAAGGACGGGGTAAATATTCACCATCTGGTATAATTGGTCAATCTTAGCGCACCGCTGATATCCAGGGTCCGGGGGCTTTGCATACAGGGCGTAAACTGTCTGAACGACGTAGGAAGCGTTAATCAAAACCGTAAAACACCGAACTTGATTTAAAGCATGTTATATAAGTTATTCTGGGATAAAAATTCGTGTATAGGTTTTGATTTACGCTTCCTTGGAGTGAGTTTTTACGTCCTGTTTGCAAAGTTTCCGGACCCTGGTGAATCTTACAGGAAGGCAAGCCCCTACTCCATTTTAAGATCCCGGGTCATGAGATCCTGTACTCCAGTCCTGGGGTCCTTGCCCTGGAACAGCACCTGGTACACCTGTTCGGTAATGGGCATGTCCACCCTCATTTTCCTGGCCAGGTGCCAGACCGACTCCGTGGTCTTGACCCCTTCCGCAACCATCCTGGAGCCCTCCACAATTTCATCCAGAGTCATGCCCCGGCCAAGCTTCAGTCCAACCTGACGGTTGCGGCTTAGATCCCCGGTACAAGTAAGCACCAGGTCCCCCATGCCTGACAGGCCCATAAAGGTCCTTTCCCTGCCGCCAAGGGCCACGCCCAGGCGGGCCATCTCCACAAGACCCCGGGTTATCAGGGCTGCCCTGGCGTCATGGCCGAACTCCAGCCCGTCGGAGATCCCTGCGGCTATGGCCATGATATTCTTAAGGGCCCCGCCCAGTTCCACTCCCTTATAGTCAGGATTGTCGTAAACCCGGAAAAAATCCGTGCTCAGGACATCCCGTACCCTGCGTCCCAGTTCCTGGTCCCGGCAGCCAAGGCTCACGGCCGTGGGCAGTTTCCGGCTTACTTCGCCGGCAAATGACGGTCCGGATATAATGGCATACCGCGGCTTTTTTTCCTGCAGGCTTTCCTGCACCACTGCGGACATGGGCTTTAAGGTGGCCAGTTCCACCCCTTTGCTGGCACAGATTATTACCGGATTTTCAGGGAAAAGGTCTTTTACGCCCTCCAGGGCCTTCCGCATGAACTGGGTGGGTATGGCCACCAGGAAATAATCCGCACCCTGCATGACTTCAAACTGATCCTGGCTGACATTGAGCCTGGAATCAAGCTTGATTCCAGGCAGAAAAAGGGAATTTTCCCCGGTTTTTCTGATCTCGTCCACCAGTTCTTTTTCCCGGATCCAAAGACGCACGTCCAGACCCTTTTCGCTCAGCATACCGGCCAGGGTGGTCCCCCAGCTCCCTCCGCCCAGCACAGCAATCCTGGTCATTTATTCTCCATGGTTAGACGATTTTTGCGGTGCACAATAAAACAAAAACGCACAAGCCCGACTTTACTGCCAATCATCCTGTACAAACCTGAATATTTCGGTCACGCTTCTGGTACGTACCCTCTCAAAAGATTCACTTGTAATGCTGTTACTGCAGTCTCCACTGCCTTTATACCTCACTTCAGTGTATTTCATGACACCGATAAAGGGGGAAAGCTCTGACTGTGTCCGGCGTACCTGCACTGTCAAGGAATCCTTTTTGGCCTTGCTGTATTTGCCAACTACTCCGTTTTCCGTATGCTTCAGGCGCGGAGATTCTTTTGTACCGGCATAATTGCGATTGAGCATGTCCACCCGGCTTTTGGCGAATTTGTTGAAATGGCTGTGCAGGTAATGATCAGAATTCAGAGTGGCAGCAGGTTCGGCTTTTACTATGTGGGGATACTCCAGCATCATGCCCGGTACGGCCATAAGCAGGCATAAAAGTAATCTTCTCATGACATGACATCCTGTTTTTTACAGCATATATCAGTAGTAACCATTCAGGGGGTTCTCGGTGGTGATTACTGGCACGAGGCCTGGGGACTGTCCCCCGCTAAGTATCGGCTGTGTTTGTACACAAAACTTCGCGTCTGTAATTTTTGTAATTGTGCGTAAAAGGTGTCGCGGGGACTGTCCCCTGGTCACGCCAGAGGCGTGATTCAGGCATCCCCTGAATGGTTACTATCAGTAACGCCGCTGCTTATAAGAAAAAGGCCCGGTCAACCATGGGCTGCCGGGCCGTTACTGCTTATTCCAGACGCATTTCAACACGCCGGTTGAGCTGGCGTCCTTCCCTGGTATCGTTGTCAAACTCAGGCCTGGTCAAGCCATGGGCCTCGGTATCGATGGCATCTTCGTCAACGCCCTGTTCCACAAGATAATCCGCCACAGAGTCAGCCCGTCTCTGGGACAGTTCCATGTTGTAATCTTCCGGGCCGATGTTGCAGGTATGGCCTTCGACCACCACGTGGGGGTCGGTGCGGTCCTGGATCTGCCTGGCGGCTTCATTCAGGATCTCGGCGTATTCATCCTTGATGGCTGCGCTGTCAAAGTCAAACTGGATGTTGGAGAAAACAATAACCTCTTCCTCGGGCTCAACTTCAGGAGCAGGTTCAGGCTCCGGTTCAGGAGCGGGAGTGACGGTTTCCTCACGTTCAGTGTAGAAAACTTCGCGTATAAAGTCGGCGCGCACAAACTCCTTCTGCAGTTCGTCAGCATCGATTTTTACTGAACAGGGGTTGATTCCGGCCCAATCCTGCACATTACTTCTTTCAGCATCACTCTGGGCAAGGCTGATGAAATGAAAGCAGATCCTGTCCCCGTATTCCTGGTACATCTCTTCCATTACCCGGCCGGGTCTGGGTCCTATATTGGACTCCCCGTCAGTAACAGCTATCACGGCAATATCACCCTGCAGCTCTGCCAGCTCATCCGAAACCTGGATGAGATCACGGCCCATGGGAGTACGGCGTCCGAAAATTTCGAATTCCACGGGAATGGACTCAAAGGCTTCGGCTACTGCGGACTCATTGTAGGAGGAAGGGCTTAGAAATTCGTTGTACGGACCATAGGTATACACCCCGAAATTGACATCCAGCTCAGGTATTTCCTGGTTCAGCTGCAAAAGAGTGTCCCTGGCCACCACGCTTTTATCTTTTCCCAGCTCCTCGTAGTCAAACATCATGGATCCGGAATTGTCCACATAAAAAATAAAGTTGTCAGCCCTGGGCTCGAGAATGGTCCTGGTCTCTGCCATGGCATGCTGAGCTCCCATAAGAACTGCAGCAACAAACATAATCAGGAAAGATCCCCTCACCGATTTAAACATAGTCCAAGCCTCCTTGAAGTTAGACGGTTAAACATCAGCAAAATTTATCAGTAAAGCGCCTTGCATATGCCGGGGCTGCGGCCCGGAGGCTTACAGCCCACAGGGAGTCCGCCCCCGTCATTTCATGAAAGCGCCAGTCTGAAATAGTAAGCATAATATTTTGAAATGCAAGCTACAAAAAGCAAAAAAGCAGTTCAATTCCAACTGGACTTTTTGAAAGGAATCTTAAGTTCAAACCAGGTTTCATCCTGTTTGTTCCTGAGCTCCACCTCCCAGCCCATACAGTTGCATATGTACTCCACCACAGGCAGTCCCATGCCCAGGTGATCCGGCTTGCTGCTGGAGCCCTCTTTCCAGGGTTCCGGCTCACGCAGTTCTGACTGCGAAACTATCCGGAAAAAAGCCCCTTTATCACCAGAAGATTCTGCATGCAGGGCCAGAGAACGCTCCTGATCCGGATAAAGCAGTGTATAATCCTCTACTGCATTTCTTATTCCCTGTTCCAGGCAAAGAGTCAAGCAGAAAGGTGGAAGCTCCAGATTGATATCCCGGCTCTGCACCTGTACAGTACAGTTTACCCTGTGCTTGAAGTACGGGTTGTTACGCCAGAAATTCATCAGCCAGTCCACGTACTGGCCCATGTTGACCTGCGCCTGGTCCTTTCTGGTATAGTAAACATGCTCAGCGTTTGTATGCACATTCTCAGCCAGGCCCGTGATCTCCCTGGAAAAATGTTCAATTTTCTGTGCATACTCCTGGATGGGAGTCTGGGGGCCTGATTCCAGCCTGCTCTTGAGCATGGAGTGCTGCATTTCCAGGATCTGCACATGGTTGTTCAGGTTGTGCAGCATTCCGGAAAACATCTCCCCCACACCTGCCAGCATGTACTTTTCAGCCAGTGCCGGATATTTATCCTGGCTCATTCTCATTTTTTCTGCCCCGGATATGCTCTCTTTGTTCCTGGAATACGAACTGGACGATCTTTTCCCTGTCCACATCACGAATGCTGGCATACTGCACCGCCCATACAGGCACACCCTGGACTTTTTCACACCGGTGGATACGCCCCACCATTCCTACGATCCGCAGGGGGACCTGGGACAGAAGCAGTACCATTTCCATATTCTCGCCTTCTTCAAAGTCTTCCTGGGAAGTAAATTTGAGTCCGGCCCCGCTTATTTCCAGGACCTCACCCTGCAGGGGAAAGTCAGCCTGGATGGTCTCCCGGTTGATGAGGCTTAAGATCATGTTCACCTTTTCATCCATCTGCTGCAGAAAATTGATAAGCTCCCTGGGCAGATGCGAACCGTAGAGATTTTTTACCGCATGATCATCCGTGTCTCCAACCAGGGTACTGCTGAAAAGGGGAAGAGAGTCGTCAAAGACCGTGCGGCGCATATAGGCCTTGATCCTGGTATTCACCCGGGAATACTTCCTGTCCTGAGTTTTCATGGATAATTATCCTCCCTTTCTCAGAAATCCCCGTTGGACTCCACCTGCATCGCCCCCACCGGGCATATGCGGGTGCAGTTGCTGCAGGCGGTACACTTGTCTTCGTCGAAGAGTATCTTCCTGGTAGCCTTATCTAACCTGAGGGCCCTGTTGAAACAAAGGGCCGTGCATACCCCGCAGTGAGTGCACAGGCTTTCGTCCCGGGTCATGGACTGAGCCACGTCCCTGATACTTATTCCGTGCTCCTGCAGATATGAAACCCCTTTTTTGTAATCCTCAAGGTCGCCGGAAAGCTCCAGGATCATATGCCCCTCTTCCCTGGGGCTGATTTTGGCCTTGAGGATATTAAAGGTCAGGTCAAACTTCTTGGCCAGGTTGTACATCATGGGCTTGCGCACCACTTCTGGCGAAAAGTGCAGGGAAATTATCTTGGAAAATTCTTCAGCTGTCTGCATATTCAACACTCTTTGCAGGTTACAGGTCTTCTTCAGATATAAAAGCCCTGGCCCTTCTGGCTTCTGCGCTGTCCGGGTACTCTTCCAGGAGCTCATTGAGCACCAGCTGCCCGGCTTCCTCCCTGCCCAGCTCAATAAAGGACATGCCCTGTTTGAGCATGCTGGCGGTAATCTTGTTGCTGTCAGGATAATTGGAAATGACTTCCTGGTAGGCCAGGGCGGCCTCGGCGTACTCCTGCATCTGATAAAACGACTCCCCCTGCCAGAAATAGGCATTGGAAATCAGGTCATGTTCGGGATAATTTTCAGCGAATTCTTCCCACAATGACTGGGCACGCTCGTACTCCCGGTCATAAAACGAGTCCAGAGCCCGCTGATAAAGGGCCCTGGCGGTCTGGGGGTCACCGACAGGTTCAAGATCGGGATCATCGGAAATGGCCGCTGTTTCCACCTCGTCCTGAAGATCCACGCCCAGCTGGCTGGCCATGGTCTGCAGGTGCCTGTCCAGTTTTTGTGTCCTTTGCTGCAGGGCCTTGACCTCTTCTGGAATATCCTGGTCCTCTCCCATCCGGAATACCTTCCTCTCCAGTGCATCCAGGTTGCCGCTCATGGTGGCTACTTGAACCCGGAGGGATTCCAGCTCGGCCCACAGGTGGGCCTGGCTTGCCTGTACCGGGCCTCCGGCCTCGGCCACCTTTTCTTCCAGGGCTTTTGTGGCGGCAGCCAGTTCTTCCTGGTGTCTCTCAAGTTCCTGTTCCATTTCCTGGCGGTCCTCGTGCTGCTGGCGCTCCAGGTTTCTTATCTGCATCTGCATGCGGTCAACCCCTGACTGCCCGGTTACGCAGGCACTAAGAACAAAGACGGCCACCGCGAGCAAAAAGGTTTTGACAATCAGCATACTTTAGTCCCTCTTCTTCGCCCCACAAAAAGGTACAAAAGCCCCCCGATAAAGGGAATGAATACGGACAGGCCCAGCCAGGCCAGTTTTTCCTGGGCTGTATCGAAATCGCAGCGGAATATGTGCAGGATGGCCCATAAATTGGGCAGAATGGGAACAATAAGTATCAATAAAGCCCAGGGGCTGGCCCTGAAAATCTCGACTACTGGTATTTCAAACATGAGTATTCCTGGTAACTTGAGAGTTAAAAGCGTCTCACCCGGGCACGCCCGGAATCAAACCTGTGAGCAGCCTGAATAAGGAAGTGATCCCTTAGAACGAACCACCCCCAGCCCCTCCTTAACCAAGGAGGGGAACGGTCCTTGTTGTACACATAAAATAACAAACTTGTATGACAGCAACATGCTGAATAAATTACACCTACGCTTGAAGTTACTTGTAAGCCCTGAACAGTTATGGTTAAGCTTTCTTATGCACAAAAAGGGCCAGACCCACAACCAGCAAGACCATACTCACAGCCTGGACAGGGCTGAAAATCCACAGCATGGCTTCATATTCATAACGGAAAAAATCCACCGCCATGGTGCTTACAGCATACAGCATCAGAAAAAGTCCTGCAACCTGTCCTTTTGATTTCAGTCTGCCCCGCAGGCCGAGAAGTACAATAAAGATTACCAGGGAGGCCAGGGCATGGTACAGTTGAGCCGGATGCAGACTGACAAAAAGCGGGCCAAGGGAATCGGGATGGGTATAGGTTACCGCCCAGGGAACTTGGCTGGGGCGGCCGTAGCCGCAGCCGGCGAACATGCAGCCCATCCAGCCCACTACCAGCCCCAGAGCGGTGGCAGGGGCCAGGGCATCAAGCCAGGCCCTGATATCCTGCTTTTTAAGACTCAGGTAAAACATGAGGGCTACGGCCCCGGTTATCCCGCCGCCTATGAGCACCAGACCTCCGTCCCAGAAGGTAAGTACCCTGATCAGGGAGCCTTCAAACTCGCCTGGATACAATAGAAAATAAAAAAGCCTGGAACCGGCCAGCCCGGCTATGAGCACATAAAAGCCGAATTCAAGGACCATCCCCCGGTCCAGTCCTTTGCGCCCGGCCTCGCGCATGCCCCAGGCCATGGCCAGCAGATAGGCGGCGGCCATGAAAACACCGAAAGCATAGATGCTTAAGCCCCCTATATCAATCAGAATCGGCTTCATGGCGCTTTTTCTTGTAAAAAGAGACTATAAGCAGAACCGCTCCAACAGAGATTGCAATATCTGCAACGTTGAAAGCCGGCCAGTGATGGCTGCCTAAGTGAAAATCCAGAAAATCAATGACCATACCCAGCCGGATGCGGTCAATCATGTTCCCCAGGGCCCCGCCCAGGATAAGGCCCAGGGCTGTGAACAGATAATAATCCTGGCGCTGTACCGTTCTAAGTAGATGAATTATGAGCACCACAGCCAGACCGGTGGCCCCCAGGAAAAAATAGGTCCTCAGGCTGCCTTCCAGGTCCGCCAGAAATCCAAAGGCTGCACCAGGGTTGAGGACAAAAACTAAGTTGAAAAAACCCGGAATGACAGTTCTTGTCTCTCCCAGAGCCAGGCTGCTCTCGACCCATATCTTGGTCATCTGATCCAGCACCAGGATGGCGGCAGACAAAATTATAACCAGCTTGTATCTGTCCGGCACTTGCTACCTCCTTGGGGTCAGTCCCCGCAAGCTGCTACCTGCTTGAGTCAAATCATATACAAACGCAAGCGGGTTGCATTTGTCAAAATCAGTACATAGCGGGGGACAGTCCCCCTGTGCCTTAGGGCCGAAAGGGTCGAGCGCCTGTCTGAGCTCAATTATTCACCGCCCACTACCTGGCTGCACCTGGGGCACACTGCATCAGCATCCGCATCCGGTCCCAGATCCTCGCTGTAGACCCAGCAGCGGGGACATTTGTTGCCCGGGGCTCTGCGGACCTCTATGCGCAGGCCTTCCTCTTCCTGGGCGGCAATACTGTCCTGGCCGGCCTCTTCCAGAGGCCTGATCCCGGCCTTGGACACTATGAACACATCCCTTAAATGCTCCTGCACCTGCCCAAGTAGTTTGAGCTTGTCTTTTTCCAGGTAGAGTATCACGTGACTGTCCAGGGAATGCCCCAGTTCCTTGGATTTCCTTAAAGGCTCTATGGCCCTGGTCACTTCCTGGCGTACGCGGCCCACCATGTCCCAGAGTTCCTTTTCCTCCGGCTCAATGGGGCCCACACCATCAAGGGCGGGCCTCCAGCCGAACACTGTATCCGAATCTCCCTGCAGCTTTTCCGGCAGGTGGCGGTATATCTCTTCAGCGGTAAAGCTGAGTATGGGCAGCATGTTTTTAAGAAGCACCTGCAGTACGTGATACAGAACACTCTGGGCCGATTTTCTCTCCAGGCTTTCCGGTGCGGGGACGTACAGCCTGTCTTTGATGATATCCAGGTAAAATGACGACAGCTCCAGCACACAAAGGTTGTGCAGGTTGTGATAAACCTTGTGAAACTCAAAGCGCTCATAAGCCCTGTGCATGGCCTGGTCCTTTTCCATGACCAGGTGCAGGGTATAGCGATCCAGGGGATGCATCCGCCCGAAATCCACCATGTCCTTTTGAGGGTCAAAATCATACAGATTGCTCAGTACATAGCGGCAGGTGTTTCTGATTCTGCGGTAGGCATCCACCAGCCGGGTGAGGATCTCCTGGGAAATGCGCACGTCTTCCTGGTAGTCCACGGCCGATACCCAGATACGCAGGATCTCGGCCCCGTACTTGTCGATAATCTCCTGGGGGGCGATGACGTTGCCGATGGACTTGGACATCTTGCGCCCTTCCCCGTCCACCACGTAACCGTGGGTGAGAACAGTTTTATACGGAGGACTGCCCCTGGTTCCCATGGAGGCCAGCAGTGAACTGTGAAACCATCCCCGGTGCTGATCCGTTCCCTCCAGATACATATCCGCAGGAAAAGAGCATTCCGGGCGCTTTTCCAGTACTGCAGCAAAGCTGGTCCCGGAATCAAACCACACATCCAGGATATCATCCTCTTTCTGCCACTCCTGCGAGCCGCATTCAGGGCAGCTGAGCCCCTGGGGAACCACTTCCTCCAGTTCCGCCTCGAACCAGTAATCGCAGCCCCGCTCATGCTTTTCAAAGCGCTCCACTATGGAAAAGAACCACTCCGGGTCTGTATAGGCATGATCGCATTTGCCGCAGATCAGGGCCACAATGGGCACCCCCCAGTTCCTCTGCCTGGAGATGCACCAGTCCGGGCGGTGCTCAATCATGGAGTAGATTCTTTCCCGTCCCCAGGCCGGAATCCACTGCACCTGCTCCTTGATGGCTTCCAGGGCCTTGTGCCGCAGAGAATTGGCCTCCATGGTGATAAACCACTGGGTGGTGGCCCGGAAAATTACCGGCTGCTTGCAGCGCCAGCAGTGGGGGTAGGAATGGGTCATCTTTTTTTGTGCCGGAAGAAGTCCCTGTTCCTCAAGCCTGGACACAACCAGTGGATTGGCTTCATGAACATTTTTGCCGGCAAGAAAGGGCACGGAATCATCGAAACGGCCATGGTCATCCAGGGGGGACAGCACTTCCAGGCCGTATTTAAGGCCTGTTTCATAGTCCTCGCGCCCGTGCCCTGGAGCAGTGTGTACAAGCCCTGTACCGCTTTCCAGGCTTACGTACCCGGCCAGGACAAAGGGAGAACTGCGCTCCAGGAAAGGATGCCGGGCCTGCAGGCCCTCCAGCTCGCTTCCCCTGACCCGGCCCATGTCGGTATAATCCTGCCACCCGAAAATGCCGGCCGCGGTTTCCACCAGTTCGCCGGCCAGGATATAAAATGCCCCGTCCACCTGCACCAGGGAGTACTCCAGGTCCGGATGGGCGGCTATGGCCTTGTTGCCGGGCAGGGTCCAGGGGGTGGTGGTCCAGATGAGGGCGTATGTCTTATCCGGATCAACCTGGGGAAAAATCTTCTGCAGGCCTGTGTCCTTTACCGGAAAGGCCACATAGATGGAGGGGGAGGTATGCTGGTCGTATTCCACCTCGGCCTCGGCCAGTGCGGTGCGGCAGTCAATGCACCAGTAAATGGGCTTCTTGCCGCGTATGACCTGGCCGTTCTGGATGAAACGCCCAAGCTCCCTGGCTGTGGCTGCCTCGTATTGGGGATGCATGGTCTGGTAGGGATCATCCCAGACTCCCAAGACACCCAGGCGTTTGAATTCCTTGCGCTGAATCCCCAGGTACTTTGTTGCATATTCGCGGCACAGCCGGCGCACCGTCAGGGGCGGGACTTCCTTGCCCTTGGCCCGGAGCTGCTGGTCCACCTTGTGTTCTATGGGCAGGCCGTGACAGTCCCATCCCGGGACGTATTCGGCCAGGTAACCGTTAAAGTTTTTGGATTTGACGATTATATCCTTGAGGATTTTGTTCATGGCCGTGCCCATGTGGATATTGCCGTTGGCGTATGGGGGACCGTCGTGCAGGACATAACGGGGTGCTTCCCCACCCGCTTGGATCATCTGTTTGTAAGCGTCTGTTTCTTCCCAGAACTTCAGGGTTCCGGGCTCATTCTGGGTCAGGTTGGCCCGCATGGGAAAAGTTGTCTGGGGGAGGTTCAAAGTCTTTTTGTAGTTGGTCATGGGTCTGCCTTTATTTTTTATTTGCTTCCAGGTATCAGTTGGATTAGATTTGATACAGCATGAAAAGGACATTTTTTAAATAACCCTGATCTCAGGATAAATAAACGAAAATTTTGTACCATTGCAGGGCTGAAGTCAAGATTTTATATATGGTCCTGCACATACTATGAACATACCAGTAAGCCCGGAAAAAGACCACCCGTCCTGTATTCTTTGCGGCAGGTGCCTGGAAGTCTGCCCCCTTTTCAAGGTCACTGCCCACGAGGAAATGAGCCCCAGGGGCAAGGCCTTCCTGGTGCAGCACTTTTCCTCCAAGGATATCAGCCTGAAAGAGGCATCAAAGCTGGCCGGACTTTGCGCCGGCTGCAACAGGTGCACCACGGTCTGCCCCCAGGGCATTGACCTGCCCCGGCTCATCTCCAGTCTCAAGAGCAGGCACCCGGGCTGGAAAAACTGGCTTTTCTCCCGGATGCTTACCAACGGTGCTTTTTTTCTGCCCCTGATAAACCTTGGTGGACGTCTGCTTCCCCAAGGCGGCAGCGCCAAGGTTTTCAGCCCGCCCCGCAGTTCCATAACCCCGCTTTTCAAGACCAGGGTCTCCAGGAAGCACTCGGGCCGGGCCGTGATTTTTCCTGGATGCTTTGGACGTTACCTGCGCCGGAATCTGACAGAAAAGGCCGTCCATATCCTCGGCAGCACCGGCATGGAAATTCTGCCCACCCCGGCCTGGAAATGCTGCGGCTTCCCTTTGGGTCAGGCGGGATTTCTCCAGGAAAAGCAGGCCTGCATGCAGGCCAACATAAAAATGTGGCAGGAGCTGGGCAGGCCCCGGGTGTACACCTTCTGCGCCACCTGCCGGGCCGGACTGACCTCAGACGATTCCCCTGAACAGCTTTCTGCTGCCATGCGCATGCTTGCCCGGCACACATTTTCCCTGTCCAGCATTCTGCCGGATTTAAGCATCGAGCCTTTGTCCCATGCAGGCCCGCAGCAATTTATCTGGCACGAGCCCTGCCACGGTGCACAGGCAACAGCCCCGGCCCTGCAGGAAATCCTCGGGGCAGAAAATCATGGACTAAAAGTCCCGGCTGGGCAGTGCTGCGGCCTGGGTGGAGCCTTTCGCCTGCAGTCGCCCAGGCTTAGCCTGCAGGTGGCCCATGACCTGTGGGAGCATCTGTCCCCCCAGGCATCAGACCTGTGTCTTACCGAATGCGCGGGCTGCATGATGCAGCTGGCCTCCACCGCTCCCCGGGGGACGAAAACGGCCCACTGGCTGGATCTTTTCCAGAAGTGAGCCACTAAAGCATTTGACTAAATCCCGGTCAGTTTATATTCAGCCTAAATATACTTTTGCTGCAGCACTGGTCCACTTGGGCCGGCCTGATCCCCTGTTCCGGCTTTAAACGGACCGGCTTTTTTCTACAAACTTCAACCCCGGAGGAAACTGGGTCTTGTCCTTATACAAGTGCCTGCTGGTGGATGCGGGCAATTCCAGCATCAAACTGGCCCTGGCCGGAAAAAAAGGCCTTGGGCCCTCTTTTGAGCTGCCCACAGACATACGGGAGACCTCGGACTCTCTGGGACTGAAAATCCTTGCCTTTTTTGAGCAGGAGCAGGTAAAACCTCAGGATATTCATGCCTGGCTTGCAGCATCTGTAGTGCCGCGCCTGAATCCGGTAATAAAGCGCGCAGGAAAAAAAATCTGCAGCTCAGAGGTGTACCAGGTACCCGGAGACCTGCATCCGGACATAAACAACCGCTACCAAAACCCGGGAGAACTGGGCGCGGACCGCTTAGTGAGCGCTTTTGCCGCCCGCAGGATATATCCGGGTGAAGGGATAATCGTGGTGGATTTCGGAACCGCCACAACTTTTGACTGCATCATAAAAAAAGACTATAGTGGAGGACTTATCTGTCCCGGTATTTTTTCTTCGGTGCAGTCCCTCAGCACACTAACGGCCAGGCTGCCCTGGTTCTCCACGGAAGAGGCCGGAGATACCCTGGAAATATGCCGAAGCACCACCCGGGGGCTGGCCCAGGGGACGGTTTTCGGTTTAGCCGCCATGACCGACGGGCTCATCTCAGGACTCAAAGAGCTCATGCCCGCAGATACCATGGCAGTGGCCACAGGCGGAGGAGCAGCCGCCGTGACCCCTTTTTGCACAAGCGTGGACAAAATACATCCGGCCCTGTTGCTTCAGGGACTGATGTTTACAGCAATAGACAGTAAAATTTTATAACCCAAGGAGTAAAGACATGAGCGTAATTTCTGATATCCTGGCCAGGCAGATACTTGATTCAAGGGGCAACCCCACCATAGAAGTTGAGGTGGTTCTGGAATCCGGCATCATCGGACGGGCGGCAGTTCCCTCGGGTGCTTCCACCGGCTCCCGCGAAGCCCTGGAACTAAGAGACGGCGAAAAGGCCTATGGGGGCAAGGGCGTATCCCTGGCCGTAAAACACGTAACCGAGGACATTGCCGGCGATCTCATTGGCATGGATGCCCTGCGCCAGGTGGAGATCGATGAGTTCATGATCGACCTGGACGGCTCTGAAAACAAGTCCAAGCTTGGGGCCAACGCCATCCTGGGGGTCTCCATGGCCGTTGCCCGGGCCGCGGCCACCTACACAGGCCTGCCCCTGTATCAGTATATCGGCGGGATCAATTCCAAGGTCCTCCCGGTGCCCCAGATGAACATTATAAACGGCGGTGCCCACGCAGCCAACAATCTGGACATTCAGGAGTTCATGGTCATGCCCCTGGGTGCCAGCACATTCTCCGATGCCCTGCGCATGGGTGCCGAGACCTTTCATACCCTGAAAAAGCTTCTATCCAGGGATGGCTTATCCACCACAGTGGGGGATGAGGGAGGTTTCGCCCCCAATTTCAAAAGCAATGCCCAGGCCTTTGAATACATAATAAAGGCCATTGAGGAAGCCGGATATCAGCCTGGATCGGAAATCGCGCTGGCCATAGACGCTGCAGCCTCGGAATTCTACCGGGACGGCAAATATCATCTCACCGGGGAAAACAAAATTCTCACCTCGGATGAAATAATCGATTACTATCAGGAGCTGGCCAAGAAGTTCCCCCTTATAAGCATAGAAGACGGGCTGGCTGAAAGCGACTGGGAAGGCTGGCGCAAGTTCACCTCCATGGCCGAGGACACCCTGCAGATAGTAGGAGACGACATCTTTGTCACCAACCCCTCCATTCTGGCCGAAGGCATCACCACCGGGGTGGGCAACTCCATTCTCATCAAGCTCAACCAGATAGGGACACTGACCGAAACCATGGACACCATAGAGATGGCCAAGTCATCCGCCTATTCCACGGTCATTTCCCACCGCTCCGGGGAGACAGAGGATTCTTTCATTGCCGATTTGGCGGTTGCAGTGAACGCCGGTCAGATCAAAACCGGCTCCGCCAGCAGAAGCGACCGCCTGGCCAAGTACAACCAGCTACTGCGCATCGAGGAGGAACTGGAAGAGCAGGCCATTTACTTCGGCCCGGCCATCGCCCTGCAGTGGTTCGGCAAGGAATAACCAGACAGTGACTTGCGGGCGTGCGGCACGAGTGGCGTTTAGAGTGGCAGGCTGCAAGCAGACAGTACTGAAATTCAGGCATTAAGGCCTGGTGCTTGTTTACGTCTCTTTGCAGCTGCCACCCTGCATCCGCAAGACTGTTCTTTCCGGATGCAGAACCCATGGGCCTTCTCTACAGAACCAGGCGCATTATTTCAGCGTGGTGCATGCCGCATGGTGCCGCATAAAGACAGGCTTTCCTGAAAGGTACTGAGTATAATGGACCTCAACACCAGACAACAACTGCCTGGGCCTCACAGCTTTTCTAAATAGCGCTGCGCTTGCTCTTTCTGCCTTTTTCCCCTTGCACTGCCTGTCAAAAGAGAAAAAGGCGTGTTTATGCCTGAATGCAAAGCTCAAAATGGAAAATATCCCCCGATGAACAATGATAAATGGCTAAGCAGGATACTGGGACTGGTATGCAGTGTTTTTGACGGCTATTCCACTGTCCTTTTTCTGCGTGATCCGGGCCGGGATATTTGCCGGATAGCTGCAAGCTTCAGCCTGGGCGATTCCATAAGTACCGGGTACGAGATCAAAACAGGGACCGGCCTGGTGGGGTGGATCGCCAAAAACGACAAGCCCCTGCTGATAAACAACTTCGACCGGGACGAGGGCTGTCTTGGTTATTACCCGAGGGAGAGCGAGTCCAAGATCAAGGCATTCATGGGTTGTCCCCTGCCCCAGGAGGCGGGAGTGCTCTGCGTGGACAGCAAAAAAACCTATTCTTTCAGTGACAAGGATCAAAAAATCCTTTATCAGTTCGCCCAGCTTGTCCAGGATATCCGCCAGGGCTTGATGCAGGCGGATCACAGCCTTAAGAGCCGGGAATATTACAGATACCTGGCCCTTATCCAGGAACTGAGGCAAAGGGTGCCTAAGTGGAGATCCTTTCTGCAGCAGCTCCTGGAACTGCTCAGTCAATCCACCGGTTTTTCCCACTGTTTCATGGCGGCCAGGGATGAACGGGGGGAAGGCTACTTCATTGAGGGCCTGCAGCAGGAGATACTGCCCAGGGTCAACCTGAAGGAACACAAGTTCAATATCGATTCCGGGCTGCTGGGGTGGGCCTTTAAGCACGGTTCACCGGTTTTTTCCGGCCTGCATGAAGGACCGGCGGGCCTGCCTCTTTTCGGCAAGGAAGTCCCTGCCAAGCAGTTCAAGTCGGTTATCTGCCTGCCCCTGGTGGTGCACAGAAAGACCAGGGGACTTCTGGTACTGGCTGATACCGGGGCCCTGCCCATAGATGAAGAGCTAAAGGGATTTGTATACATGGTTGGCGATTACCTGGGTCTGTTCCTGGAAAACCTGTATCTCAAAAGCCGCATAAGCTGAACATTAATCCTTAGTGAGGCCTGTTGATGTTTATTTCCAAGCTGTTTTCCCTCTTCGGCAAGAGCCTGGCCATGGACCTGGGTACAGCCAATACTTTGATGTATACACCCAGGGACGGTATTGTCCTCAATGAACCTTCTGTGGTGGCCCTGGATTCCAGGGACGGCAAAGTGCTTGCCGTAGGTCGCGAAGCCAAGGAGTTTCTGGGACGCACTCCCCAGAGAATAGTGGCTATAAGACCCATGAAGGACGGGGTCATCGCTGATTTCGAAGTCACCAATGCCATGATCTCCTTTTTCATCAAGAAGGTTATCCACGGGTTCAACCTGGTCAAACCCAAAATGGTCATCTGCGTTCCCACCGGTATAACTCAGGTGGAGAAAAGGGCGGTCATCGAGTCCGGGCTGCAGTCCGGGGCCCGGGAGGTGAGGTTGGTGGAAGAGCCCATGGCGGCGGCCATCGGAGCAGGCATGAGCATCGAGGAGCCCCTGGGCAACCTGGTTGTGGACATAGGAGGCGGGACCACAGAAGTGGCAGTGATTTCCCTGTCTGCAGTGGCTTATTCCGAGTCTGTCCGGGTGGCCGGAGACGAGATGAACGAGGCCATTCAGCGTTTTATCCAGGAAGAGTTTCAGCTCCTGGTGGGGGAGAACATGGCGGAAAATATCAAAATGAACATAGGCACGGCTTATCCCCCGCCGGAACCCATGACCTTCAGGGTGCAGGGCAAGAGAATCGTGGACGGCAACCCGGCTGCAGTGGAGATAAACGACGCACAGGTACGCGAGGCTATACAGGAGCCTGTGCGGGCCATTGTCCACGCCGTGCATCAGGCCATGGAGAAGACTCCGCCGGAACTGGTTTCCGATATTGCTGACAATGGCATTCTTCTGGCTGGAGGCGGCGCCCTGCTCAAGGGGCTGGACCAGCTCATAAGCAAAGAGGTCCAGGTAAGGGTGCAGGTGGACGAGGAGCCCCTGACCACTGTACTCAGGGGCACGGGAAAGGCCCTGACCCAGGAAAAAAAGTATTCTTACGTTTTTATTAATTAGCACTACAGCGAAACTTATAAAATTTTTCAACCTGTCTAAACTGGGGACAGTCCCGCACCTACTTGATTTCTCAACAAGATTTAGTGATTTCATGAAATCATTCCCAAGTAGGTGCGGGATAGTCCCCGGAGGTCAATAAATAAGTTTCGCTGTAGTGTTAACCTGTTTGTCGTGATGTATTCAGAGCTTACCTGAAAAAAAGTCCAAGTCTCCAGAGGTAGACCAGCCAGGGGGTCACGGTCTCCGGGTTCTCCTGGATAAGCATGGAAAGCTCCCGGGAGTCCAGGAGCAGGCCATCCCGGTTTTTTTTAAGGCTTAAGACCCTTAACTTACGGATCCTTCCAGCGTTGAAGACATATACAAACTCGTAGTTTGTTTCCCTGCGGCCGTCTACAAGGGATACCAGCCTGAAGCCAGCCAGCCTGAGACCGGTTCTCTCCCTTAGTTCCCTGCTGGCTGCTTCCTGCACCGCTTCCCCTGCCAGTACATGCCCTGAGGCCGGCAGATCCCACCTGCCACAGTAGGGTGGTTCGGACTCAGTTCGTTTTTGAAGGTATATCAGGCCTTGCCGGTCATAGAGGGCCACGGCTACGGACCGGTGGTGCAGACCGTGAAAGTGCACCTGGCTTTCCGGGAAAACACCCAGGGGGCGATTTTTTCCATCCACCACTTCCAGAATATTCCGGCTTGTTGTCGTAGAAAGCATGCTGGTCCTTTCTGTTTTCTGTTTGCATCAGACCACAGGATCCATCCCTTTTCAGGAAGAGCTATACCTGATAGTACACCTGTCGTGCACAACTGTCACCCGGCTTTTGACCGCAGCCTTCCTGGAGATGACAGAGGACAGTGAGGAGCTCGGGTGTTTTTTTGTGCAGGCAGCTATTGGTCAAAACTAAAGACAACAGGTGCATTGAGGTTTTTGGCCCGGTTCAGAAGGATGCTGATCCGGGATGATCCATTATCTTTTTGAAAGTGATATTGACGCAGGTGCTGATTGTATTAATTATCAATAGTGAAATGGTTTGCAGGTAGCAAAATGTTTAACCTCTGAACCCAATTCAGGGTGAGCAAAGAAGGAGAGAATGAAAAGACTGGATATGGACTGTCTGGCGGCAATCAACTTTGAAATCAGGTGGAGCAGCCCCGAGGCCGTGCATCGTGAGCATTTCATGGCCAGGAAGGCTAACATGTGGCGCGATATTTTCCCGGCAGACTTGAAAGAGGCTCTCATGGGGCAGCCAGCGGGGGGCGAGGCGGTTGTTTCGTGCCGGCCTGGAGAGGCTGTGCCCGCCCGCTCCGGACAGGATATTCTGTCCACCAGGCCGCAGAATTTTATGCGCCGCGAGTTCCTTGGCCGGTATGTAGAGCCGGCCAGGGGCCGGTTTTACCCCAGGGGTATGCTTGCCGGAGCTGGTTTTTTCAGTACGGATATGCGGCCCTGCCGCATAACTGCCCTGGACGAAAAAGAATTAAGAGTTGACTGCGCACATCCCTTAAGCGACTACAATGTGGAAGTAAGGGCCAGGCTGGAAGACCTGGCCACCAAGGAATGCGAGATCGGGGGGAGGATGAATCACTGGATGGAAGAAATCCTGGGCAGCGGCCCTGGAATGCAGGCCAGGACGGGGAATGCCCCCACGCAATTCGCCCATGCCCATGGATTTGAGAGAAACGACTCCATGGACGATGCCCGGTTTTATTCTTCCCCGCGCTTTATTGACCATATAGATGCCCGGGCCCGTGGTTTTCTGGCCGGAGAGTATGCCCGGGAACTTGAGCCGGATATGAAGGTCCTGGATCTCATGAGCAGTGTAACCTCCCACGTGCCGCAGGACATGCAGCTCCAGGTGACCGGCCTGGGCCTGAATCCGGAGGAAATGCAGGCCAACCCGGTTCTGGATTCTCACGTGGTTCACGACCTGAACCGGTACCAGGAACTACCATTTAACGATGAATCGTATGATGCTGTCCTGTGCAGCCTGTCCGTGGAGTATCTGACCAGTCCCTGGGCCGTTGCCCGGGAGGTGGCCAGGGTCTTGAGGTCCGGGGGGATATTCATGGCGGGCTTTTCCAACCGATGGTTTCCTCCCAAGGTTGTCCGCCTGTGGCAGGAACTGCACGAATTTGAAAGAAGCGGATTCGTCCTGGATCTTTTGCTGCAGACCAATAGTTTCAAGGACCTGGAAAGCATAAGTATCCGCAACTGGTGGCGTCCGGAGGATGACCCCCACACCGGGCAGACCTGGGTCAGCGACCCGGTTTATGTGGTCAAGGGACGAAAGATCTAAGGCGGGCCATGTCCGCAACCCAGGTTGAAAGGTTGCACCAAGAAGGGCATGAAGATCTCAGGGAAAAAACCTTCGGGTCTTGAACTACATGCCCTTCACCTGTCCCATGAAATACCCAGCACTCACTTTAAAGATTTTGGTCTCAGCATAAGCAAAATAATGGGAAAGTGAGTGCTGGGTCCAGCTCAGCTGGATTTCATCGGGATGCTCTTCATGGTTGATATGCAGAAAAACAGCTGGTCTTTTATCAGGGTCAAGCCAGGGGCACTGTAAAGCTAAAGGTGCTGCCCTTACCGGGTGTACTGTTTACCCGGATTTTTCCGCCCTGCATTTCAACAAATTCCTTACAGAGCAAAAGTCCCAGGCCGGTTCCCTTTTCTCCCCCGGTGCCTTTTCTGGAAGTGGTTCTGTCCAGGACAAACAGCCCGGACAGGGTCTGTTCGTCCATTCCAGTGCCGGTGTCTTCTACGTGTACACTGCACTCGGAGTTTTCTATTTCTGCCGAGATCCTGATTCGTCCCCCGGCAGGGGTGAATTTGACTGCATTGGACAGAAGGTTTCTAATTACCGTGTCCAGCATACGCCTGTCTGCGTAAACCATCAAACCGGAATCAACTTCGGACTCAATGCTGATATCCTTGTTCCCGGCGGGTGTCTTGACCATGCGTATGCTTTTATCCGCTGCACCGGCAAGGGAGACATCTTCAGGTTCACATTCAATGGCCCCTTTCTGTATGCTGGCCCATTGCAGCAGGTTTTCCAGAAGGTCCTGCAGATTTTCTGTGGCCTTGTGCATCTCTTCAGCCACTTCCCTTAGATCCTGCTGGGAGAACTGATCCACTTCTTCAGCCAGCATGCGGGTAAACCCCATAACTCCTGTGAGAGGAGACCTTAGGTCATGGGCAATTATGGAAAAGAACCTGTCCTTTTCATCCAGCAACTGCTGCAATTGTTCATTTTTACGGTTTATTTCCTGCTCAGCCAGCACTCTGCCAGTTATTCCCCCCAGGTGCCTGGCTATTGCATGCAAAAGCCTCCACTCTTCCTGGAGAAAAGGTCCGTGGTCAGCGCGGGGTTTTTCCTGCAGGTAGGCCACGGTTATATCCCCCAGGGTCTGAGCCCCAGTGGTGAATTCAACGCTCATCTGCCACGGGGTTTCCTGGAAGCCTGGAGTAGAAAATACTTTCCCCCCGAAAGTTATGCGGGCGGCAGTGTCTTCGGGGTACTGCCATCCCGGGGGTATGGCTTCCACTGCCTGCTGCAGGAACGTATCCAGGGTGGTATCCTTTTTAAAGGCACTGGAAATTTGATAAAGACACTGCTGCTCCTTGACCCTTTCCTGTAGCCTGACCTCAGCATCTTTTTTAGCGGTAATGTCCGTGACAAAGCCCTGATAATAGATGACATCACCCTTTTCATCCCTGACTGCGCGCACATTCCTGGATACCCAGAACATGCTGCCATCAGGGCGTCTGAAAAGGGACTCGTAATTTTTGACCTCTCCGCGGCTCTCCAGGACCCGCTTGAATTCTTCCCTTTCTTCAGGATAGACGTAAACTTGGGAGGCGATATCATTTACCTCAGTGATGAGCTCTTCAGAGGTGTTGAAGCCGTGCATCCTGGCCAGGGTGGTATTGGCTGTAAGATAGCGTCCATCAGGAGTGACGGTGAAAATTCCTATGGGAGCCTGTTCAATGGTGTCCTGGTAAAACCTGATCAGATCCTGCTGATCCTGGCTCAGGGAACCGGGGTTGTGCTGGTGCATTTTTTCTCCGAGAACTGCCCAGCCATGCTCAAGCCATGGTCTGGATAATTCGTTTACATATCAGCCTGCAGGGGCGTTGCCGTTTTTTCCGGGCACGCCTGCCCTGATTTTAAACCCGGGTACAGACTGGTGGAGTTGAGCGCTCATGAGCTGATGCAGGTCTTTGAACCTGCCTGACTCCAGCTTTTATTTATACTTTTTAAAACCGCCAAAAAGACCGTCTGCCAGAATACAAGGAAAAAATCAATTCCTGCATCCGGGGGTATGGCAGGTGCGGGTAACCATTCGGGGGTGGGTGTCTGCAATCGCCACAGAGGATAGACTTGATGCGTACTCCGCAACCGTGAGGGGCAAAGCCGCCCGCCTGTCCCGTGAAACAAACGTAGTTTCAGCGTAGCTGGTTTCACTGGGATGTGCAACGAAGTTGCCCGTGCCAAAAAAATCTTCTCCGGCACGGGAAGCCTTCAGCTTCACACCCGACTAAAATGCGCTTTGCTGTCCTGCGGAATTTTAGCGGGCAGGCGGGTGCTCCGCACACACGGTTTTTAAGCATAAAGAGTTCTGGAAAGATTTTCCTGCCTGTCACTCAGGATGCTTTGCATGCTTCCTGCTACCCTGAAGGGTTACGATGCGGGGCAGTCCCCGGATTTTAAAAAAACAGGTTGCGCTGTAGTTTTAAGACTTTTGTCATTTCTGCATGTTGAATTCTGCGGCAGAATGTTTTATTTTTTTAAAATAAACGCTGATTAGATTGACAGTTGATGAATAAAGCCAAGGAGTGGAAAATGCAATTTATTGACGATCTGGATGTTTCCGGGAAAACAATCCTTATGCGGGTGGACTACAATGTTCCTTTAAAAGACGGCCGGGTTCAGGACGATTCCAGGATCCAGGCTTCTATTCCCACCATTGAATATGCTTTGCGCCAGAATGCCAGGATTGTGCTCTGCTCCCACCTGGGCAAGCCCAAGGGCCAGGTCAGGTCAGAGCTGTCCCTGGCACCTGCTGCAGAGAGGCTAAGTGCCATCCTGGGCAGAGACGTTGCCCTGGCTCCGGACTGCATCGGGGAAAAGGCTCTGGAAATGGTGCGCTCCCTTGAACCGGGGCAGATACTCATGCTGGAGAACCTGCGCTTTCACCCCGGCGAAGAAAAAAACGACGATGAATTCAGCCGAGAACTGGCCAGGATGGGTGATATTTACGTCAATGACGCCTTTGGTGTGAGTCACAGGGCTCATGCTTCGGTGGTGGGGGTAACCCGGCACGCACCTTCCTGCTCAGGGGGACTGCTTCTAAAAAAAGAATGGGAATATCTTTCCAAGGTTGGCGATCCGGCCAGGCCATTCGTGCTTATAGCCGGGGGAGCCAAGGTATCCTCCAAGCTGGGGGTCCTGGAAAACCTCATGCACAAAGTGGATACCATGCTCATCGGCGGGGCCATGGCCAACACTTTTATCAAGGCTCAGGGTTATTCAGTGGGCACTTCAAAAGTGGAGGATGATCTCCTGGACAAGGCCCGGGAAATCATGCAGAAAGCCATAGAGAACAAGGTGCAGTTTTACCTGCCCGTGGATTTCATGCTGGGTGAGGGTCCTGATGCTGAATCAGCAGAGGGGGTCTGCCCTTTCCAGGGAATACCTGGGCATCTCATGGCCCTGGATATAGGACCTGCCACATGCACCCTTTTCTCCGAAGTCCTGCACAAGGCCAGCACTGTTATCTGGAACGGCCCCATGGGCGCATTTGAAAACCGCCCCTTTTCCCAGGGTTCCAGAAATATCGCGGAGCTGGTCTCCGGGCTGAAGGCCACCACCATGGTCGGTGGCGGGGATACCGACTCCCTGATCCACGAACTGATGCTGCAGGACAAATTCAGCTTTATCTCCACCGGGGGCGGATCTTTCATGGAATTTCTCGAAGGCAAGACTCTCCCCGGCTTCAAGGCCCTGGAAGAGTGCAGCAGCAAATAGAAGGAGTAAGGTATGCCCAAAAAACTCATGGCCGCCAACTGGAAGATGTTCAAAACCTGGGAGGAAGCCAGGCAGACCGCCAGGGAGCTGGTGGTAGCCGTCAGAAACGACCTGCCCGATGACCGGGAAGTCTTGCTCTGCCCGCCATTTACCGCTCTGCGGGGGGTCAGCGAGATGCTCATGCAGCAGGAAGGCTTTTATCTGGGCGGGCAGGATTTTTATCCAGCTGAGCAGGGAGCCTTTACCGGCGAAATAAACCCGGACCAGCTCCTGGATGCCGGCTGCAGCTATGCCCTTGTCGGGCACTCGGAGCGCAGGCATGTACTCGGGGAAAAAGATGACTTCCTCGCTTCAAAAGTGGCCTTCGGCCTTCAGAAGGGACTGAAGGTCATCCTGTGCATAGGCGAGACTCTGCAGGAGCGCAAGCATGGACAGGTACAGGAGGTGCTTCATGCCCAACTGGAACATGGGCTCAAGCATATTTCCACGGGTATTTCGGCAGAGCACCTGGCAGTGGCTTACGAACCTGTCTGGGCCATAGGCACCGGTGAAACCGCCGGCCCCCCGGAGATACAGGAAGCCCACGACCTGGTCCGGGAAAAGCTCAAAGGTATTCTCAAGCAGGGGGAGGCAATCCGCATTCTCTACGGCGGCAGCGTCAAGCCGGAAAATACCGCTTCCATAATATCCCTTGACAATGTAGAAGGGGTTCTGGTAGGTGGTGCAAGCTTAAACGCTGATAAATTTTCGCAAATAGTACTTGCGTAAGCATATGGAGGTAGTTCCTTGCAGACATTGATTGTAACTCTGCATCTTATATCCTGCGTGGTCCTGGTGGTCCTGGTTCTGCTGCAGTCCGGGCAGCAGGGCATGGGAGTCATATTCGGGGGAGGCGGCGGAAGTCTCTTCGGAAGCGGCGGCGCAGGCGGAATCCTGGCCAAGCTGACGGTAGCGGTGGCCATCATATTTTTTTGCACATCCCTTACTTTTACATATATGACCGCCAAGCAGCATGAGACTCAACCCAGTGAAATTGTGCAGCAACATGAGGAGGAAAGTTCCCGGGATTTTCCTCTGCAGAGCATGAGACCGGACAGTGAAGACGGAAGGGAGACATCAGGCCCGGTTTCCAGTCAGTGATCCCTGCAGCTTTTTAAATCGATACACGCCGAAGTGGTGGAACAGGTAGACACGCTATCTTGAGGGGGTAGTGGGCACCGCCCGTGGGGGTTCGAATCCCCCCTTCGGCACCATCAACAAGTCCAGTCGAGTCAGACTGAATTAATAAAGTCAATAAATTCAGAGCTTAAGCCCGGGCATCCTGTCCGGGCTTATTTTTTGGGTGCTGCCGGCTCTGGCCTTAGTCAAACCTGCATCAAAGCCGTGCAGAAGTTTTGAGCCTGGAGCAGTCTGTCATGCTGACCTTTCCCGCCCTGGCAGATTGTAACCATTCAGGGGGTCCTCGGTGTTGATTACTGGCCTTTTGTAAGCCCTTCTTGACACCCGGCATGGTCATTTTATTTTTTGAGGATGAAACAGAACATGACAGAAAAGGACATAAAATCCAGCCGGAGCAGGGTTGTTCTGGACACAAGCATACTGACCAATCCTGAATCCAGGCAGTATTTCGGAGAAGATCTGCCCTCAGCCATTAAAAAGATATGTTTTCTGGTCCAGGAATGCGGTTTTGAGCTTTATATTCCTTCTTCGGTTTTCAAAGAGCTCTCCAACTTTGTGCCGGCAAAGGAATTGACAGGACTGCGTATTCTTGCCGTTGTCCGCAATCCCGACCTGTACAATCTTCAGGTCCCGGCGGCCATATTCCATGCCTTTATCCACAAGCTGCGCCAAAGGGTGAACAAGGGCCTGCAGGTAGCGGAAAAGGCCATTGAAAGGGATAACCTCCCGGAAAACATCCGCTGGGTTCGGCAGCATTACCGTGAAGCCCTGCGCAGCGGAATTCTGGACAGTACAGAAGACCTGGAGGTAGTGCTTATGGCCAGGGAAGTTCAGGGACTGGTTCTCACCGAAGACCAGGGTATCTGCAGTATGGCTTCAGATCTGGGTCTGGAGGTTTTCAACGCTCTGGATTTTGTCCACTACTGTCAGGGCGTCATGAAGGAGGATGACTTTGCTCGACCAGGATCAAGGAATTGAACACAATGAATACAACGGACTGGTTTATTCCAGGCAGAGAAAGGACAGTTCCTTCCCCCGGGGCACGGTACATCTATATAATGAGGATCAGAGCCGTCCAGGCAGAAGCATAACAGGGTTTCCGCACATCAAAAGGACTTACCACCTGCATGCCGGAATCAAAAGGCTTTTCAAAAACGATTCCTTTAAGGCCGAAGAAAAGCTGGACGGATACAATCTGCGTGTATTCAGCCATGCAGGACGACTTCTGGCCGCCACCAGGGGAGGCTTTATCTGCCCTTTCAGCACCGAATGGGCCGGTATATGGGCTGAAGAATACGATCTGGATGGTTTTTTCAGAGATTATCCCGGGCACTATCTGTGCGGGGAGGTTCTAGGGGATAACCCTTACAACCGCCAGCGCGGCGTTGATCTGTCTCCGGGAGCCCATTTCTTTGTATTTGAGGTCTGCAAGCCCGACGGCACCTTTTTGCCTGTATCCACCAAAGAAGAACTGCTGCGTGAATATGGACTGCCGGCAGTGAAAGAACTGGGCACCTTTAATGCGTTGCAGGGTGAAGAACTTTATGCTCTTCTTCGCGACCTCAACTCCCGGGGCAAGGAGGGCGTAGTGCTCAAGTCACCCGATTCCTCCAGGCGGATGAAGTTTGTCACTCCGGAATGCGATATCCAGGATATCAAGGACGGCCTCGAGGTCGGGTTTGATCTGGATATGGGTTTTTTTCAGAGCCGATACATGCGGGTTGTTTATTTTGTTCAGGAGCTCGGCCTGGATAAGGACGAATACTCCCGGAAGCTGGGGCGGGCATTTATGGACGGCATTCCAGTATCAGAGAATTACCAGGGTGCCAGGGAAGAATACACCGTATATCTGTCCAGCCGTAACACCTGGCAGTCCTTGCTCAGCATGCTCATAAGCCAGATCAAAATCAGGACGCTGGAAACATCCTGGCAGCATGTCCGGGGCAGGGAAATGCTCAAGGTGCGCTTTGCCAGGATTTATACCAGAAGCGGCAAACGTTATCAGAGGATGATCAAGGGTGTGCTGCACCAGGATTGATAAGTTCATAGAGGACAGAAGCAAGGTGGCATTAGTCTGTGCGTTGGTAGAGTTAAAAAATCAGTGCTGGGGGACTGTCCCCTGCTTTCCTTAAAAAGGGGGCTGAACTGTTACGTCTGATTGAAGCCGGAAGCCCGGACCGGCAGGATACAAAGGACGTAACCATTCAGGGGGCAGGTACCGGCCAGTGGGACAGTCCCCGCGACACTTTTCCTTCACCAATACAAAAAGTACAGGCGCGAAATTAAGTGAAGCTGCATAGTCACTACTCAGCGGGGACAGTCCCCTGGCCTAATGCCATGAGTCACCACCGTGGACCCCCTGAATGGTTACCAAAGGACGAATCTTTGTTGATTCAGTAAAAAGGACATCCGGCTCAAGAGAGGGCAAATAAAAGACTGCAGCTTGCACACCATGTAACACCTTGATTTGTATGTTTTTTCTCCATGGTTGACAATGCTTTTTGTTTACAGCTAAAGTTATTATCAAGGTCGAATTGCCGGCCATGATACCCTGAGAATGTTGCTGCAAAAAAGTCCAGAGCCAAGTGTAGTCAAAGTAAACTTGGCCACAGTATTAATCGGTTTCTATGTGTTTACTTTTCCATGATCCTTAAGCGGACTATTCTGAGCTGGCGGCAGAAATGGATTTTTTACGGGGATATCATGCGAGGCTTGCCCAGCAGGATAATGTTTTTCTGTACATGCAAGCCCAACTGTTCTTATCAGGTTTGAGTTTAACAGCGGTTGCAGGTAATATGCCATATTTCTATCATAGCTTAAACCGCTGGCGAGCTTAATTTTTGCACCACAATCCAGGCGTTTCCTCCAATGACACACCAGCAGTCCACTGCAGAAGTCCGGTCTCCCCAGATAAACGGGGTTTTTTCCTCTACTTCCAAAATAACGGTTGGATATGGGCATACCAAAAAGAAAACCACCCAGTACATACTCATCTACGCCACTGAAAGGGAAGACGGCAACATCAACATCCAGACCCTCAATGAAAAGTATGTGCCCACCGGAGCCTCCAGGGTCATCAGCAAGGACAACCTCATGACCAACTACCTTCCGGAGCCGGAGCTGTATATGAACAAGGTCTATCCGGTTATCCGTGAACTCTCCAAGACTGTGGCCAGGGGTGAGAGGCACCTGCGCAACAGCGAGAATTACAGCGCCGAGATGGAATTCAAGAAGGCCCTGCGGGTGGATGAGGAAAATATCCGGGCCACATTCGGCCTTGGTCTGTCCTACCTCAGAAGAGGTGAGACCGACAACGGCAAAACCGTCTTTAAGAGACTGGTTTCTCTTAAAAATGCCTTTGAGCCTGAGCACAAGCACATGTTCAACGAGTTCGGCATCCAGCTTCGCAAAAACAAGATGTTTGTGCAGGCCATCAAATATTACTCCCGGGCCATGCAATACAGCCAGCGTGATGAAAATCTTTATTTCAACATGGCCAGGACCTATTATGAATACGGCAAGACTTCAATGGCGGTAAAATTTGTCCAGAAAGCACTGGAAATCAATCCGCAAATGTCCCAGGCACTGGAGTTCAAATCCTATATCGTTAAAAAAATGCCCACCTATCATCTCAAGGCCTGATGCAGTGATTGAAGGAATGAATAAGTACGCTGACAACCTGTGCTCCAGCGAAGAGCGTTATCGCAAACTCTTCGAGAATTCCCCCCTTGGCATTTTTCAAGCCGATGACAAAGGCATCATTGTCGACTGCAACGACAATTTCGTAAAGATCATAGGTTCGTCCCGCCAGGCCCTTATAGGCCTGAATATACATTCCCTGCCCGACACAAAGCTTGTAACGGAGTTCAAGAAGTCTTTGTCCGGAGAAGCAGGATTTTATGAAGATGTTTACCATTCGGTTTCAGTGGATAAGGCCACACCGGTCAAGGTGCATTTCGCTCCCATCTTTGCAGATAACGGCAGAATCCAGGGATGCATGGGGATAGTCGAGGATGTTACCCAGAAAAAGTTAGACGAAGAAGAGATCCACAAAAACGCCAGACGCCTCTCAGAGATCAATCATTGCCTGCTTGGTCTGGGCCAGGACTTTGAGACCAATGTACAGCGGCTGACGGCTCTTTGCGGAGACCTGCTGGGAGCTGCGTGCGCCTTGTACAATCGCCTGGAATCAGGCCTTCTGTGTTCCATGGGGCAGTGGCAGGCTCCGGAAGACTACGATCCCAGGGACCATCCCCAGGGGCACATATGCTACGATGCCATAAAGCAGGGCCAAAACGAGACAATGGTGGTCACCGATCTGGACCAGACTGAGTATGCCCGTACAGACCCCAATGTCCGGCGGTACAACCTGAAGACCTATCTGGGGCACCCGGTGAAGTGCGGTGAAGACTTTGTAGGCACATTATGCGTGGTCTACCAGGAAAATAGAGTTCCTACAGAAGATGATAAAAAGGTGATAGGCATTATCGCCTCCGCCCTGAGTGCTGAGGAAGACCGCAGGCAGGCCCGGGAAGACCTTGTCAGAAGTCAGGAGTCCTTCAAAAGGCTTGCTGAGCAGTGCCCCATATCCATAATGCAGTTTGACAGCCAGGGCCGCCTTATCTTTGTCAATGAGTGGCACATGCAGCACTTTGCAGGCAACGCGGTGGACAAACAGAAACTTTTGGGCATGCATATTCAGGAACTGCCAGGCCTGGAAAAGGCTGGCATCAATGAACAGGTAAGCCAGATACTAAATGGTGAACACCTTGATGTTCCGGAAATATTTTTTCCAGAGTTCATAGGCGGCGGTTGCGGCTGGGTTTCCCTGCGCGGTGTGCCTCTAAAGGAAGGTGACAAAATCACCGGAGGCATTTTAATCCGCGAAGACCTTACCGCCTGGAAAAAGACAGAGCAGGAACTGGTCAAAGCCAGGCAGGAAGCAGAGGCGGCAAGCAGGGTCAAGACCGAGTTTCTGGCCAATATGAGCCACGAGATAAGAACACCTCTAAACGGCATCGCCGGTATGCTGCAGCTGTTAAAAGAGACCAGCCTGGACATGGAACAAAAGGAGTATGTGGATCTGGGCATAAAATCCTCTCACCGGCTGACCAGGCTTTTATCGGACATCCTGGACCTCTCGCGCATCGAGGCCGGGCACATGACCATCCACCAGGAAGAATTCGACCCGCTGGAGCTTTGCAGTTCGGTAAACGAACTTTTTGCCGTCACCACCAGAAACAAACATCTGTCCCTGGAATGTATCTTCCAGGAGGGTTTTCCTTCCAGGCTTGTTGGAGACGAGGCCAGGATCCAGCAGATACTCTTCAACCTGGTGGGCAATGCCCTGAAATTCACCGAAAAAGGCGGGGTGCAGGTGTCCTGGTCTTTGTACGCCGGGGACGATACTGAACAGCAGGTGCGCATAACTGTCCAGGACACCGGGATAGGCATGGAGCAGGAGGTGCTTCAGGAGCTCTTCAAGCCATTTGTCCAGGCTGAAAACTCCTATACACGCAAGTATCAGGGTGCAGGACTGGGACTGTCCATAGTCAAGAGACTTGTGGAGCTCATGCACGGAAACATAAGCGTTAAGAGCGTGCCCGGGCAGGGCAGCACGTTCTACGTGGACCTTCCTTTGAAAGCTGCAGAGGACAGTGACGTTTCCAGGCAGGAAGACAGTCAGGACAGTGAAAAAGCTCTAAGCGGGCTCCGGATCCTTCTGGTGGAAGATGATCCGGCCAACCGCTTCGCCATGCAGAAGCTTCTGCAAAAATCAGGTCATCATGTGCAGACGGCCCAGAACGGCAGTCAGGCCGTGGAAGCCTTTGCCCACAGCCACTTTGACTGTATTTTCATGGACATTCATATGCCGGTTATGGACGGGGTGCAGGCCACCAGGAAAATCAGAAGCATGCAGGATTCAGGCATAGCCCCAAAAGTCCCCATTATAGCCCTGACCGCTTATACATTAAACGGGGACCGGGAAAAATTTCTGGAGTCCGGCATGGATGAATACCTGGGCAAGCCGGTACAGATGCAGGACATTGAAAACGTTCTAAAAAAGCTCTTGGGCTGATGCAGAGAACTTCCAGCATTCACCCCTGCCGACAGCAGTAATTCAACTCTTGTGTTGCCGGTAGTTCAGGTTTTAGCGGGATGACAGGCTGCTGGAGCATGTTGGACATACGGTATAAACCACGGTCAGATTCAGGGGTTTTTCCTGTGTGCCCTGATCCGGTTCCTGCCACTGGTCTTTGCTCTTTACCCGGCCGCAGATGCTGCACCTGCTGACCATATTCCGGGACATCTGATCCGAAGTCTTAAAATATACAGTGCGGTTTCGCTTCTCGGTGGAGACGACCCTGTGTTCTACTCTGAGCACCCCGGGCTTTTCGGGGATTATCTTCATCTGCATGTATCTTCTGGTATCCGGTGAGTCACAGCGGTAAGGGCGCTCAACAGCATCCCCGGTGATTTCAGCCAGCTGCAGGAGGGTGTCCAGCCACATCCTGGTGGAGTCGTCCCGGATATATTTCCATACCGAGCTTCCCTTGACCTGCCTTGAAAACGCCTTGGAGGCGTCATTTTCCAGGGCGAAGCGGTCCCAGGCCCCTCCGACTTCAATTATGCTTCTTTTTCTGTCCAGCCAGTAAATGACCTTTTGAGAATCTGTGCTCACGGATTTACCCTGTCACTTTTTAACTTTCCAGCTTTACTTTTGACTAAGCTGCTGTACCAGGTCCTTTAATTCCTGGGCCTGACGGGAGAGTTCTGCAATTGAACCGGAGGACTGGGTCATGACCTCGCTTGTTTCTCTGGAAATGCGGTTTACTTCCTCTATGTTGCGGTTGACCTCTTCACTGGCGGTGGACTGCTCTTCGGTTGCGGTGGCAATGGCCTGGACCTGTTCTGTTGCTTTCTGGACCCGCCTGACAATGTCCTCCAGGGCCTCCCCGGAGCGGTTGGCCAGGCTGTTGGCCTCATCGATAAGCGCCGAAGCCTGGTCCATGCCCTGTATATTGCTATTGGCCCCCTCCTGAATGGATGAAACAGCCTGCCCCACTTCCCTGGTGGCCTTCATGGTCTTTTCGGCCAGTTTGCGCACTTCATCGGCCACTACGGCGAACCCTCGCCCTGCATCCCCGGCCCTGGCCGCCTCGATGGCTGCATTGAGGGCCAGAAGATTGGTCTGGTCCGCAATATCATCAATAACATTCATGATGTTGCCTATCTCCTGTGCCTGTTTGCCCAGGCTGTCCATGCTGGACTGCAGTTCCCTGGATTTTCCGTGCACCTTGTTTATTGCCGCCACAGAGTCTTCCACGACTTTTGAGCCCTCCCGGGCCATATCCCGGGCCTGATCAGCCTCCTGGGCCGCAGCAGAGGCGTTTCGGGCCACTTCCATAACGGTGCTGTTCATTTCCTCCATGGAGGTGGCCGTCTGCCCGGCCAGGGAAGTCTGGGATTCGGCCCCCCGGCTGGCCTGTTCCACCTGGGCGGCCAGGTCCCTGGAGGATGAGGCCAGGGATTCGGAAATGCTGGTGGCCTGACTGGCATAGCTGGAGATTATGCGGTTCTGTTCCTTGATACGCGCCTCCGAGGCCCGAATTTCGCTTAGATCAGTGTATATGCAAAGCGAACCCATGAGCTTGCCCTCGATATCGTACAGGGGCGAGGCATCAATATGGATGCTGCGCTTGCCCCCTTTACGTCCGGTGAATTCCACCTCCTTGCTGATCCAGCGGTTTTCCTGCATGGCTGTACCCAGTACGGTCTGCCTTTTTTCACCATAGAAAAAGACAGCCACGTTCTGGCCGTAAAAGTCTTCGGGCCTGCCCTCGTGTTCCAGCATGTCCACCAGTTTCTGGTTGCCGAAGATGAAGTTTTCCTCAGTGTCGGTAACCGCGCAGGGAGTGGCCATGCTGTGCATGATCCCACGGGAGAGGCTCAGTTCGTATTTGAGGTGCTCAAGCATTTCCCGCAGGGCCTCCTGGGACTGGCCCATGAGACCCTGGTCCGGGAGCTGTCTGAATGTGCTGGTGTAGTGTCCGGAAGCTATACTTTTGGCCTGGGTGATGTTGTCCTGCAGGGTGCGGGAGACGAGGCTGGTGAAAGTGATGACTGCCAGGATAATCAGCGCGCCTCCTGCGCAGATGGCGGCCAGGAGCAGGCCTTCCGGGGCCCTGAAATACACCATTAAAACCATAAGGGCTGCATAGACTGCCACCAGGGCCAGTACAGCCGTCCTGAAGCTTTCCAGGGAACCAAGTAATCTTTGCATATGCCCTCTCCTGTTGAATAGCTTTGTTCTGTATCGTCTTTTCTCCTGCCGGGCTTTACCGCCTGACAGAAAATGTAGTAACCATTCAGGGGGTGCCTCAATCGGCCCGGGGACAGTCCCCGCACTTATTTTTTTCTGATGAACAATTTACAGATGTGAGCGTCAGTGACTTACCCCTGAAACCCCGTCATAAAAAACAAGAAACTTAGACAGGATTAACAGGATTGACAGGATAAGCAATCAGCGGCCCCGGTGAAATCAGCTGCGCTGTCCTTCGGAATTTCACAGGGCAAGCCGGAAGCCGCAGATTGCATTAGCCATCGCCATAGGCGAGTGATAACCTTTTGGCCTGGCTTCCGGCCAGGACAAAAATGTTTTTCTCTTAATCAATCTCTTAATCCTGTTAATCCTGTCAAAAAACTCTTTTATTTATTGGGTTGCGGGCATAGCCCGCCTTAGAAAAATGAGTGCGTGACAGTCCCCAGGGCCTGGTGCCAGTAATCACCACCGAGAAATCCCCTGAATGGTTACAAAATGTATGTGCTAACAGGCCCGGGAATATAACTACAGGTGTTGTCGGCAGGTGATCCGTCTGCCGGGATCAATACTGATAATCCGGCCCGGGCGCAACTTTTTTTGATGTCAGGAAATAATGTCCACCTGGTGCATGCCGCGGACACTGTTCATGAGAAAGACCCTTGGGCTGTCCAGTACGTCCTGGATGCTCAGCACACTTTCGCGGATGACGCCCTGCTCCAGCATAAGAGAACGGTACACTCCGGGCAGCAGGCCGCAGCTTACCGGGGGGGTGAGCAGTTCCCCGTTTTTTTCTACTGCCAGGTTGGCAATGGTGGATTCGGTAGCCTGGCCGCGATGATTGTATAGAAGCACGTCCCGGCAGCCGGGCCTGGCAGCCAGGGCCTGATTGTACACTTCCCTGTTGGTGGTTTTGTGGTATAAGAACCTGTTGTCTGGATCCACCGCTGAGGCGGCCAGGGGCAGACGGGAAAAACCGGGATTCTGCGTATCAAGCTTCACTGCCTGCACCTTCACCGCACCCTTCCTGGATACCAGCAGGCGTATTTTGTGCGGCTCCTGGGGCAGGGCAGCACCCAGATCCTGCAACTCACTGTGCACTCGCTGCAGGTCCAGGGGAAAGTCAAAGTATTCAGCAGATTCCTGCAGGCGCTCGAGGTGCATGCTCAAATAGGGAAAGCCTTTTGAAGGCTGCCACAAAATGCTTTCCAAAAGATCGAAGCCAGGGCCTGGAGTGGCCAGGACCCTGGCCTTGACCCTGGACTCGTTCATTTCCATGTCCGTTCTGGAGTCCCAGACTATGCCTCCGCCGATGCCGTATTCGGCCAGGCTTTTTGTCTGGTCCAGAAGGAGGGTGCGGATGGCCACGTTGAACTGGGCCTGCCTGCCCGGAGCTACATAGCCCATGGCCCCGGTGTAGATGCGCCTGGGTGCGGTTTCCAGTTCAGCGATGATTTCCGTGGTTCTGATCTTGGGGGCTCCGGTAATGGAGGCAGGTGGGAAAAGAGATGAAAAAATCGCGTCCAGGGGAGCGGATGTAGAACTCTCTACCAGAGAAGTCATCTGCCAGACATCGAAATACTTTTCCACGGAAAACAGCTGCGGAACATGCACGCTTCCCGGATGGGCTATGCGGCCCATGTCGTTTCGGACCATGTCCACTATCATGACGTTTTCGGCCCTGTCTTTTTCCGATTTTTCAAGCTCCCGGGCCGCATGCCGGTCCTGGATGTTGTCCAGGCCCCTGGCAGCGGTGCCTTTCATGGGCCTGGACCTCAGGGTCTGTCCCTTGAGGGTGAAAAACATCTCCGGGGAAAAGCTGCACAGGGCGAACTCTCCGGTATCAATGAAGGCTGCGTATGGAGGATCCTGAGAGCGGTAGATGGTGCAGAAGATGTCCAGGGGATCAAGGGAGCATTCAGCTCTTAACCTGTAGGTAAAATTGACCTGATAGGTATCTCCGGCCCGGATATATTCCCGGATGCGGTCCAGGGAACTGGAGTATTCCCCGGGGGTAATGGAGGGCGACCAGTTCAGGCCCTCCAGAGAAACCCGGGAGTCCGGGCGGGGCAGTTCTGTTTCCCGCATACCGGAAAAAAGTCCGAACCACAGAAGGGGAAAACCTGAATCGTCCGGGCGGACTTTTAAATAAGGATCAAAGGCCAAAGAGGCCTCGTAGGAGACAAACCCGGCAGCGAAAAGGCTGTGGCCTTCAACCTGCTGTTCCACCTGCTGCAGTGCGGGCAGGACCTCTTCGGCAGTATGAGCCTTGATTATGCCCTCAAGGCCGTCAAATGAAAGCAGTTTTCCTGAGCGGGCCTGTCGGACTAAGGCCCGGGGGGTCTTTATGCCTGAAGATTCAGGTTGCGAAAGTGCGGATCCAGGATCCATGATCCTGCCTTAGCCATCTTTGAAGATGGAGGAGCCGTAAAACTTGATATCCAGGATTTCGTACTCGATCTTGCCTTTGGGGGCGTTTACCACTGTTTCATCGCCCACCTCTCTGCCCATGAGGGCCCGGGCCAGGGGAGAAAAAACGGACAGAGAATCTGGAACAAAATCGGTCTCATCAGGGCCGAGCAGAGTATATTTTTTAACTTCGCCGGTGTCCACGTTTTCTATTTCCACTGTGGCCCCATAGCATACCTTGTTGCCATCCATGGTGTCCAGGTCGATGATGTTGAACATGGGCATACGTGAAGTTATCTGGGCAATCTTGGCCTCCAGAAGGCCCTGGCGTTCCCTGGCCGCGTCGTAGCCGGCGTTTTCTTTGAGATCGCCTTCCTCGCGGGCTTCCTTGATGGCCTGGATCACCTCGGGGCGTTCGGCCTGGAGTTTTTCCAGTTCTTGTTTAAGTCTTGCAAAACCTTCCTCTGAAATGGGGATGCTGTCGCTCATACCTGAATTCTCTCGTGTTTTGGGTTAGAAACAACTTAATCCCGCACACGTTTTAATCAAGCCTTTACCTTTGCGTCTGATCCCGGGCATGCAGGGGTAAAGGGCTGAACCCACATCTCAGGCCGGTACAGGCAACTGAGGCCAGAACCTTGACCAGAGAGTGATTCAGCAAGACTTGAGAAAGCGTGTGCGGGATTATCTAAAGATTAATATCCTTAATATCCTGCCGGACTTTTTGTCCGGTGGTTTCCCGTACATGGCAAACAATCTGATTTATGCATCATAGGTCATCCTCAGGGTCTGGTCAAGCCTCCGCCAGAAGTTTTCAGGCCGGTTTTTTGGTTTGGAAAATCCGGGGATTATTGTTAATATAGACGTAAGAATTAACCATAATGATTTGTGCTCCAGCTGTCCGGGAATGCAGGTCGGCAGAGCATGTAAACCGGAAAACAGGAGGTGCCGGGATATGCACAAGGTAATTTCCAGGGTCAGGGTGGAATGCGTCCAGGGCGACATAGCCTCCCAGGAAGACATAACCGCAGTGGTAAATGCGGCAAACTCGCAGCTGAGGCCCGGCGGAGGCGTGGCCGGGGCCCTGCACCAGAAGGCCGGTCCCGGACTGGAAGAAGAATGCCGCCCCCTGGCGCCCATAAGGCCTGGAGAGGCGGTGCTTACCGGGGGACACAACCTGCCCAACAGGTACGTTATTCATTGCCTGGGGCCTGTTTACGGTGTGGACCGGCCCGAGGACGAACTACTGGCCAGGTGCTACAAAAGAGCCTTGAGCCTGGCTGAAGAGCACCATGTGGACTCCATAGCCTTTCCGGCCATTTCTTCGGGGGCCTTTGGTTTTCCCCTGGACAAGGCGGCGCAGGTGGCATTAAAAACAATTGCTGACGCGGCCACTGGACTGCGCCAGGTAAAAAAGATCAGGTTCGTCCTTTTCAGCCAGGAACAGAAGCAGGTGTTTGAACAGGCCCTGAGCAGCATCGAAAGCACGTAAAACCCAGTGAGGACTTAAATGCCACAGGAAAAAACATACCTACAAAAGGCCATGGACAACCTTTACGCTGCCCTGAGAGAGCAGCAGTCCGCAGACCCGGAATTGCGCAACAGGATTCAAAAATCAATCAATACCACTCAGTCGGCCCTGGATCTGGCCAAAGAGCGGGAAAAAGGCCGGGCCGGGGCTGCCGGGGTGGATGATGACGATCCCTGGCTGGGCTGATTTTTTCAGCCGGGGTCAAGTCCTGAACAGGGCCTGGATTCTTTTTTCCAGGTCCTTCAGCCTGTCCTGGTGGGGCTGTGCAGCATCCAGGACATGAATGCGCAGGCTCTGGTCCACAAGCTGCACCGAGGCGGTACCGGGAAGCAGGCTGACTACCCAGACAAAAAGCACCCTGGCAGTGGGATGTTCAAGCTGGACCCTGTGCATGATTATGCCGGTCTTAAGGGGCATTGACGGCCTGAAGGCCCTGGAGGTGACATCAAGACCCCCCAGCAGGGACAGGTGCAAAAAGAAAGGGATAAAACCCGGAAGACCCGGCAGCCGGAGGTTCTGCCCGGGCACAAGGAACATGCTGCTCACCGCCGCTGCAAGGACGAAGAACAGCCCCAGAGGCCAGTCCTGCAAACTGCCTCCGGCCAGGCCCCACCAGATAACCCCGAAAAGGGCCAGGCGAAAGGCAAAGCACCTTGCCCCGGCAATAACTCCCGGCCGTGGACTTCTTTTTGCCTGATTTCCCGGCTCATTTACCATGTGTAGATTCCGCCTTTCTTTCATCAGATCATCATCCCCAAGCCTGCCAGAAGCAGGGTCAGAACTACAAATAAAAATCCGGCCACAGGCCACTGCCTGAGCCTGAATTCAATGCTGCAGGGGGTTTCCATGCTTTTGCGGCCGTAAATATATCTGTCCAGCATGTATACAAAATTTATCTGTCCGCAGGTGGGGTCGCAAAGCGGGCTGCTGCGCCACCTGGCATAAGAAAGACGCCAGATTCTTTCCGTTAATTCCACGGTGTCCGGCCAGGAATGCAAAGCGGCCTGCAAGGGGACCCAGAATTTGATTGCCGGATAAATAAGCACACCAAGCATTACCGGCCACAGTCCCCCCCAGATAAAACCCGTATCCGCCTGCCAGGCCGCCGGGAGCATTTCGAATGTATGCACGGATACAAAGGGCAGGCCGGTGCTTGCAGCCACCATGACCAGCCAGACCAGGGCCTGATCCCGGGGGTACGCCTTGTCCGCAGGTTTCATGGCCTGAAAAATCCGGTAGAGAAAATGCGCCATGAGCAGGGTTGTGCCCAGGGAGGAAAGGGGCAGAAGAAGCCCTGTAACAGAGTACATGGGGCCCATGGAAGCCAGGTCCTTCATGAGGTACTTGACCTGTATCCCGGAGGTAAGCGGAGCTCCGGCCAGGGCCAGGGCCGGCAGGGCCAGGGCCGCCAGCAGAAGAAAAGTGCCGGCCCCCTGCCCCCTGGCGTATTTGGTGGCTCCCACCCCGATGAACAGGGCTGCCTTGGCCAGTCCGTGGTGCATGACAAACATCAGGATTCCTGGCAGGGCCGTTTTTGCCAGTGCGGCATCAAAAAGGGCCAGCCCCAGGAGAAAGGCCATGAGTCCCATCTGGCTGATGCTGGAATAGGCCAGGACGGTTTTGGGGTCCTTTTCCAGAAGTCCGGCCAGAACTCCGAAAAAAGCCCCCAGAAGTCCCAGGCACATGAAAAATGCTCCCCAGGAGGGCATGGAGGCTGACTCCACCGGAAAAAAGTAAAGCCAGCCCAGAAGTCCGGCCTTGATCATGGCTCCGCTCAGTACTGCGCTGGCCGGGGTGGGAGCGGCCGGATGAGCCAGGGGCAGCCAGTAGTGCAGGCCCAGGATCCCGGCTTTGATGCCGAAGCCTGCAAACAGCAGAAAAAACATGGGATGAGCCGGGGAGAGTCCTGCAGCGGCCCGGGAAATATCCATAAACATGACGCTGTCGGCTACGTGCACCGAAATCATCAGCCCGGCGGTAAGCATCCCCTCCCCCAGCACAGCAGTGACCATGTATACATGCCCGGCCTTCCAGGCTGAGGGGGTGTCGTTGTGGATGACCAGGCTGTAGGCGGTAAAGGTCATAAGCGAGAAGAAAGCGTAAAAGGTGACTACGTCCTTGGCCACTGCCAGACCCAGTGTGCCGCACATGGCCAGCAGAAACAAGATGGTATAGGAGCGCCGGTCGGGGTCATTGTGCATGCTGCAGGCGGAAAAAAAGCCTGCCCCGGTCCAGACCATGGCCATGAGAAGCAGGAAATACCTGCCGTATTCCCCGAAACCCAGATGCATGCCGAGTAAAAAACTGGGCATCTCCAGAGGGGCCGTATCGGATCCAAAAACAGCCAGACCCAGAGCCGGAAGAGGTCCCAGGACTGCAAGCCGGCCCCAGTATTTGTCCTGAATTTTTGAGATCAGGCACAGGCCCGCCAGAAGCAGGGGGAAAAAAACAGCCAGAACCCATATCATGGCAGGGCCCCCATTCCAGTGGCTATCTGTTTTGCAATACCCAGGGGACTCCAGGTCCACCCGGCCCAGAGTCCGGCCAACAGCGACATGGAGGCTGTTGCCAGGGCGGGCAGCAGCAGGGTCAGGGGGGCTTCAAAACGGCTTACGCGCTGTATCTTCCATTTTTTCTGCGGAGTCTTGAACCAGATGGTTTTGACAACTGGCAGAAAATAGGCCGCATTGAGCATGCTGCTAAGGACCATGATCCCCACCACCCATTCCCGGCCGGCGTCCATGCCCCCGAGTCCCAGGTACCATTTGCTCACGAACCCGGCCACTGGAGGCACTCCAATCATGCCGAAGGCCGCAACAGTAAAACAGATGGCGGTAACCGGCATACGCCGGCCCACCCCGCCCAGGTCTTTGATGCTGTGCAGTCCCAGGGTCTCGGCGATGTTGCCGGCGCAGAAGAACAGGGTGATCTTCATGATGCCCTGGTGTACCAGGTGCACGATGGCCGCCACAGTGGAAAAGGGAGCCAGGATGGCCACCCCGAGAGTAATGTAGGAAACCTGGCTCACGGTTGAATAAGCCAGTCGCTTCTTGAGATCCGTCTGCATCAGGGCCCGCACCGACCCGAAAACTATGGTCACTGCAGCCACTAAGGCCAGGGGCTCCAGAAGTCCCAGGCCTGCTGCAAACTCCCTGTCATACACGTCAAATACCACCCGGACTATGCCGAAGGCTCCGGCCTTGACCACGGCTACAGCGTGCAGCAAAGCCGAAACCGGGGCCGGGGCTATCATGGCCACCGGAAGCCAGCCGTGCAGAGGCACCAGAGCCGCCTTGACTCCCAGCCCGGCGATGAGCAGGGCGAATATTATTATCAGGGTGCTGTAATGAGCCGGGTCCAGAGCCTCAAGCACCCCGGTGTCGGTGAAATCGAAGGGTCCGGCCAGGACATGCAGCCAGACAATACCCACAAACAATACTGAACCGCCGCCGATGGTGTACCACAGGTAGTTGCGCCCGGCTTCCAGGGCCTGCCTGGTTTCGCGGTGCACCACCAGGGGGTAGGTGGTCAGGGTCAGAAATTCATAAAAGATAAAGAAGGTGATCAGGTTGCCGGCCATGGCGATGCCGGTACTGGCGGTGACGCACAGGCTGAAAAAACCAAAAAAACGGCTGCGGTTGGGCGAGCCCTCCAGGTAGCCCACGGCGTACAGGGTGGTCACCAGCCACAGGTTGCTGGACAGGGCCAGAAACATGAGGGACAGAAAATCCACCTTGAGCAGGAACTCAAAGCCAAGCCCCATGCTGAATCCCACCTCATGCACTTCCCCATGCACCAGCAGCCTGTAGGCCATGTAGTGCACCGCCACCACCTTGAAGGCCGCGGCAAAGAGGTTCAGGGCTGTGCGCAGCCTGCTGCGGCTTTCATCAAGCATGAAGATTATAAGCCCGGCAAACAAAGAGCTGGCCAGGACCAGCAGGGGCAGCCAGACGTTCAGGTTCATGGTCCGTCCTCCCACTCAACCGTCCAGAGCATGTGCTCCTGCAGCATAAAAATGACTTCCTCGGCCCGGAAACCTATGAGGATGGAAGCCAGGGCCAGGATCAGAGGAATTTTTTCCAGGACAAAGGGCACAGGAAGCATGCGCGCCTCTTTTTCCGCCAGCAGAAAGGCATGCCCAAGAATCCTGAAGACATACCCGGCGGTGAGCAGCCCCCCCAGGACCGGGGCAACCGCCCACCACCACTGCCCGCTTTCCAGGATGGCCTGCATGAACATCCACTTGGCCACGAAGCCCCCGCTGGGAGGCAGGCCCATGAGGCTTATGCCGGCCAGGCCCAGGGTAAAGGTGGTCATGGGCAGGCGCGAGGCGATGTTTTTCATGTAATGGATCCTGTCGGTGCCTGTGGACAGAATCAGGTTGCCCGCGGCCAGGAAAAGGGCGGCCTTGGCCAGGCCGTGGGAGATGGCCTGGTAAGTGCCTCCGGCCCAGGCCTTTTCAGCCCAGGGGGCCTCGGGCACTGTGCACAGAAGGGGGAACATGAGAAAAAGATAGCCCACCTGGGCCACGCTGGAATAGGCGATGATAAGCTTGAGCCTGGCCTGAATCAGGGCCTGATAGGAGCCCCAGAGCACCGCCAGCACGCCCAGGCAGCCCAGAACGTAGGCCCCGTGATATGTGAGCCCGGCTGGTTCAAAAACTCCCACCCACAGGCGCAGGAGAAGAAAAAAAGAACCCTTGATGACCAGGGCTGAGAGAAGAGCGCTGACAGGAGCAGGAGCCTCGCCGTGGGCCGGGGGCAGCCAGAAGTGAAAGGGCAGCAGGGCTGATTTCATGATAAGCCCCGCAGTCATGAGCCCGAAGGCTGCTGCTGTAACAGGTCCGCCCTGCAGACCACCGGACTGCATGAACATGTCCAGCATGCCGGTCTCGGCGTACAAAAAGCCTACTCCCATGAGAAAAGCCAGGGAGCCGGCCATGGCCACCAGGAGATAGCGCAGGCCCGCCTGCAAAGATTCTGTCTTACCCGAGAGCACGGCCAGAGCTGCGGCGCAGATGGTGACCAGCTCCAGCACCACATAGGCGTTGAAGACGTCAGAGACCATGAACAGACTGTTGAGCCCGGCCCACATGAGAAGCCATAAGGGCCAGAAGTGGCGGGCGCTTTCCCTGTCAAAGAAAAAGGTGCTGTAAATACTGACAAGGGCTCCTACAAGGGCGGTCATGAGCAGAAAAATCACACTCAGTCCGTCCATATGCAGGTGGATACCCAGGGGTTCCGCCCAGCCCCCCAGGGAAACACGCCTGGCCCCGTGGTGGTAGACGTCCAGGGCAAGGCCTGTGGCCAGGGCGGGAATAACAAGGGATGTGAGAAATCCCCAGGATGCGATACCCCGGCCCGGAGCCAGGAAAGAGCCCATGGCTGCGGCCAGGGGTACCAGGACCAGCAGGCTTTCCATTACCCTTCCTCATCCTCTATGCTGCAGGAGGTGTCCAGCTCGGCATGCCCGGTTTTTTCATGAATACGCCGGGTAAGGAAGAGGGCAAAGGCGGTGAGGCTGATGGCCACCACGATACCGGTTAAAACCATGGCCTGGGGCACGGGGTCCACTTGGCCGGACTGGTCCGGATTGGCAATGCTTATGAATAAAAGAAACACGCCCCCGGCCATGACGTTTAAGGCCACGATCTTGCGCAAAAGGTTTTTGTGAGAAGCAAGCCCCCACAGCCCCAGGCAGAACAGAAGCATTGCCGTTACTGCGTATATGTAAAAACCATGCATGACTTTATCCGCTTGTACTATGTTATCGGTTATCAGTTATTTGTTATTTGTTATTTGTTATCTGACTTCTGATTTCTGCCCCCTGACTCCTGCCCCCTGACCCTTGTCCCCTGACTTCTGTCCACCAATAGTCAGGCTGGTCAGGCATACCGCAATGGACAGGGCTGCAGCATATTCTACAGCCAGGATCCAGGCCTTGGCCTGGGGGTGGGTGAGCATTGGTTCATTTCGAAACAGGGCCGCTGCCGCCAGAAGCCAGAAAAGGGCAAAGCCCAGCACCGCGCTTATGCGCCACAGGCTTACCGGCAAAGCTCCCAGGGATGGGTGCCCGGCCTGCCAGAGAAGCACTCCGCCCGCAGCCCAGACAACTCCGGCCTGAAATGCCCCTCCCGGGGCAAAAGCCCCCAGCCAGAGGAGAAAACCTCCCACCAGGAGGATAAGAGGCAAGAGGATACTTATGAGCCAGCGCCCCACCGGTTCGGCCGGGGCAGGCAGCAGGGGGGAGCGGATACTTTCTTTACGGCGTACGCACAGAAGCCCCATGACCGCTGCCAGCAATACCCCCAGTTCCAGCCAGGTATCGTAGCCCCTGAAATCCAGAAGTACAGCCGTGACCGGGTATTCCAGGCTGGTGGCCTGCATGCCTGCCTCCACCGCCCGGATCAGCCCCTGGGAGTCAGGCTCAATGTGTATGATGGACAGGGAAAGAAGACCAGCAAGAAGCAGGCAGGGCAAAAGCAGCCAGGAAAAATGCGCCCCGGTTTTGACTTTGCCCGGCTGGGCCACGGCCCGCAGGGTATCTAAAAGCAGCACCCCGGCCAGACCCGCACCCACGGCGGCCTCGGCCAGGGCGATGTCCGGAGAATTCAGCCTGGCCCAGGCCAGGGACAAAAGAAGCCCGAAGGTGATAAAGAGCACCACTGCCTGGAAGTGGCCCGGAGCGCGCATTATCCTCCAGGCGGTGGCCACCAGGGCGAAGGCCACCAGAACGTCCAGAAACAGAGCCAATTACTCCTCCTCCTGCGAGGGCATATGATAAATATAATTGCCGATGAAGTAACAGGCACTGGAACTGCCCACCAGGGCCAGAAGCCAGATGAGCCCCAGCTTGATTATTTCAGGCAGGGAGGCACTGGCAAACATAAGCCCCAGTACGATGAATCCCAGGCCCAGGTTGTCCGCTTTGGTCAGGGCATGCAGGCGGCTGTAGGTGTCCGGAAAGCGCAGGAGCCCCACAGTGCCCCCCAGAAAAAAGAAGGCCCCGGCCAGGCACAGGATAATGCTGAAAATATCGAATATCATTTTTCATCTCCTGTCTGGCTTTGCTGCGGGGCTGTTTTGCGCACAAAGGATAAAACGGCCATGATCATGAGCAGGGCAAAAAGCAGGGCTGCATTGCGGATATAGGGTGCTTCAAGGGCCTGGGCCAGGACCAGCAGTATGGCCACCCCGGTGGTGCCGAAGAGCTGCGCCGATACCATGCGGTCAGCCGGGGTCGGACCCTGAATGACCCTCCACAGTCCAGCCAGTATGTTCAAGATAAGAAAAGAGGCCAGGGCCAGGTAAAATATCTGCATCAGGCTCCTCCAGCCGGCATGTTTTGTGACAGGTCAAAGCACTGGGCTGTACAAAAATATTGACAGCAGTACACCGCACGGCCGGGGCATACTTTTTCAGGAGCATGCCCCCTGCCTTTGGACTTGGACTGGACAGTGGTCTACTCTGGTTCTTTAGTACAGGTTTTCAGGGATAGTCAACACGGGGCTGAATGTTGCCGGAGGCAGGTTTACGCAGAAGATGTTCTGAAGTCTTTCCTGAACGGATTCAAGGAGCACAGGCCGGCCCTGCCCGGGACCGGCAATGACGGGCGGCAGATGGAAGTAGACCTGGTTAACCCTGGCTATACGCTAAAGGGGTGAGAGGCAGGGTGTGAGAAATCTGGTTGCCAGCATGTTGTTCCAAAATTAGTGCTGAGGGCCTAACTCACAACCACTCCGGCATACCCCACCACCTGGGAATAATCCCCTATTGCGTCTCCTGATGTGGCATAGTCAATGAATTCAGTGCTCCTGGCCCCCATT